>JAMCWO010000274.1 GCA_023481165.1 Planctomycetota bacterium | reverse complement strand
GAGTACATCGGGCCGCAGTTCTTCGATGAGCGGGAACAGCAGGCGTTGCGCGAGGTTCTGGAATCCGGCTCGCCCTTTCGCTATTGGGGACCGGGCCGGCCCGAGAAGGTGCAGCGCTTCGAGGAAGACTTCGCCCGGTACATGGGCACCCGCTTCGCCCTCGGTGTGACCTCGGGCACGGCGGCTCTCGATTGTGCGGTGGCGGGCCTGGACATCGGGCCGGGCGATGAAGTCATCGTCCCGGCGTACACATGGTGGTCGGATTACACGTGCGTGGTCCACGCCGGGGCGCTGCCGGTTTTTGCGGATATCGACCGCACGTTCAATCTCGACCCGAAAGACTTCGAGCGGAAGATCACGCCGCGAACCAAGGCGGTCATCGCCGTGCACCTGCTCGGAGGACTCTGTGACCTGGACCCGATCCTGGAAATCGCCCGCAGGCACAAGATCGCGGTTCTGGAGGACGCGGCCCAGTGCGTCGGTGGTTCTTATCACGGCAAGAAGCTCGGTTCCCTGGGCGACGTGGGCATCTACAGCTTCCAGATCAACAAAATGATCACGTCCGGCGAAGGTGGCGCGGTAGTGACCAGCGATCCGATGATCTACGAGCGTGCGGCCCGGTTCCACGACATGGGTGGGATCCGCCAGCCCTTCATCGGACGCATCGGGTCGAGTCAACTAAAGACTTTTGCCGGTGAAAACTTCCGGATGAATGAGTTCACGGGCGCTGTCTTGGGGGCGCAACTCACGAAGCTCGATCGCATGATTGCCCGGTTGCGCGGCCACGCCCAGACCGTCTACGACGGCATCAAGGGCATCCCCGGCATTCGCCTGCGGCAGCGGCCCGATCCGGGGGGCGATATCGGCTATTGCGTGGGCTTTGAGCTGAAGGATAAGGCGGCCCGCGACCGCTGTCTCCAGGAGCTGCGCCAGCGGAAGGTCCCGGCCTCGACGCTGACCGGCTCGGTTCTGCTGCCCCTCGAGGAGTCCGTCATCAACAAGCGCGCCCGGCATCCGAACTGGCCCTCGTTCACCAGCCCGGCAGGCAAGGCCATTCAGTATGGCGCCGGCACCTGCCGGCAAACGCTGGGGGTCTGCGACCGATTCGCCATTGTCCGGATGGGCACAAAATACACGGACAAGATCGACAACTACCTCATCGACGCGATCCGCGAGGTTCACGGCAAGGTCGCGTAATCGCCTCCGGAAAACGGTAGTGCTCCGTGCGATGGATGAAAGATGGCAAAGGCAGGCAGGCATGAGAAATGAGTTGACCCGTCGTGGCTTTCTTGGCGCCATAGCGGCAGCCGGTGTGGGGCTGGAGGTATCGGAAAACCGTGTCGCGGCTCAGGGCCGCCCGCAGGTTGAGGTCTGCAATCCGTTGCGACGGACGCCGCTGTCGCTGATCATCGACGATTCGTGCCCGGTGATCAACAAGGCGTACTACTGGATCAAACAGCGGCACGACTGGCGCTTAAAGTACAAGCCGGACTCAGCGCCCGACGGCTGGGAGGTGCACTATGACAAGCTCGACAAGATGCCCCACGCCATCCCCGCCGCGTTCGCGGCCGAGTGGGGCGAATGGTGCGGCGAACAGGGTGTCCGCGGCAAATTCAGCATGGTTCCCTTCCCGGCGGGAGTCGGCCGGATCGACCAGGGCTTTCCCGGCTTTCCGGAGCAGGAATTGAAGGACTGGCTGCGCGTCACGAAAGAGACAATCTGGAAGAGCTTTGACCTGACGCCGGAGATGCTGACGCATACGCACGTCGTGGACCTCAAGACGTGGAAGTTGACAGATCAATGGGAGCAGGGCGAGTGGGTGGACCCGCCGGTGGACCAACTGACGGAGTACATCACGGCTGCCATGCAACTGCTCAAGAACGTCGGCATCGCCTGTGACGGCGTGACAAGCCCCGGCGCGTTCGGCAAACGCAAAGAGATCGCCTATGCGCGGGCGGTCCTCGATGCGGCTCTGGCGGTCAACCACAATCCCCGCCCGTTCTATTTCCTGAACATGGAGATGGAGAAGATGCCCGAGGTGCCGCTCCGGCATGTGGACAAGGCCAAGGGCCATGCTATTGCCAGTATCATCGGCTGCGGCGGCGACTGGTTCGGGGCCACCGGCTACGATACGTCGAATCCCGACCTGTTCATCACGGCCGATCTGCAGGGCGGGCGGCTGCCGGCCGTCCTCGCCCAAGAGTGCCCGGCGATCCTCGTCGGCCATTGGCCGTGCTTCTACGTCAACGACCGGATCGGATTCCAGGTTCTCAAAGAGGTCAAGAAGCGGCTCGATGCCTATGACCCGGACAAGACGAAAACCATCTGGATGAAGAACAGTGAGATCGGCCGCTACTGGATGGCACGGGAGCTGAGCGATCTGTCCGTGAACGGCGCCGAGTGCCGGATCAATACCAAGTTCCCAACGGACAACTTTACACTGGCTCTCCACGACCGTGCCTTGAAACGGGTCCAGGTGAACGGGACGGACTTGCGCCAAGTGAAGTCGCAGCGGGATTTCCGCAGTGGCACGTTCCTGGTGAATGGCAAAGAGACGTTCGTGGCGTTCGATCTGAAGGCAGGCGACATGGCACTCTCCCTCAGCATGTAGAATGAAGAAGAAACTGGCGGCCTGCAAGCCGCATGGGGCGGATTTCCTGGCCCAGGCGGCCCTCGGGATCGTCATCTGCGGCGACAGCCGGGAGAATGACACGTGGATCGAGGACTTGCCATCGCCTCAATCCCCGTCCAGATGACAGCCCGGTCGATCGGGCTGGGCAGTTGAATGAACGTGTCGGTCGCTGTAGGGTGGAGTCTTATCTCCACGCATCCTCTTGTCATCCTGAGCGCAGCGAAGGATCTGGCCATCGAATGGTGGCTTGTGCTCGCAGCCCAGATCCTTCAGTCCGCTGCGCTGCGTTCAGGATGACAAACGGTGTGTCAGGATTCGACGCGGTCCGTGTCAGTGCTACTGCAGGTGCTTGTCGAGAAAGTAGAGCAGGGCGGGCAGGTCGATCACGTGGCCTTCGCGGTGGACGTCCAGAACCACGTTCTCGGGCCTGTCCATGTCTCGGTAGATCGTCCGGACCTCCTCCCTCGCTTGACGAGCGAGGGGGACATAGAACTGGCTGGGCGGTTCGAGCAAGCCGTTCTGGCATTGCAGGGGTCGCGGGGCGGTCAGGGCGTGGATATCCGCATAATCGACCAACTCGCGCAAGCCATCGAATTTCCAGCACATGCCGTGGTTCTTCTCCATGTGGTCCATGTTGGTGAGAAAACCGGCACTGACGGTACCCGGCCGGACTCCAGCCTCAGGATGGGTACGCTGTCTACCGGTTCTGGTCCGGCACCTTGAACCGTCACTTCTACACGGCGAGTCCGGCGGAGCGGGATAAGCTCATCCATCTCTTCCCCTCGGTCTGGACCTATGAGGAGATAGCTTGGTACGCCTGTGGCCTGTAGGCATCCCATAATCGTGTGGGACGGCCTCGTGCCGCCGATATCTTACGGCTTGACCTCTTGACAAAGGCGGGCTCCTGAGAAGAAAATACGCCCCGGGGTTGCTAAGGTTGGCTATTGTGGTATGATGAGGGCTGCCCACAGGGATGCAGCATGTGGGAAGTCCGAAGTGTGAGGTTGGCATGGGCCCGCGCGGGAAGCTTCCCCCCTGAAACCGGAAACTCCTGGCGGGAAACCTCTTTCTCATGGAAGGTCTCAATGAGCGAAACACTGACCGGCATCTTGAAACGCATCAACAAGGACCAGTATTCCCTGCGGACGGGGGATAAATCGTATCGGCAGAGCCCATCGATGGCATCGGTCGGGCCTGATCTGGTCCGCCGCTTCGGATTGGTCGAAGGAGCGATGGTTACCGGCCAGGTGGACGTGAAGAAGGGCAAGCGCATCCTGGTTTCGGTCGAGACCGTCGGCGGGCTATCGCCGGAGGCCTTTCGCCGGCGGCCGCGCTTCAGCGATCTGACCGCGGTCGATCCGTGGCAGCGGTTCAATCTCGGGGCCTGCGGGCAGGAGAGCATGCGGATCGTGGACCTGATCTCACCGGTCGGCAGGGGCTCGCGGCAGTTGATCGTCTCCCCGCCCAAGGCCGGCAAGACGGTGCTGCTGGAACAGATGTCGCATGCGATCCTCTATACGGCGCCGAAGACGCGGATCATCGTTCTGCTGATCGACGAGCGGCCGGAGGAAGTCACGCATTTTCGCCGGAGCTGCCCGGAAGTCGAGGTCGTGGCCAGCACGAGCGACCACGTGGCGGACGAGCACTGCGAGATGGCGGAGCTGGTCCTCGCCCACGTGCAGACGGAGCTCGAATGCGGACACCACACCGTGCTGATGATCGACAGCCTCACCCGCGTCGGGCGGGCCTTCAACAGCCGGACCCGGCGGGGCGGCGAGTCCTCCCGTCCCACCATGACCGGCGGCCTGGAGGCGGGCGTGCTCGAAATACCGCGCCGCCTGTTCGGCTTGGCGCGCAATATCGAGAATGGCGGCTCCGTTACGATCGTGGCCACGTGCCTGGTCGATACCGGCTCCAAGATGGATCAGTTGATCTTTGAGGAGTTCAAGGGCACCGGCAACAGCGAGCTGGTTCTCGACCGCTCCCTGGCGGAGCTACGGATCTTTCCGGCGATCAACATTCCGGCCAGCGGCACCCGCAAAGAGGCCAAGCTTTACAGCCCGCAGCACATGAAGGGCCTGGTCACGTTGCGGCGTGTGATCGCGAACTACCAGCCGCGCGACGCGATGGAAGCCCTTTTCAAGCTGTTGCGGAAGTATCCCACGAACGAGCAGTTCCTGGACGCCATGTCGCGCGGTCCTCAGCCGCTCTAGTGGCATCGGCATCCTGCCGACGATTCATGGGCTGGAAGCCCATGCCACGGTTAGCGGACTCGGCCTCGGCGACCGAGGGCTGTGCCATAAGAAAAGAACGGCCCCATTTTGACGGAGCAGGGGGGCCGTTTGTGAAGTGGCTCCTCTTACATCGGCTGTTGGGCCGATTCTACATCACTGCGACTGCGCGTTTTTCACCTATTTGTTGGCACCGCCGGTGGCCAGGCCCTTGCCGCCGGACTGGGCGAGCTTCCGCGCCTCCTGCGTCGCCTTGCGCGCCAGTGCCAGCATCAATACGCCGAATACAAGCATCACGAGGCCCCACCACAAGTTGATGTTGATGTTCAGCGAGCGGTGGTACACCGCCTTGTCGGATACCAGCCCGTAAATTACAAGCAGCCCGCCGATGAACGTAAACATCCCCCCGATCGGCAACCGCACGTCCATCCGCATTTCCGCACTCATATCTGCTCCTGTTACCAGAAGATGATGTTCAGAATCACCGCCGCGACCAGCACTACGATCGCCAACGCCGCCGGCCGCTGATACCAGGCCAGCCCTTCTTCCTTGATGCGCGGTGTCAGCGAGTACACCAAGCCCCGCAAATCGTCGTCCGACTTGTTCCGTTGCGTGGCGAGCGAGACAACGATGGTTACGACAAAGCAAGTGGTCCACGCGTAGATCGCCATCCAGAAATTCTGGGCCATGTCCACCGGATACGTGTGCAGGACGTGGCCGCCCACGAGCCAGCCACCCTTGATGCCGATCGTGGCGCCGGCCGGCAGGGTCAGGCCATGGTGCAGGGCTGCCGCCAGCGTCCCGGACAACAGACCGAAAAACGCCCCGTGGCCGGTGGCCCGCCGCCAGAACATGCCGAGCAGGAACGTCGCGAACAGAGGGGCGTTGACGAAGCCAAAGACAAGCTGAAGCATGTCCATGATGTTGTTGAACGAGCGGGCGACATATGCACAGGCGACACTGATGAGGATGCCGACGACGGTAATGATGTGACCCATGCGGAGGTAATGCTGGTCCGGCTGACCCGGCCGAATATAGCTCTGGTAGAGGTCGTACGTCCAGACGGTGTTGAAGGCGGTCACGTTGCCGGCCATGCCGGACATGAAGGAGGCCATCAGGGCCGTGATGCCAATCCCCAGGATCCCCGGCGGGAAGAACTTCGCCAGCATGGCGGGCACGGTCATGTTGTAGTCGATCGCGCCGCTGGCATCTTTGGGCAGGAAGTTGCCCACCTCGTGGTGCAGGGCGATGGCGATCATGCCGGGCAGGATCACCAGGGCCGGGAAGATCATTTTCGGTACGGCGGCGATCAAAGGCGTTCGCCGGGCGGCAGCCATCGAGTCTGCGGCCATCGCCCGCTGTACCACCAGAAAGTCCGTGCACCAGTACCCGAATGAGAGGACAAAGCCCAAGCCCATGACCATGCCGAACCATTCGACCCCCATCGGGTTGGCGCTGGGCGAGTTCATGTGGGCCCAGGACTGCGTCCAAGCACCCGATTCGAAGACCCGGCCGGCGGGATTGGTGGGGCTGGTGGCTACAGCGCCGAGTTTGGCCACGAGTCCATCCCAGCCGCCGACGCTCTTGAGGCCCAGGAACACCAGCGGCAGGAACCCGAACACGATCAGGAAGAATTGCAGCACTTCGTTGTAGATGGCGGAGGTCAGGCCGCCCAAGATGATATAGGCCAGCACGATCGCCGCCGAGACGACGATGCACATGTGATAGTTGAAGCCGAGAATTTGCTCCAGGAGCTTGGCCAGCACGTGCATGGAGATGCCGGAGGAGAAGACGGTCATTACGGCGAACGACACTGCGTTGAACGCACGTGTCTTCTCGTCGAATCTCAGCTTGAGATACTCCGGTACGGAACGAGCCTTGGAGCCGTAGTAGAAGGGCATCATAAAGATGGCGACGAACACCATCGCCGGAATCGCGCCGACCCAATAGAAGTGGCTCGTCATAATTCCGTATTTGGCGCCGGAGGCGGCCATACCGATCACCTCCTGGGCACCAAGGTTGGCGGAGATGAACGCCAGGCCGGTGATCCACGCGGGGATCGAGCGGCCCGAGAGGAAGAAATCCGTGCTGGTCCGCGTCGAGTGTCGCAGCATGTAGCCGATCCCGAGCACTACGGCAAAGTAGATGACCAGGAGTGCGTAGTCGATCGTGCCCAAGTGAATTTCCAGCATACTCTCATTCTCCTAACCATGGGACGAGAAGCTTCATCCGGACCTACCGCGGCATTATAGTCACGCGGGGACCATCCGCAACTGAATCCGCGACAATCTTGAAGCCGCTCGGCGTGGGCGTTCACGCGGTGCCGGCCCTCTGGAAGGCTTCGGGCAGGAAGTCGATGAGGTCGGTCGCGATGAGGCTGACCTGGCCGAGTTGGGCGGCGGCGATGTCGCCGGCCCGGCCGTGGATGTAGACGCCGAGGATAGTCGCGTCCAGTAGGGACGAATGATTATTTGCCCCTACGAGTTGGCCGATGAGGGCCGAGATGATACCGGTCAGGACATCTCCCGCGCCCGCCGTGCCCATACCCGGATTGCCGGTCGTGTTGACGTAGACTCGCTGGCCATCGGTGACCACGGTACCGGCGCCCTTAAGGATCACGACAGCTTGGGTAATCTGGGCCATCTGCGTGGCTGTCTGCTGGCGATCCTTGGGCATCTCCTCGCGAAAGAGGCCTGACCAGAGCCGCTTCATCTCGCCGGGGTGCGGCGTCAGGATCAGATCCGCCTTGCGCTTTTTGGGCCAGCCGGAGAGTTTGCTGAGGTTGTTCAGACCATCGCCGTCCACCAGGAGGCGCAAACCCTCCTGCTGAATCAGGGTCTCCACGACCGTGCGCAGGCCGGTGCTCTGGCCCAGGCCGGGACCGATGGCCACGATGTCGTTTTCCTCCGCCGCGTTCAGGATGGCGTTGATGGCCTTCGAGGAAACTCGTCCGGCGGCGTCCTCAGGCAGAGGGAGGGTCGTGTACGAGGGCTCGATGGACGCGACGATAGGCAGGGCGCTCTTAGCGGTCGCGACGCGCACGAGTCCGGCCCCGGCTCGCAGCGCCGCCCGGCCGACCAGGGCGGCGGCTCCCGTCATCCCAATGCTGCCCGCGACTACGAGAACCCGGCCGAACGTCCCTTTGTGTCCTTCTACCGGTCGTGGCAGCAGCTTGGGCACCTCGCGCACGATCTCCATATCTCACCCCATCCCATCGATCTTCCGATTGATCATCGTGGCGGTGACCGCCGCGGAAAAGCCGTTGTCGATGTTGACTACGGTGATACCGGAGGCACAGCTATTGAGCATCGTCAGCAGCGCGGACAGACCCTGGAAGCTCGTGCCGTAGCCAACGCTGGTCGGCACCGCGATCACCGGGCAACTCACCAATCCGCCCAGAACGCTCGCCAGGGCGCCTTCCATCCCGGCCACGACGATAATGATATTTGCCTGCTGGAGCTTGGGCAGGCAGCCGAAAAGCCGGTGCAGCCCGGCGACGCCCACGTCGCACGTGAGCTCCGTTCGCTGGCCCATGATCTGGGCCGTGACCTTGGCCTCCATTGCCACGGGCATATCCGCTGTGCCTGCGGTCACAATCGGCAGGACGCTCTTCGATTGCGGCAACTCCTGCTGCTCCAGAACGATCGCGCGGGCCAACTCCTCATACCGGGCCTTGGGGAATTTGCCGGTCTTGGCGAGAGCCTCAAAGACCTCCGGCGTCGCCCGCGTCGCCAGGACGTTGTTGCCCTTGGCGGCCAGCGATTCGAAGATGCGGATGATCTGCTCCGTCGCCTTGCCGGGACAGAAGATGACCTCCGGGAACCCCCGGCGCAGTTGGCGATGATGGTCCACGCGGGCAAAGCCCAGGTCCTCGAACGGCAGATCACGCAGCTTCTCCATCGCCTGGTCGATCTCGATCTGCCCGCTTTTGACCTGCTCCAATAGTTGTCTTAGGTGCTCTGGCTGAATAATGAATCTCCTTCGGCTATGTAGCACCCCCGCGCTCGGGGGTGATCTTCCCAGCCGAGGGCATTGGGCTCCCAAACGCATTCTCTCGCGTTTGGGGTCCCGGCTGGGCTACATACATTATCCGTTTGCGCTCGGCTCCAATGTCAGCGGTGCGAACATCCCGGCTTTGTACTTGTGATACGCCAACGAGGCTACCATCACGGCATTGTCTGTGCAATAGGGTTTCGGGGCCACCAGCAGCCGGCGCGGCGGCCGGCTCTTGTCGCACATTTTCTGCATCGCCTCGCGCAAGGTGCCGTTGGCTGCCACACCGCCGCCCAACAGCACGGTCTTTGCCCCGATCTTGTCGGCCGCCCGCTTGGTCTTCTTGATCAGCACGTCGATCACCGCCGCTTGGAACGAGGCGGCGATGTCGGCAATCTCCTGCTCGCTCATCGAATCGACGCGGTTCTGGCCCTGCATATCCTGGCCCCGGCAGTAGTAGAGCACGGCGGTCTTGAGGCCGCTGAAGGAGAAATCCAGCGAGTCCCGGCCCAGCATCGAGCGCGGAAAGTCGATCGCTTTCGGGTTGCCCTTCCTGGCGATTCGCTCGATGTTCGGTCCACCCGGATAGGGCAGCTTCAGGATCGTCGCCACCTTGTCGAACGCCTCGCCGGCGGCGTCGTCAATGGTCGAGCCCAAGAGCCGCAACTCCAGCGGTGAATCCGCCTCATAAAGGCAGGTGTGCCCGCCGGAAACGATCAGGGCCGCCGCCGGCAGCTCCAATCTCTCTTCACGGAGCAGCGCCGACTGCAAATGGGCGTGCAGATGATTGACCGCGATCAAGGGCTTGTCCCACATGAAGCTCAGCGTCTTGGCGGCGGTTACACCCACCACCAGGGCGATGGTCAAGCCCGGCTGATTCGCCACCGCGATGGCATCGATCTGGTCCTCGCTGACGCCGGCCCGCTCCATTGCTTCGACGAGGACCGGGTAGATGTTTTCGATATGGGCGCGCGAGGCGATCTCCGGCACGACGCCGCCGTACTTCTCGTGCAGCTTCGTCTGCGACGCCACGACCGACGACTTGACCTCGCGGCCATCGGCGACAATCGCCGCCGCCGTCTCATCGCAGCTCGTCTCAATACCCAGAATATGGATTTGTTTCTGCTCCATTATTGCGATTTTAATGGGCGGCATGGCTCCTGTCAATCCAGCCTGTGTGACGCGGTAGGGGCAACCCCCCGTGGTTGCCCTCCTTCCCGATGTCTGCTCTTCAGGAAGGGGCAGGCACGGGGGCCTGCCCCTACACACTGGACTTGCCGCGAGACTTGTACGCAGGTACGATGCTGGCCATGTTAACGCTCATCAACACGAATCGCATGGTGCCGGCCATCGGGCCGATTGGACTGGAGTACGTGGGGGAATCGGCGGCGCGCGCCGGCATCGAAGTGGATGTGCTCGACCTGGCTCTCAGCGAGGACCCGGAGAAGGCGTTGCGCGAGCATTTGCTCCAGCGCAGCTCCACTCTGATCGGTCTGACGTTCCGCAACGTGGACGACTGCTTCTGGCCGAGCGCTCAATGGTTTGTGCCGGAACTCGCCGAGTTGGTCCAGAGGATACGGAGGCTCAGCGAAGCTCCCATCGTCCTCGGCGGCGTGGGTTTCTCGGTTTTCGCCGAGCAGATCGTGGATTACGTGGGGGCGGATTTCGGCATCCGCGGCGATGGCGAGCAGGCTACGATCTCTCTGTACCGGCAGTTGGAGCAGAATCGGCAGGAATTCGAGGCGGTCCCGGGCCTGATTTGGCGCGACGAGAAGGGGATTCGGAGCAATCAACCGTCCTGGCCGGCGGAGATCGTCCTGCCGGCAAAGCGGACGATGGTCGATAATCGTGCCTACTTTGCGCGTGGCGGCCAGTGCGGCTTCGAGACCAAACGCGGCTGCAATCGCCAGTGCCTGTATTGCGCCGACCCACTCGCGAAAGGACCCGTCCCACGGTCCCGCAAATCGGCGGAGATCGCAGATGAGATCGAGTCGCTGGCAGGGCAGGGGATCGATGTGCTCCATGCCTGCGATGCGGAATTCAACGTGCCGCGCAGCCATGCGCTGGCCCTCTGCGAGGAGATGATCCGCCGCCATATCGGGGAGAAGGTTCGCTGGTACGCGTATCTGGCGGTAACGCCGTTCGATGCGGAATTGGCCGCCGCGATGCGCAAGGCCGGCTGCGTCGGTATCAACTTCACCGGCGACTCCGCCAGCGAAGCGATGCTCAGCACCTATCGCCAGCCGCACCGCGCCGCCGATTTGGCCACCGCCGTGCGGCTCTGCCGCGAGCACGGCATGAAGGTGATGATCGACTTGCTGCTCGGCGGTCCCGGCGAGACGCCGGAGACTGCCGCCGAGACGATCAACTTCATCAAGCAGATCTCGCCCGATTGCGCCGGAGCCTCGCTCGGCATTCGTGTCTATCCCGGCACCGGCATGGTCGATGCCCTCAAGCGGGAAGGCCCGCTCAACCGCAACCCGGGCTTTCGTCGCAAGTACACCGGTCCGATCGACCTGTTCATGCCGACGTTCTATATCTCGCCCGCCCTCGGCCCCGAGCCCGCCCGGCTTATCAAGGACCTCATCGCCGGCGACAAGCGGTTCTTCGAGCCGATGGCCGAACACCCCGATGCTGCGGTCACGGACCACAACTACAACGACAATACCGAACTCGTGGAAGCCATCCGCCAGGGGGCCCGCGGCGCCTACTGGGATATCCTCCGCCAACTCCGCCACGGCCCAGGCGGATGAATGGTGCGTACCCGACCTGAAAGCATCCAAGAGGGAACACCTGGAGCGGATTCGGCGTCTTCTATGGGTATGGTTTGCCGGCGTTGAATTCCCGGCTGGGCCGGATTTTGGTTTGCCCGGCCTGTGAGTTCGGGTACAATAAACTCTATAATACCCCGTGCCGGTGCGGGGAATTGGAGCCGTAGGGAAAGTGCCGAGGGTATCAAGTTCCGGGAGTGGGTTGCCATGCGAACGAAAAGAGCCTTCACACTGATCGAGCTTCTCGTCGTCATCTCCATTATCGCCCTGTTGATGGCCGTCCTGATGCCGGCCCTGCTGCGAGCCAAGGAACTGGGCAAGCGGATGACCTGCATCAGTCACGTCCGGAGCATGGCGATGGCCAACGTCCTGTACGCCGACAGCGCGGACGGCTGGTATGTGCCCATCATCTTCCGCCCGGGGGGTGCCGGCAGTCAGAGCCAGATCACCTGGCCCTCGAACCAACTCTTCCGCAAACTGCTGGGCTACAAGGACAAGGAGGGCGCGGGGGAGAGCGACTGGCATTCTCCCAAGGAATTCCGCTGCCCGAGCGACCTGGTGGGGATGCAGGAACGCCCGGATCGGCTCTATACCAACTTCATCAGCTACGGCGCCAACCTCACGGACTGGTACTATTCGGACTGGTACGCCTACGGCTATGCCGGCCACAAGAACACGACCGTCAAGATGCCCGGCTCCAAGCTCTTTTTCAGCGAGAGCAACGACTGGTGGATGTGGTGGAAAGGGGCCAACTACGTCAAAGGCTGGGACGTCCTCCGCGATGACACCATCATGCCCTACAAGGACGTCGGCTGCGACGGCCCCACCCTGTACCGCCACAGCGAGGGCGTCAATCTGGCCTTCTACGACGGCCATGTCGAGTACATGAAGAAGGACAAGGTCTGGAACGAGGACGACTACGGCGCCGGCAAGGCCGGGATGTGGTCGGTCTTCACCCACTGGCCCCCAACCGCCAGCGAGCAAAAAAGCCTGCCGCACCCGTAAGCGATCCGCCTCGCGGCCCGGGAACCTCTCCCCTGCAGGGTGCCATGTCCACGCCCGCGTAGACATGCTTACGCAAGCGTAAGCATGGCACCCGGCTCGGCTCAACTCAGCGTTTCTGTTCAGCCTCGCGCAACTCCTGTTCAGTCGTGCGTTCCAACCGCAGTTGACAACAAACTTCGGAGGAGTCATCAAAGCGGCACTGTACTTTGCACGGCACCCCCTGGATTCCAACGTAGATTGTCCCATCCAAAGAGCCAGAATGGTTCTTGGGATTGATCCTGCATCCGCTCTTGAGATGGTTCAACACATCTTCGAGTGGCGGGGGCTCGGCTGTATCTGTCTTGAAGGTGACAACAGGGAGTGGCTCCGACCGCCTCAAGACCCGGTTGGGCGGACCATCCTCGAACATTTGCAGAAACATCAGACCCACATAGTGGCTGAGCGGCGTGGGAATCTGTGGACTTACCAAGTCTATGCCTCTGCCCATTCCACCGCCGGACAAGCGACCGAACAATCCCTTCCTGTCCGGTAGCAGTTCTGGCTGTGATCGGGCGAATAGTTCATCGGCGCCAGCGTAGTGTGCTGAACGAGGCAACAGACGGTTGATATCCGGCACTTGGGCCTTCTCGATCATTGCCTTGACCTCTTCGCGACTCAATCTCCGGTGCGGCCACCGCGCCCGACGCCATCTGATGTTGTCTGGGGCTCGCTCGAAGATCGCGCGCACCACGATACCGGGGTCCTTGATCCGTCCTGTGCACACGACTACGCCTCTGGCCGCGATCGTCGCGCCGGCAATATGATCATTCACCACGTTGATTTTGACAGCCGTCATGTCCTTATATTTCGCCGTCGTTGTGTACCTCGGAGTTGCCACCCTTGGGGCGTTGATGAAGTCGCCTCCGATCATGACATCTGTCTTCTTTATGAAGCGCGGCACGACGAGATAGGCAGTCATAGCGGGGATCGCCAGCAGGATAAGCAAAGCCGGCAGAGAGGAAGAGAGCGAGAGTGGGTCGCCCATTAGCGACCGAACGACCCATGCTACGCACACGCCGACCAGCAAGATAGGGATGAACATCAGAACCAAGATCTGGAGCCGGCGCACGGCCCGCTTCACGGCCTCCGGGTCGGCTTCCACGATATAAACGTAGTTGTCTCTTTCTTCGGCCATGATCGTGCCCCATAAAGAACCGGTGGGGCTGAATCGGCCCCACCGGTCTTGGTACTCTGAAGAAGGGCTACGAAGGCGGTTGGTTTAGCCGTTGAGGGTCCAGCCTTCGCGGTATTTCTTGCTTAGGAAGGCGTTGGCGGCTTCGTCGTTCGTGACTTTGCCGGTGGCGCCGTCGTATTCGAGCTTCTTGCCGGCGCGGTAGGCGACGAGGCCCAGGAGCATCGTCTCGGTCATCGTGCCGCCGTAATCGAAGTCGACGGAAGTCTTCAGGTCGCCCTTGCAGGCGTTGATCCATTCCTTCTGGAACGAGCCCACCGGCGGGAGCATCCTCTCGCGGCGGTTGTAGTAGCTCATGTCCGCGTCGTCGCCGAAGGGGATGATGAGACGCGAGTCGAAACCGGTGATCAGGTAGCCCTTGGTGCCCTTGAACATCGCGCCGTGGTCGATCTTGTTCAAGTCGACCCAATTCCGGGGCGACCGCGGCATGGCGCCGCCCTCGTACCAGGCCACGGTGATGGGCCCACGCCAATCGTTGCCGGGCATGGTGAAGTGGCTCTCGAACTCGACCGGCGTCACTTCCGGATTGAACGGGTCGCCCTTGGCCTCGATGGTCGTGGGCAGGCCGCCGCCCATGGCGTCCCAGATGAGGTCCATCGTGTGGCTGCCCATATCGCCGATCTGGCCGCTGCCGAAGTCCCAGTACATGTTCCACTGGAGGCAGTTGGCGCCCTCGCCGCCGGTGAAGTAGCCGGGATTGTAGGGGTGGAAGGGCACCGGCCCAAGCCACAGATCATAATGCAGGTAGGCCGGCGGCTCGCCCTGGGCGGGCAGATAGCCCGGCCGGCGGATCTGGCGATTGCCCCAGGCGTAGGTATCCGTGACCTTGCCGATCGCGCCGTCCCGGATCAATTCCTGCACGCGGTTGAAGTTCGGGTTGGCGTGACGCTGGGTCCCAAGCTGCGTGGCGAGCCGGCTCTTTCTCTTGAGCCAATTGGCGCGGACGGTGCGGGCCTCTTCCACGGTATTGCCCAGCGGTTTCTCGCAGTACACGTGCATGTCGCGGTTGAGCGCCCAGTTCGCGACAAAGGCGTGCGTGAAGTCCGTCGTGGCGCAGACCACGGCGTCGATGCCTTTCTGGTCGAGGCACTTGCGCCAATCGACATAGGTCTTGGCGTTCGGCCACCGTTTCGCGGGACGCTCCAGGTGCTGCTCGTTGACGTCGCACAAGGCGACGACATTCTCGCTGGAGATGGCGTTGAAGTGGGCGCTGCCCCGGCCCCAGGTCCCGATCAGGGCGATGTTGAGCTTGTTGCTCGGGGCGTTGGCGCCGGACAGCACACCGCTGGGCAGAATGATCAGACCGGTCCCGGCGGCGGTTTTGAGGAAGTCTCGTCGTTTCATACCGTCTTCTCCTTTCGGCTGTGAGTTGTGGTTGCACATAAAGGCGTTGACCACCCATAGTAGCGGAAACCGCCCCGGCAAGCAAGACCGCAATCCGTGCGTCCGGGGCCGCCGTAGTTTCACTCTTGCGGCGTGCGGCTATCTCGTTTAGGATGCGGTTGAGTTGACAGTTGGCAGTTGCCAGATCGCAGCGGATCCGCGGAAAGCCGGACGGGAACCGCCAACTGCGAACTGTGAACTGTGAACCGAGAACTGCGAAGGATGGGAACATGGGGTCGGACAAGCTGCGGGTGTATGGGGAGGCGGAGCTCAAGGATGGGCGGTTGCTGATGGGGCTCTCGGGCTGGATGGACGGCGCGGAAGTCTCGACCGGCACGATCAAGGTCCTGATCGACAAGCTGCACGCCCAGCGGATCGCTGAAATCGACCATCAGGGTTTCTACGTCTATAATTTCCCCGGGGCCATGGAGGTGGCGTCGCTGCTGCGGCCGCACTGCAAGATTCACAAAGGGATCATCCGCGAGTTCGAGTTCCCGGACAACGCGTTTTTCGCCGCCGAGAACGAGAACCTGGTCCTGTTCGCGGGCAAAGAGCCGAACATGAACTGGGCCGATTACGGCGACTGCCTCTTCGCCCTGTGCGAGCAATTGCACATCAAGTCGGTGTACTTCATCGGCAGTGTCGCGGGCCTGGTGCCGCACACCCGCGACCCCATGCTGTTCTGTTCCGTCTCCGACGCCCAGATGAAGCCCCGCTTCGAGAGCTACGGCATGAAGTTCAGCGACTACGAAGGCCCGGCCAGCATCATCACCTACTTGACGACCGTTGCCAAGGAGCACAACGTCGAGATGGCGAGCATCGTGGCGACCATTCCGGCGTACGTCCAGGGCGCCAATCCCAAGTGCATCGTGGCCGCCACCCGCCGGATGGCCGGCATGCTCGGCATCCACGTCGATCTGGATGACCTGCAGGCCAGCGCCGATGAGTTCGAGAAGAAGCTCACCGAGATCGTCCAGGAGCAGCCGGAACTGGCGGAAAACGTCGTCAAGCTCGAGCAGGACTACGACAACGAGATCTTCAGCGAGATGGGCGACCTGAAACACTGGCTCCATCAAAAAGGCATCCGCCTGGATTGATCCACCTTCGTAGGGGGTGAATCATCATTCGCCCGTAGGGGCAGGTCGGGTTCGCGACCTCACCGGCATTATTCCGCCGGTGGGAGGGGACCCCCAACGCGGAATTATGCGTTGGGGACTCCGAGCCCTTCCCCAACGCGACATGGCGCGTTTCGGGTTCCCCCGTGCCCACCCTCGTTTTTGGCCCAAAAATCCAGATAGCCACGTGCCACGTGCCAAATCATATAGCCCCTTGTGGCACGTGGCCCGCCATGCGTAATCGAAACATTGGGTTCGTTTCCCGAAGCGGGGCATCGAGGCGATGTCGCGCCTTTGACCGCACGAGGGTGCGTTCATCTCTGCGCAACCGTATGGCTGTCCAATTCACCATAACCTCTTTTCCTGCAACCACTTGCCGCCGAATTGGCTTTGTTTCGCATCTTTTGCCCTGCGGGCCCAGCCCTGCCCAGAGCGGGCCAAATTGGGTTTGTTTCCCGAAGCGGGGCATCGAGGCGATGTCGCACGATTGGCCTCCCTGTTGCGCCATCCCCCAGATGTCCCAGCCCGCCCAAGTTTGGCTTCGTTTTGCACATTTCGCCCTCCGGGGGCCCGGGCGACCGCGGAAATTGGGTTTGTTTCGTACAATGGGCCCTGCCGAGAATTGGGTTTGTTCGTACAACCGACCGCCGGCTCTGACCGGCCGACCCTCCGAGATTGGCTTCGTTTCGCACGATAGGCTCCCCGACTTCAAACTTGAAACTTGACACTTGAAACCTCTCCAATTGGCTTTGTTTGTGCAGCCGTCTTACAACCGACCACTGACTACCGACTACCGGCTGCCGCTCTTCACCACCGATACACAGGGGGGCACGGAGCCCCAGGCACGCCATCTCCTGTGTGATGCTGGGAATTCTCGCTGCGACCAGAATGTCTCTATGATGTCATTCTACCATATAAGGACACTTCTCGACGCCCCCGTGTTGACGCCAAAATTCAGAATTCCGCAGAGATTCCTCTGGCAGAGCCCGCCCCCGACCTGATCGGGGGACGCAGAGATCGCCAAGAAGAGCCAAACCGCCGAAGAAACCCCGTTGAACCACGGAGCACACAGCCCGCCCCCGCGCAGGTGGGGGGAGCCCACGGAGACAGAGGACGGAGGACAGATCGCGAGCCTCTCCTCAATCCGCAATCCGACAACTCCGCCGCAGGCGCACGCCGGTTGCCCGGTGACGTTCCGGAAATCGGGTTGACCGCCTGCCGGCTACTGACTACCGACTACTGCTCGCTGACAACTGCTCTTGGGCCACGGATTCATGCCGAGTGGACACGGATTGCTTCTGGAAGAAAGTGCCTGACGCCGTCCCGTTCCCTGACACCGTCCCGTTCCCCCAGGACATACGCCGCAGCACGAATGACGGGGGACGAGTGACAGGTAGCAGTCAGAACGCAACGCTTCCTTGGGCCCCACGGAAGTTGTCCCGCTTGTCGTTGGAATTCGACCTGCGGTCGAGTAACAGGGAACGACTCTACGCGACGGCCTCCTGCTTGTCAAGGACGCGGGTCAAGGCGTTGAGTAGCATCGGCAACTGACTGTAC
>JAMCWO010000130.1 GCA_023481165.1 Planctomycetota bacterium | reverse complement strand
CGACGGCCGCGGACCAATTCGAGAGTATGGAGATCGTCGACGTCGCCGCGGTGCTGCGACCCGGCGACAACCTTCTCGCGGTTCAAGGTCTGAACGTGGCGGTGACGAGTCCGGACCTGTTGCTCTCGGTGGAACTGGCGGCGGCGGAATCCGCCGGACTGGAGGCACCGGCGCGGGTCAAGAGCTACACGGCGCCGGTGCGACTCGACGAGAGCACGCCGATCCAGGCGCGCGCCATCGTCGGCGGCCGCTGGAGCGCGCTGAATGAGGCGGTCTTCACCGTCGGACCGGCGGACCCGAACGCCTTGGGCCACAAGCCCGCAGCGCCGCTGCGCGGCGGGAACGTTCCCTGATTCTTATTCCTGCGCCCCATGGTAGGGGCGAATGATGATTCGCCCCTACAGGCTCCCCGCTGCCCGCATGCGGTCATTTCGAGGGGAATCCTCGTCTTTTGCCTAGGGGCCTCCTCCGGCAGCCGGTCTTACGATGGTCTTGGGTCGATAGGACCGCAGGCACAAACAGGAAAGGAAGTGGATCGCCATGAACGACAAGCGCAGTATTGTCATTGCGAGCGCAGCGCGGCAACCTCGACGTCCGGCCGGAGTCTCCCAGTTTCCCGCGTGGCTGGTTCTCGGAACGTTGGCACTGGTTCTTGTGATCGTGTTGACCGGGGCCCAGCGGGGACCGGTCCAAGGTTATTCCCAGGGGGCGCAGCCGCGCCCGATAGCGGCGCGCGGACAACTGATGGTTGATGAGGAGGTGGCCATCAAGGCGTTCCACCTGGTCTCGGCCTCCGTCGTCTTCGTCACCAACAAACAGGTCAACCGCGACCTCTTCCACCTGCACACCGCCGATGTCGAGGAGGACGCCGGCTCCGGCTTCGTGTGGGATCCCAACGGCTACATCGTTACGAACTATCATGTGGTCCAGAACAGTGATGTAGTCCAGGTTACCCTGGGAGATCAATCCATCTGGAAGGCGAAGCGCGTCGGCACCGATCCGGAGAAGGATGTCGCCGTCCTGAAGATCGAGGCGCCGGCGAAGCTTTTGCCGGCGATCCCCATCGGCACGTCCAGCGACCTCCAGGTGGGGCAGCGGGTCTTCGCGATCGGCAATCCCTTCGGCTACGACCAGACCCTCACCTCCGGCGTGATCAGCGGTCTGGGCCGCGAGATCACGGGCGCGGGCAATCGCCCGATCCGGGGCGTCATTCAGACCGATGCCCCGATGAATCCGGGCAACTCCGGCGGGCCGCTGCTCGACAGCGCCGGCCGTGTCATCGGCATGAATACGGCGATTCTCAGCCCGACCGGGGCCTACGCCGGCATCGGGTTCGCCATTCCCATCGATTGCATCAACTGGATCGTCCCGGAGATCATCAGCGGCCGGGCGGTAGCCCGGCCCAATCTCGGCATCACCACGGCGCCCGACCATCTGGTCCACCGGCTCGGCCTCGATGGAGCGCTGATTCTCACCATCTCGCCCAATACGAGCGCGGAAAAGGCCGGCCTGCGCGGGACCCGACGCGACGATTCGGGCAAGATCGTGCTGGGCGATCTGATCGTGGCGGTCGACGGTGAGCCCGTCCGCACCACGGACGACCTCTTCCGCGCGGTCGATAAGCACAAGGTCGGCGAAGTCGTGCCGCTCACGATCGTGCGCGAGGGCAAGAAGATGGACGTGCCGGTCCATCTCGATCCCCTGCCCTGACACGGCCATCTACAGTCCCTCCGGCGCCTACGCGGGCGTCGGCTTCGCCGTGCCGGTCGACATCGTCAATCGGATCGTCCCGCAGCTCGTCCGCGGCGAGAAGCTCAAGAAGCCCGGCCTGGGCATCCGCTGGGTCCCGGAGTACGCCGTCAGCCGGCTGGGACTGGAAGGCGTGCTGATCCTCGAGGTTACACCCGGCAGCCCCGCCGACAAGGCCGGCCTGCGACCCACGAAAGAAGACTCGTTCGGCCATCTCATTCTCGGCGACCTGATCGTCGCCGCCGACGGCAAGCCCGTTCGCAATGTGAACGATCTCTTCCGCGTCCTCGACGCCCACGAAGTCGGCGACACCATCCGCTTCACGATGGTCCGGAATAACCGCCCCGCCGATGTGGACATCCAGCTTCAGGCCCTGCCCTGAGGCGGCCCGGAAAGGTCCGCGCCGCGGTGGTGAAGCTCGCCCCGCCGGACGTCTGATAGAACGAGCCGCGTCACTACTACCGCGGGCCGATTTTTGCGTCGGTTCCATTTGGCAAAGCGCCGTTCGAGGGTATACTTTAAGTGAGTAAGCGTACCATTCGTGATATCGATAGGGACAGACGTAGTGCATTCGTGGGCGTTCTTGGGCCCACGGAGGTGATGCTATGATACGCACGGGGGTCTTTACCGCCGTGGCAGAACGGAGAGCGAGAGCAGCGCTGGGAGGGGGGATGCTTCTGATCCTCCTGGCCGCCTCCGGCGCATCGGCCGCGCAGGTGCTGAATCCGAGCTTTGAAGCCACGTACCTCGTAACGGGCCGAGGTTTGCTGCCCCGGGATTGGACCTACAGCCGCGACACAACCTGCTTCAGCTCCTACTGCTCCAGCTCGCCCGGTTTGCCCAGCTGGTGGAAGACGGACGGCCTGATGTCGGTCGGGCTGTTCAGCCTGAAGGACAAACCCGTCACGGCCGGGAGGTACCATTACCTCTATCAGGAAGGCGTGGACCTGACGGGGATCGGCGCCATCAAGTTCGATGTGCGGCTGTCCGTCCTCCCGGCCACGTACACCGGACCGTTCGAGCACTTTGAAGCATCCTTTCTCGTCGATGGCGTGCCGCTGTGGACGCAGACGGTGGGCGGCGTGTACCTCGACCAGGAGGTGAACGTCGCCGGCCTGGGGGCTTGGCGTGTCGTCAACGGGTGGGTGTTCTACGGGCACAAGATCGAGATGCGGATCACCGCCCTCGACCCCGGCACGTTCCGCGCGAACTACTGGACCCAGTGGGACAACCTCCGCCTGGTCGAGGGACAGCCGACCATCCCGGCGGTCGTCGCGCTCGATCCCGGCACGCTGAACCCGGCCAGCAACGGCAAGTGGATCACGTGCTACATCGAGCTGCTCCAGGAGGAATCGGGCCCAACCTATGACGTCCGCACGATCGACGGCGCGTCGGTGACACTCCGTGGCAGTAATACGGAGATCCATGCCTGCACCACAGGCGACGAAGGCTGGGCCACGGCGGCGGCGAACGCCGACAACGTGGCGGATTTCGACGGCGACGGCTTCCTGGAGCGGATGGCCAAGTTCGACCGCGCGGCAGTCCAAGCCCTCGTCCAACCGCCGCAAGCCACCACGGTATCGATCCAGGGCAAGCTGGCCAGCGGCAAACTGACCAACGGCGCACTGACCAGCGGCATACCGACCACCGGCCTATGGTTGGAAGGCAAAGCGACGATCCGCGTGCTGGACAACCATGCCAAAAAGTAATGTCACCACTCCGCCGTCGGGTCCAACTCGGGCTCCCCCTCGCGGTTCAGCGCGAGGGGGAGCCCGCACCATGTTGTGGGGCGGGCCCGGGCTGAGTCTGTCCCACGGCACTAGGGGTTGGATTCGAT
>JAMCWO010000358.1 GCA_023481165.1 Planctomycetota bacterium | reverse complement strand
CGGTGTCCGGCCCGCCAAGACCATCAGGCTCAGCGGCTGCCACACGCGGTACCGGTTCCAGCGGCTCTCCTTGACTTTGACGATACTGACGAGCGGATTGGAGGGATTGATCAGATATAGTCGCATGGTGTGTGTTCCGTCATAGGTGGGGAGGTCAGAGCATCCCGATCATGCCGAAGAGGACGAGGCAGGGAACCCAACAGTTGTTTTATGCTTTACTCTCATGGGGGAGCCGTAGGTCATCGGTTTCCATGATCCCCAATCGCTTCGCATTTCCCGAAATACTCCAGGGCGGCGTGGCAATTCCTCCTGGTATCCTGCAACCCAATCGCCGCGACGGCAGCCACAAAATCAGCGTGATCAGGACGCGTCCTCCGGGGCCAGCTCCCGGAGGGCGGCCTCCCGGCTGGCAAACGTATCGAATCTGTCCGAGAGACGCACACACCGCATTTGCTGTTGGAGGTGGGGCGAAACGCCGCACAGGACAAAACGGTAGTTGGACTCTTCGACCAACTCCTGGAGATCCAGCATCCACTTGTAGAAGGCGGCTTCCAGGTTCTCCTGATCGGCAAGATCCAAGATGACGTGGGAGTCCATGTACTCCTCGCAGAGCCATTGCAGGTCACTCGCCAAATTCGTCGGGACCTCCTCGCGCAGCCACAGTTTGAACGCCGACGGTCCCTCCGGCGCCGCGACCACAATCACTTCACTAGAATATTGCTCGACAGACATAGCCACAGATCCTCCCGATGAAGACAATGCCGCGTTGTTTCTGTTCGTTCCATCGTGAGCGGCTCTCGGGGGGCCGCGCGAAGACGTTGGATCGTGCGCTCCGCCAGTTCCTCCGGACACGGCTCCAGAGGCAGGCTTTCCAGAGCTTCGAGCGCCGCCTGGAGGCGAGCGTGAAAGTCGGCGGTCTGCTCGTCGCAAGCGACCCACGCCTCAAGGGGTGCGGCCTCTTCGGCGCAGCTCAGGCCAAGACAATCGTCCAACAGGCGTTCCTTCTCCTCCGGGCTGAGCGGATCCATACGGTGCCTCGCACTTCTGGAGAGTGTTTCTTGTCCTGGCGAGTTCGGTCGTTCATCGTGTGTGAAACCCATCCTGAAACGTGCGTGTCAATTATTATACCCCGAAGCAGGGCGCGTTGTTTAGACAATAATCGATGCACCTGTGCATTTTTCTGACTCTTCTGTGCCCCGGAAATATTGGAAATATTCTGGGGGCAAAATGGAAAAAAACTTGTGTGTGCTCTCCAGGAGGATACAATACAGGCTGATTGGGCGCGGTTCCGAACTGCGGACGAGCGTCTGATGAAGCCTTGAAGCCCCATCGTGCGTAGCCGACGGCAGTCCCAGCCTCAAGACCCATCTCTCGAATTGATTCTCTCTATTTGGCACACTCTCGCAAAACAGGGATCGGCGCCCAGGAAAGGGATAGAGAATGGACATCTGTATAGGGAATCTGCCCCAGGATGTGACGGCACGCGATCTGCGTGAGATCTTTGAATTCTTTGGCCGAGTGGAGACCGCCCATCTGGTGAGGCCCCGACTTGGGGAGGAATCCCAGGGATTGGGATTCGTGGGTATGCCGGCCCGGGAAGAGGCGGTCTCGGCGGTGCTTGGTGTTCATGGCAAGACCGTGAAGGGGCAAGCGATCACGGCGAACGAAGTCCAGTCGAGGGGACCCGTTTCCGGGGTCTGCGGCTCGCGCTGCTCCTGTCGCAGCGAAAACGCTGCCTCCGACGACACGTACCACATCTCAGCCGAATTTCACCAACAGGGGGCAGGCCATGACGCCGGCAAGAGGAGACGGGCCTAGGGGGGCACGCAGTCGGACCCTATCAGGCTTTTCCTGTGGCTTGGCAATCTGCACAACCGCGTGATCAGGAGGTTCGCCCAATGCGCGTGCTGTCTCAGGTATTGGCTGGCCCGCTGGCGTCGGACCACTTGTGGCTTGTCCTCGTGTTTCTGGCCGTTCTGGTCGTAACGCCCGGATTCAGAGTTGCGGGGGAATACATCAGCAAGCGGCGGCGGAGAAGACTACAGAAGGCTATCAGATGATGCTCACGGGGACGTCAGCCAAGAGGCAATCAGGTGAATTATGTTAGCGCTGTCTTTCAATTGGACTGTGATCGTGGTCATCATTGTGGCGGTGGAGGCGGCCTGTTTCTTCAGGGAAGTGACGGCCCAGGACTATGTGACCGCGGAGATGCTGGACCGGATGGCGCAAATCGAGCACCGCGGGGACAACGCCGCACACACGATCATCCAGCGGTTGAATAAAACGTTCCTGACGCCGTTCGATCGGCAGGATCTCCATCCTGGTCAAACAGGCATGAACCGACGCCGAGCATGATCGACAGGAACGGGGGCTCTCGAGAAGTACCCGAGTGAATAGCAGTGTCCATCCCTGTCGCCCAGAAATCCCTGTGATGATCTTGTTCGTGCAAAACGAACCGAATTCCCGACGACGCCGGGTGGGCGCGGCAATTTCCCGTTCGTTGCGGGAGATGGCGTTTTTGCGCGAAAAACCCAGAATACGGTTTCGGGCTTGTGTGGGATTCTGGATTCTGGGCTGGCGCCCCGAAAAACGCGGTTTTGGGGCGGCGGCACCGTGTGTATTTGGCACGTGGCACGTGGCGGTCTGGATTTTTGGCCCCAAAACGCGGGTGGTGGCGTGCCAGAATGCCAGAACCAAGCCAATTCGCCCGGATGGGCCGGGCCGTGGCTTTTCTGTTTCCGGCGACCGTGTCGGTCGGGTATACTTCGGGGCGTTACAAGAGTGGTGGGCACAGCCCACCCTACTATCTGAGGGGCCGGAAGATGTCGCGACCACATCGTTTTTGCCTGTCAGCTATCCTTGTTCTTTCCGTGTTCGGGCCGGCAAGGGCTGAGCAGCCGCCCGGCGTGGTCATCAGCTATATCCCCTCGCGGACGCAGGTATATGTCGGGTCGCCGGGGATCGCCGTGCTGCCCAATGGGCATTATCTGGCCAAGCACGATGAGTTCGGGCCGAAGTCCACCGAGAACACGATCGCTGTCACGCGGGTCTTTCGGTCGGTCGATCGCGGACTCTCGTGGCGGCCGGTCGCCACGGTCAAGGGCCTGTACTGGGCCAGCATTTTTGTCCACCGGGGTAATGCCTACCTGATCGGGACCAGCAAACAGCACGGTTATGTCGTCATCAGCCGGTCCGGCGACGAGGGAGCCACTTGGAGCATGCCGAGAGACAAAGGCTCCGGGCTTCTCCTTGCTGACGGCCAGTACCACTGTGCACCGGTTCCTGTCGTAATTCATCAGGGTCGGATCTGGCGGGCCATGGAGGATGCCATGGGGCCGGGCGGCTGGGGCAGCCATTTCCGGGCGTTCATGATGTCGGCGCCCGTGGGCAGCGATCTATCGCAGGCTGACAACTGGGCGTCGAGCAACCATTTCGGGCGGGACCCGCAGTGGCTGGGCGGCGAGTTTCGCGGCTGGCTCGAGGGCAATGCCGTAGTCACCCCCGAGGGCAGAGTCGTCGATATCCTCCGCGTGGACTACCGGGCCGGGGGAGAGAAAGCCGCCCTGATCGAGATCAGCGAGGATGGGACAAAGGCCACGTTCGATCCGGCCACCGGGTTCGTGGACTTTCCAGGCGGGGCGAAGAAGTTCACGATTCGGTTCGATCCGGCTACGAAGATGTACTGGACGCTGTCCAATTCCGTCCTGCCCCAGCACAAGGACCCGGACCCGGGACGAGTCCGCAACGCCGTGGCGCTGATGCGGTCCGGCGATCTGCGGAAATGGGAGATCCGGTGCATCGTCCTGTATCATCCCGACGTGAGCAAGCATGGATTCCAATACCTCGACTGGCTCCTCGAGGGGGATGACATGATTGCCGCCTCGCGGACGGCCTGGGGCGAAGGCGACCTCGCCGCTCCCCGGCAGCATGATGCCAATTACCTGACGTTTCATCGGATCAAGGATTTTCGAAATCTGACAATAGGAGATTCTGTGCCAGGAGCTTGGGAGAAGACAAATCCGAGATAGATGTGAGCCGCAGATTTCGCAGATTCGCGCAGGTTTTTCAGAAGGAATTGCAGGCCGTGCGGCACTTTCCCCTACAGGAGAATGACATGACAACAATAGCGAAGACACGGTTCATCGGCGGGGCTCTCGCCGTGGCGCTGGCTCTTTCGGCAAGCCGGTGCGCCGCGGAGGGTAAGACGGCACAACTGATCATTAGGGCCGATCAGGGGAAGGACACCATCAACCGGAACATCTACGGCCACTTCTCGGAGCACCTGGGACACTGCATCTACGGCGGGTACTGGGTCGGGCCGGACAGTTCCATCCCGAATACCCGCGGGATCCGCAACGATGTCGTCCAGGCCCTGCGCGAGATCAGGATTCCGGTGCTCCGCTGGCCGGGCGGGTGCTTCGCCGACGAGTACCATTGGAAGGACGGCATCGGGCCGCAGGAGAACCGGCCCAGCATGGTCAACACGCACTGGGGCGGCGTGACCGAGAACAACCACTTCGGCACACACGAGTTCCTCGATCTGTGCGAGCAGTTGGGCTGCGAGCCCTACATCTGCGGCAACCTCGGCAGCGGCTCCGTCGAGGAAATGGCGGACTGGGTCGAGTACATCACGTTCGACGGCAAGAGCCCCATGGCGGACCTGCGGCGCAAGAACGGCCGGGACCAGCCGTGGAAGCTCAAGTACTTCGGCGTCGGCAACGAGAACTGGGGCTGCGGCGGCAGCATGCGGCCCGAGTACTATGCCGACCAGTACCGGCGCTACCAGACGTACGTGAAGAACTTCAGCGGTAACCAGATCTTCAAGATCGCTTGCGGACCGAACGGCGCCAACTACGAGTGGACCGAGGTCCTGATGCGGGACCTGGCTGCCGGCCGCCGACCGATGCTGCAAGGGCTCGCCCCCCACTATTACTGCGGCACGGGCAGCAAGAGCCGCGCCGCCACGAAATTCACCGAAGTCGACTGGTTCTCAAATCTGCAGCGGGCGCTGCGGATCGAGGAACTCCTCAACGGGCATGAGAAACTCATGGACAAATACGATCCGCCAAAGCGTGTCGCCATCATCTTCGATGAGTGGGGCGCCTGGCACGCGGTCGAGCCAGGGACAAATCCCGGATTCCTGTATCAGCAGAACTCGCTCCGCGACGCCATGGTGGCGGGTCTGACGCTCAACATCTTCAACAATCATGCGGATCGCGTGAAGATGGCGAACATCGCCCAAACCGTCAACGTCCTGCAGGCGATGATCCTGACCGACGGACCCAAGATGCTGCTTACGCCGACCTACTACGTGTACCTCCTGTACAAGGTCCATCACGATGCCACGCTCCTGCCGACGGAGTTGGCGGGTCCGGAGTACGCGTTCGAGCAGGACAAGGTGCCGGCCATGAACGTCTCAGCCTCGCGGGACAACTCCGGCAAGGTTCACGTGTCGCTGGTCAACATCGACCCGCACAACGCCGTTGAAGTCAAGGCCCAACTAGAGGGTCTGAGGGCGAAGCGGATCAACGGTCAGATCCTCACGGCCGGTGAGATCACGACGCACAACACGTTTGAGAAGCCGGATACCGTGGAGCCCGCAAGCTTCAATGACGCGAAGGCGACGGATGGCGGCTTCACGGCGACTCTGCCGGCCAAGTCGATCGTGGTCCTGGAGATCGAAGGCTGAGGTCATTGCCAGCGGAACGGGGGCAATCCTCGATGCTGGTAGGGGCAACCCCCTGTGGTTGCCCAGGGCAGGCACGGGGGCCCGCCCCTACGGTCGCTGCGCTCTTCGCAATGACGTGGCGGGACATTGCCGGCGATCATAACGAGAACGGCTGGCAGGACGTCGATGAGACGCCCTGCCAGCCATGGATTACTTCAAACGTGCCGCGCTGCGGCGGGCCGGGTGGCCCTGGCCTCAGGGAGCGATCAGACGGACGTAATCGACAAAAACCAGATCGACATCGTTGCCTGTCTGGCTCGAGGCCGTGCCGGTGCCGACGCCGACGGTCAGCTTCGTGACAGCCTTGAGATCCACACCAGCGGTGGCAACATCCGCCAGCGGGATATCCCAGGCACGCCAGGATTCGGATTGGATGGCGTACGGCGGGAGAGTGGCGGTCGCCGTCTTGCCGGCCGCATCTTCCACCTTCACGTACAGAGGCTGCTCTTTGTTGCAGCCGTATTTGTCAGTTCCTTCGTTTTCAGGGTTGACATAGTAGCCGCGGAACATGAGGGAGAGCGTCGTGGCTCCGCCGGCCGTCCAATCCTGCGGCGCGGCGAACGTGCGGGTGGCCTCCGTCAAGTTGGGCTCGTACTGGTTCTGGACTTCCAGGCGCAGGGCCTTGTAGCCCTGGTACACCGTACCGCTGTCGAGGAAGGTGTAGTCCAGGCCGGCATCGGTAATATTGTCGACCCAGGCGGCCGCGATCTGGGCGTTGTCGGCGTAGCCCTCGAAGTCATCGATGACGAGGCTCGGGCTCGGGATGAAGTCGGAGACGGCGGACACATCGTCCCAGGTGCAATGGAAGCCGGCCGGCTCCCCATCATTCTGTTCATTCTGGGCAAAGATGCCGCAGAGACCTTCCTTGAAAACCTTCTCCGCCGTCTTCGCCTCTTCCCACGGATCCTTGGCGTCGGTGTCGACGAATGACACTTGGGCCACCAATGGACCGCCCTTGGAATCATAGAGACGTCCTGTCACGGTCACCGGACCTGCCCCGACCACCTCCAACTCCGCATAATAGCTGCGGGCGTTCGCCACGCCGGGGATGACGGCGGTGGGCGTATTGTCCATGACGTTCTGATTCATCTTGACCTTCTCGATGTCGATCTTGAGATTCGCGGGTCCGTCGCTGTAGTCGACGTGCAGGATGTAGCCGTCGGCTACAAAGCCGGGGGCCACGCCGGTCAGTTTCCCGTCCGGGTCTATGAAATAGCTGGCGCGGGCGATCAAGCCATAGTAGCAGTAACGGGTGTCACCGGCCAGGTTCACCGTGGCGCCGACGCGGACATCCTTGAATTTCTCCGAACTGCCGAAACCGGCCGAGAAGGCCGACCCGCCCTTGTCCACCGCCGTGGTTTCCGTGAGAGTAAGGTAGTAGGTCCCTTCTTCTCCCGGCGTGATGGTCTGTTTGAAGGTCTTTGCCACGTCGGGAAACGACACGAACGTCCAGTTCAGGTTGAGTTTGCCGCCGTCGAAGGAATCCGACCAGTTGGCAGAGGCCACGCTCGCCACGACCATCGCGATGATGGACGCCCAGATTGCTCGCTTCAAAGTACTCATTTCGTCTCCTCGCTCAAAGGTGGTATATGGAAAAAGACTTCGCCCAGGCACGCGTGTGCCCACTGCGAATCGTGCATCGATCCAACTGCATGGTCCGTCCTCCGGCCGTCGCCCGCAGCGCCGCTGCGCGTCGGGGGTTGCAGGCCAACAACTTCATTCTATCGCGACCTGCTCGCCAAATCAAGGTACGCCGGGGTTTCTCCGAGGATGACAGGCGGATGAATCCTAAACTGTTGTCAGTCCAAGGCTTACAGAAGTGAGCGATCTTCCTCGGCCCACTTGCTCTGGACCAGGGCGGTACCTATAATGGCCACCATGCGCTGCCAAAACGTTCGGGCCTTGTGAAAGGAGGATCAAGTCACATGGGAGCCGCCATCCGAAACTCCAGGTCGATTACCTTTGGGATCGTGCTGGTTCTGATCGTTCTGTTCCTGAGTTTGCCCCCTTGCCCGTGCGCAGCGGCCAATGCTCCGATGGCGGAGAACACCGCCATTTCGGTATCGATAAGCCCCACCGACGGGACGCTACTCGTTGTGGACAAAAGGAGGGGGCAGCGCTGGCAGCAGAAAGCAATGGGACAGGGCAAGATCGCCGATCTCGTCGCCAAGGGGCGCGCGATCACGGCGGCTTGGCAGGACAACCGCACCGGTTTGAGCGTGTCGGTGAGCCTGGAGGTGGACGCAAGCCGACCGGAGTTCACGGTGACCCTCTCGGCCCAGGGCCAGTTGCGACAATCGCTCCGCTTCCTGCATCCTTTTGTCACCGAGGCGGGCACGTACCTGGTCGTTCCCATGAACGAGGGAATTTCGTATCCGGTCGATGACGTCAGCGTCGAGACCCGCAAGCTGATCGCCTATGGCGGTCATGGCATCTGCATGCCCTTCTGGGGCGCTACGGATGGACAAGGCGGGTACATGGCGATCATCGAGACGCCGGACGATGCCTCCATCTCCGTCACGCGCATCGAGGGCAAGCTGTGCATCGCACCGGAATGGGACCCGCAGATGGGCAAGTTCGGTTATGCCCGGAAGCTGCGGTACGTCTTCTTCGACAAAGGCGGTCACGTGGCCATGTGCAAGCGATACCGGGCTTTCGCGAAAGAAGCCGGCCTGCTCAAGACGCTCGAAGAGAAGCGCCGGGAGAATCCGAATGTGGACCTGCTGATCGGGGCGGTCAACGTGTGGTATTGGGAGAAGGATGCGCTCGCCATGCTGGGGGAGATGCAGTCCACGGGCATCGAGCGGATTCTGTGGAGCAATCGCCAGAGCCCCGAGGTGATCCAGGCAATGAACCAGACACGCGGCGTCCTGACCAGCCGGTACGACATCTACCAGGACCTGATGGATCCCAACGTGGTCAAGACGCAGCTTCGCGGCGTGCACCCGGATTGGACGCAGAACGCCTGGCCGCAGGACATCATGCTCGATGAGAAGGGCGTGTGGCGCAAGGGGTGGGAGGTCCGGGGCAAGGACGGGAAGACGTACCCGTGTGCCGTGTTGTGCGACAAACAGGCACTAGAGTATGCGGTCGAGCGCGTGCCTGCCGAGCTCAAGACGAGCCCCTACCGCTGCCGTTTCATCGACACCACGACCGCGTCGCCGTGGCGCGAGTGCTACGATCCGGCCCATCCGATGACGCGCAGCGACAGCCGGCACTGGAAGATGGAACTGCTGCGGTACATGTCGCAGGACATGCACCTGGTGACGGGCAGCGAGACCGGCCACGATGCGGCGGTGCCGTTCGTGCATTACTTTGAAGGGATGCTGAGCCTCGGACCCTACCGCGTGCCCGATTCCGGACGGCAGATGCAGAGAATCTGGGATGAGGTCCCCGAGCGCGTCGCCAAATATCAGCTCGGCCATCAGTACCGCCTGCCGCTATGGGAACTGGTCTATCACGACTGCGCCGTGGCCCAGTGGTACTGGGGCGACTACAACAACAAGCTGCCGGCCCTGTGGACCAAGCGTGACCTGTTCAACACCCTTTACGGCACACCGCCGATGTTCATGTTCTCCCGCAGCTTCTGGGAGCAGAACAAGGACCGCTTCGCCCAAAGCTACAAGAACACCTGCACCATCGCGCGAGCGGTGGGCTACGCCGAGATGACGGACCATCGCTTCCTGACCGCGGATCGCGCGGTGCAACAGACGCAATTCGCCAATGGCGTGGTCGTCACGGTCAACTTCGGCGACAAACCGTTCCGGCTCCCTGACGGCAGTGACCTAGCCCCTATGAGCCAGCACGTCGCAGGCATGTAGGGTGGGTTCTCAACCCACGCGCAACCAGCCCATTCGGTGCCGAAACTCTTTGTAGGGCGAGCGTCCCCGCTCGCCGGAAGACGTCGTGCGAGGACGCACGACCTACGAAGAGGGCATGCCCTACCGGCGATCCGGCGGCGCGATGATCTGAAGCTGCTGACGGTCCCATCCGAAGCTCTCAACGACAGAGGTAGGGAACCGCCAGGCAGACGCATCCTGCCCCGGCAACGTGACGCTCGTGCGTTCCGCCGCGAGGGCAACCGCCTGCGGCATGTCCAGATAACGCAGGACATTCAAGAAAATAGGCCCGTCCCGATGAGTCGTTGGCAGACGAAACAGAGCAAGACTGGCGATCTGTGGCTCGAACAGCGAAGCGTACAGGGCTACGCCGCCCATTGTGCCGTCCGCGCCGATCGAAGGAGCTATGCCTGCGGTTTCGTGGATCTGCCCCAGCGCCTCGATAGCCCGGTGGACGTCCCACACTCGCATCCCGTCGAGCGTCTGTCCGAGCAACATGAAACGCCGTCGAATCTGTATCTGTTTCTTCTCGTCGCCGGTCCAAGCGGCCGCTCCAATCCCGCGCGGGCAGAAGTAAACGCCCACCTGTCCGGCGTCAAGCAGCTTCCGGAGATCCTCGAAGGCATTAAGATCAGGATCGGGCAAGCGATAGTCGCCCAGTTGATTCTCGAACTTGACTCTCATGGCCGACAACAGTTGCGTCCAGCGTGCCTCATCCAGGACCCCCAGCATTACCGAATCTGGATCTCGCACATTTGCGGCGGAGATCAAGAACAGCCGCAGTCGGACGTGGGGCTGGCTGTTGAAGTCGTAAGCGGTCAGGCGAATGCCGTCTTTCTCCGCTGTGAAGATCTGATCCACATCGAGTGGGCCGGCTTCCCGCTCGGTCGGCCAGCCGTGAAAGACCTTCTCGCGCAGGGCTTTCATCCAGCCGTCGCGCAGGGTCGTCCATTCGTCTTTCGATTGGGGCACGCTGCACTGGGAGGCCATGGGGACGAACGTCTCCTGAATCTTCGTGTTGATCTCATCGGCCGGCAGCTTGTCGAAGACTCTCAACTGTTGCGGCTGAAGGAGCGGCTCGGCCGGCACACGAATAAGCGGGTCCTCGTTCTTCAGGAAGCGATTGAACCAGACGAAGGCGTGGGTCCGCAACTCCTGCGTATCCTTGTGCGGTCCTTCGGTGATTTGCAGGCCCAGGTTCTTCTCGGCCCCGTACAGCTTGTAGATCCGGCGGACCTTCTCGTGGACGCGCAGGACCCCGTCAAGCGGGAAGATCGTGTCCTTATCGCTGTTGGAGATCAAGAGCGGTCTCGGCGCGACGAGGGCCGCCACCAGAGGATAGTCCCAGCGATACGTGTTGACGATGAACATGCAATCGCAGTGGCCCTCGACGGTGCCATCGACGACATGGTTTTGCAGATCGGTAATCCCGGCGACCGGGACGGCGACCTTGATCCGCTCATCGATGGCCGCGATCCACCAACTGTACGCGCCGCCGCCGGAGCGACCGGTCACACCGATACGATTGGCGTCAACTTCCTTGCGGGTCTCCAGATAATCGAGTGCCCGCACGCAGTTCCACGCCTCGACGCCCGCCGGCGTATAGCCCCGGCAGTTCCACCACCACATGTTGTACCGGTAGGTCCCGTGGTGAATGCCTTCGATCTCGCCGAGTTGCAGCGTGTCGATGGTCAGGCAGACGTAGCCGTTTCGGGCAAACCACTCGCCGTGGTGCTGATAGGAGACCTTGGCACCGTAACTGATCCCGCCCTTCTTGACGTTGCCATGGCCACAGATGTAGAGGACCGCGGGCGCCGGCTTGGTCAAGCCCTTGGGAATGTACAGATTGGCGGTGACGTACAGCCCCGGCATGGATTGGTAGTGCAGCTTGTCCACCGTGAACTGCTCATGCTCGGTGGTCCCGGTCGTAGTCGCCTTGAGCGGCGTCTTGGCCGGGAGCGGATCGAGGCCGAGCATTTCCAGCAACTGCTGTTTGTAGGCCGGCCGCTTGGCCTTCCAGTCGTCAAGCGTTTTGATGTCGCTGAGGCACTGATCCTGAAGCTTCTTCGTCTCGCTCTGGAAGTACTCCGCCAGCATGCGATCGGCAGGACTCGGTTTACTCGTCTGCTGGGTGGCGCTGGCCCCGCCGGCGAAGATGCCCCCTACCAGAATCATGACGCACAGCCGATACATGGCACTCATGAACTGCCTTTCTTTGCTTCAGACTCTCTCGGGAACAACGAACGGCTCGCGGTAACTCCCACGGGCCAGCTTGTTGGCCTCGTCGGCCAACTCCCCTGTGAACTTCTCGGTCTGCGGGTCCATCGCCAGCCAGGGGCCAAGCATGCGCGGCGTCTGCTTCACGTCCACGCCATTGACGAGCAGGTGCTCCTGAACCCGCTCGAAGGATTCCCCGAGGTCCGCGTTGCCCTTGAACTGCGCCAGGATCTGGTCGCGCGCCGCCGCCTTGCCAAGGCGATGAGAGATGTTGCCCATGTGGCACAGGGCCGCCGAGAGGTATCCTTCCTGTATATCGGCGTTCAGATCGCTGACCTTGCGGCTGCGGACGGCCTGGATGAAGTTCTCGTGATGGCCTGTCCCTTCCGTCAGGTGGAATTGCTTGATTCGCCTACCGCCCCAGTCATAGGCCCAGCCGCCCGCCAGATAGCCGCCCTCGCAATCGACGATGACGCCGTAGCGGATGCCGCGATAATGATCCACCTCCGAATCGCCTTTGACCCGGGGCAGATTGCGCAGCTCGAAGAGGATCGGCACCGGCTGATAGTCGAGGTACACGATCTGCGTGTTCGGCGTCTCGGCGTCGTCGATGTAGCCGAAGCGTCCGCCCAGGCTGATGACCCGCGGTGCCAGCCTGTTCTGGCCGGTGATCCAGCGACAGATATCGATGTAGTGGATGCCGTTGTTGCCGAAGTCCCCGTCGCCGGTCGACCAGAACCAGTGCCAATCGTAATGCAGATTTTTGCGCATCAGCGGGACCATGGGCACCGGACCGCACCAGAGGTTGTAATCGACCGTCGCGGGCACCGGTTGGGGGCCATCGACCTTGCCGATGCTCTTCCGCAGGCCGTAGACGAAGCCGCGCACCAACCGCACTTTGCCGAGGTTGCCCTGCTTGATGTAGTCAATGGCCTCGCGGAGTCCCGTATCCGAGCGGCGTTGCGTTCCCGCCTGCACGATGCGGTTGTACTTGCGGGCCGCCTCGACCATCTGCCGGCCCTCCCAGATGTTATGGCAGACGGGCTTCTCCACGTAGACATCCTTGCCCGCCTGGCAGGCCCAGACCGTGACCAGAGCATGCCAGTGGTTCGGCGTCGCCGTGGTCACCGCATCGATGTTCTTGTCTTCGAGCAGCTTGCGGCAATCCACGTACGTGTCCACCTTCTCGTTGCGGTCGGTGAATTTCTTCTGCTCCCGCTGAAGAAAGTTCTGGTCCGCGTCGCAGATGGCGACCACCCGCACGCCGGGAATCTTGCGAAACCAGTTGATGTGATTGGCCCCCTGGCCGCCAATGCCCACGACCGCGAGGCGAATGTCGTTGTTGGCCCCCCGGACGCGAGAGTACGGGACTGTCAGCGAAAGCCCGGCGGCGACCGACGCCTTCACGAAGTCTCTCCGGTTCATGCTTTGACCTCCCAAAAAGCATCCTTAGTGACACAGCCATGGTACTGGCGCAAGCCGCGTCTGTCAAAGCACAAGAGGGTGAAGCAGCACAACGTGCAGCGTGCCCCATGCTACGAAAACACCGTATGGCGTCACTACAAACGGTCATCCCCTCTTCTTGTTCTTGTTTTTCTTCTTATTCGCGTTCGGCGGTTGGAGGGGAAAGACATCGGATTCGGTCCGGCCACTCGTCAGGATATCCTGCATACGTGCGACGATGTCCGGGTGCTGGTCAGCGACATCCTCTTTTTCCCCGATGTCCGTTTTGAGGTTAAAGAGTTGAATCTTCTGATTCGGCTGGAGGCGCACGGCTTTCCAATCGCCCAGGCGGACGCCCTGCTGGCCGCTCAATTCCCAGTAGAGATACTCATGCTTCTTCTGGCCCGGCTGCCCGAGCAGCGTTGGCAGCAGAGAGATTCCATCGATACCTTTAGGAGGCTGCTCACCGATGAGTTCCGCACAGGTCGGAAGAAAGTCCCAGAAGGCCCCAATGTGGTCGCTCTCACTGCCCGGTTTGATCCGGCCCGGCCAGCGGGCGATGAACGGGACACGGATGCCGCCTTCCCACACGGACCCTTTTAGACCGTGGAAAGGCCCTGCACCACCGAAAAAGCCCGCATCCGAACCGCCCGCATTCGTGGGGCCATTATCGCTGGAGAAGAGGACGAGCGTGTTCTCTTCCAAGCCAAGTTCCTTGAGCAGAGCCGTAATGCGCCCGATGTCTTTGTCCATGCGGGAGATCATCCCGGCGTAGCATGCCCGTGGGCTGGTGTGTGGGACGTAGCCGCGCTTGCCGTCATAGGCCGGGTCGGGCCATTGCCCTTTGTATTGGGCCAGCGAGTCCTCCGGTACCTGCAGGGACACATGCGGAATCGTGAACGGCACGTACAGGAAGAAGGGCCGGTCTTTGTTCGCGCGGAGGAATTTCAATGCCTCTTCGGCAATCAGATCGTGCGAGTAGACCCGCTCGGCGCCGTCCTTGTTCTCCTCGATCCAGTAGACCTGGCCGTCGCGCCAGAGATGATCCGGATAATACGTGTGAGCCTGGCGCTGGCAGATATAGCCAAAGAAATGGTGGAAGCCCTGCTTTTGCGGATCGCCGGTCGTGCCGACGCGGCCCAGTCCCCATTTGCCAAAAGCGCCGGTCGTGTAGCCGGACTTCTGGAAGAGATGTCCCACCGTGAACGTGCCTTCAGCCAACGGCCACTGTCCGCCGGTGGTCACGCCGAGTGTCCAGGCATCCTGTCCGCCGACCTGCATGTTGTTCCGCACTTGGCCGTGGCCGGAATGATAGCCGGTCATCAGGGCGCAGCGGGATGGCGCGCAGACCGGGTTGCCCGAATAGAACTGGGTGAAGCGCATGCCCTCCGCGGCCAATTGGTCAAGATGGGGCGTGTGAATTCTCGTTTGCCCGTAGCAGCCTATATCGGCATAGCCGAGGTCGTCCGCCAGGATGAATACGACATTGGGCCGCCGTCTTGGGGCCGCTGCGGCTCGGGCACAGTCCGAACCCGGAGAACCGAGGCTCCACAACGAGGCCGCACCCCACCCCGCCGCCTTCAGGAAGTCACGTCGTCTCATCGCAGATACTCCTTTCATGCTATTTGGTAAAAATCCCGGTAGAGGCGAATAATCATTCCCCCCTTCCGGGGAGTTGGGCGGCGGAAGGGCGGCACGCTGGCACATCTTCACGGCGCGTCGGCGCCCCCGCAGCGCCGCTGCGCGTCGGAGCGGAAATCAGTCCAAGGTCTGCGGCCCGCTGCAATAGTTCGATGATATTGGCCGCACCCAGTTTCTGCATCAGGTGGTGGCGATGAACCTCGATCGTTCGAGGCGAGCGGTGCAGAATGGCGGCAATCTCGCGGTTGTTCTTGCCGTCCAGCACGTGGTAGAGGATTCTCCTTTCGGCCCGCGTCAAAGAGTCCTCCAGAAAGGCTGCCGGCCGGGCGTTCCGCTGGAGCAATCGGTCTACCGCCTGAAGGAATGAATCGCGGTCGAGCGGTTTCTCCACGAAATCCGCGGCCCCCGCTTTCATGGCTTGGACGGCCAGAGGCACGTCGGCGTACCCGGTGACGATCAGCACCGGAATCCAGGGCAGTTGCTCCCGGACCTCGGCCAGAAGGTCCATGCCATCCCGGCCCGGCATTCGAACATCCGTGATCAAGAGGTCGCACCGCGCCTTCGCCAGGTGCTTGAGGCAATCCTGGGCATTGGAGAAACAGTATACCTCCGCACCGGCGCGTTGGAGAGTCTTGCGCACGATGGAGCACACTTTCGGCTCATCATCCACAAAAACCACACGCGCTGCTCTGGGTTCCCCAACGCGAACTTCCGCGTTTGGGGGCCCTCTCATCCCCTTCATAGCGTCGCTCCATTCCTCGTCGGTCACTGGCTTCTTGCGGGTCTGATCGGCAACGTAACCAAGAAGGTGGTTCCTTCGCCCCACCGGCTGTCTACGGTCATGCGGCCACCCGCCTGGGACACGATGCGTTGGACCACGCACAGGCCGAGCCCCGTCCCCTGGCCCGGGGGCTTGGTCGTAACGAACGGGTCGAAGACATGGTCAAGGATTTCCGGGGCGATCCCGCCACAGTTGTCGGCGAACTGCAATTCCACGACATCGCTCCGACAGACTCCCGCGATGCGGAAGAAGCGCTCCCGCGTTCCGTCCGCCGCCTGAATCGCATTCTGCGCCAGGGCGAAGAACATCTGCTCCAGATCCCGGCCCTTCGCCCGCAGCTCCGGCAGTTCCTCGAGTTGGCTGACGTCCAGAGTGATCCGGGCCTTTCGCGCTCCTTCCTCCAGCAGCCGCACCACCCGCTGACCGACGGCCGACAGCGAGACGCTCTCGATCTTTCCGTCCGACGTCCGGCGGGCGAAATCGCGGAACCGTCCTACGATCGCCGCCGCGTCGGAAACTCCAGCCAGCCCATCGTTCAGATCTTCCAGCACCGTCGGCGGCGCGGACGCACCGCGGAGCACCTCCAGAGCATTTTGGATCGATAAGCGGACGACCGTCAAAGGCTGCATCATCTCGTGCGACAGCATGGCGCTGAGCGTGCCCACGGAAGCCAAGTGCTCGGCACGCATCATCTTCTCGCGATAGGTCTCCAGTTCCTGTTGGGCAGTCCGCAATTCATGGATGTCCCGGGCAATGACGAGCCCGGCCGTGATATGGCCGGCCGCGTCGCGCAACGGCTCCACCGTTGTGTTGTACCACCGGAGTTCCCCGCGGACGTTCGTCAAGGCGATGGCGTTCCGGCCCCGCCCGGACTCGATGACGCCCCGGATGTGCGCCATCTGCACGTCGGCCACGTCCTTGGGGAACAGGTCCCACATCGTCTTGCCGAGAAAATCGGCCGGCTCACCGCCCAGGCGTCGCGCGGCCGGCGTATTCATGAACTGAAAGACTCCATGAATATCCACAACGGCGATCGTCTCCTCCGCCGTCTCCACGACCGTGCGATATCGTCCCTCGCTTTCCTGGAGCCTCTGCTCGCTTTGACGGATGGCCTGCTCGGCTTTTCGCTGGTCTGTCAGATCTCGGATGATGCCCTGCGTGCCTTGGATCCGGCCGTCCACGACCAGCGGTCCGACGCTGATCTCGACGTCGTGCTCATTTCCCCCGTGGTCGCGCAGCACGGATCGATTCGTCCTTCTCTGGCCTTGCAGCACTTGGGGCCGAACCGCCTCCAGGCGCTCGAAATCCTCCCGGGACAGCCACCGGCCATAATGAGTGCCGATCACCTCCTGCGGCTCGAAGCCCAGCACCCATTTCACGGCCCGATTGACGCAGACCACATTCCCCGCGAGATCCGTGGTGTAGACGATGTCGTTGATGTTCTCGAGAACGCTTTGATCGCTCGGGCGTCCCTCGCCCTGCCACTGCTTGCGCAGCCGCTCGTTCGCGCGCTCCAACTCGGCAAGGCGCCGGCGCAGGGCGGCCATCTCATTCCCCGACGCGCAGCGGCGCTGCGGGCGCAGCGAAGGGCGCTTTTTGCGTTCCTCGACCATTTCACTCCCCACCCGGCCTCCACGAACAACCCGACCGTCCCGAATCCCGTGGCCGGGCCTCCTATCAGCATAGACAAACCTAGCCCCGACGCGCAGCGGCGCTGCGGGCCCTGTTGCCACCACCAAGCAACAGTATGTTAGCGTCCCGGGTCAAAGCGGTCAAGGGAAACTTGGGTAAGTTGGGACTCGGGTCGACAGGCGGCGAACCGGCGGAAACCGGCTTATTGCCCGGTGAGCATGTTTTCGAGACGGCGGTCGATTCCTTCCGAAGTCTCATCCTTGGCGGGTTGTTGCGTCAGAGGGAGGAAGATGGTGAAGGTGGTCCCCTGGTCCAATTCGCTCTCAACCTCGATCCGGCCCCCGTGCCCTGCCACGATCTTGCTGACGATCGCCAAGCCTAGGCCGGTGCCTTTGATTTCCTTCCCCGGCCGGTGCACCCGGAAGAATTGGCTGAACAGCTTGGGCAAATCCTCCTTGGGAATGCCGTAGCCGGTATCACTCACCTTGATGACAAGCTGTTGGTCCCGATGGTACGCCGAGACCAGGACTCGCCCACCTTCCGGCGTGAACTTGATGGCATTGCTGATCAGGTTCGTCAGGGCCTGCATGACCCGGTCGCCATCGTACAGGGCTGCCGGCAGATGGGTGCTGGGCTTCGAGCCGCAGGA
>JAMCWO010000305.1 GCA_023481165.1 Planctomycetota bacterium | reverse complement strand
GCGGCCAAGCGATGAAATAGCCGAAATAAAGATGTCCTGTAAGCCTTGTCCGACGCGCAGCACGGCTGCGGGTGGGTCAGGGGGACCCGAACGGCGGAGCCAGGGACGGGCCCCCAACGCATGATTTCGCGTTGGGGACCCCGACACGAGGTGGCCGCCGCCGACTAGGATTATCATAAATCGGCTAGACGAACAGAGAAACACTACTCTTCGTAAGAACAGGGTGAAACCAGCCGATAAAAGGAGTTGACGATGTTGGTTCTCAGCAGACAGAAAGACGAATCCATCATGATCGGCGACGAGGTGGAGATCACGATCGTCGATGTGCGGGGCGACAAGGTGCGCCTGGGCATCACCGCGCCCAAGCACATCCCGGTCCATCGGCGGGAAATCTACGACGCCATTCAGCGGGAAAAGGCCCAGAAGAACGGCGAACTGCACGCCGGGGACAACGGACCGGCCGACAACGCCGAGGACGCCGCCCACAAGAAAACGGATAAATCGGAGAAGGCTTCGCAGAAATAAAGAAACGGCCGGCGGTGTTCCGCGCCGGCTTTTTCGGCGAACGGCCCACCACCCTCCCGTCCCAGGGAGGGTTTCTTTTTGCGCCTCCCGCCGCCGGATCATCGATCCGCAGAACTTCATCCGGCACGTCCACGCCGCCAAGCGATGTCGGTCCAGAAGAACGGGCGAGGCGGCGGAGGGCCTCGCCCTTCTGCTTTCGTCATTCCCCTGCCTGCGAAAATATGTTTTTACTTCTACGGTTTTTACCGTTGACATACTACGGGTTAAGCAGTAGTTTGGAAACCGATGGATCGGGGAATCGCGGTATAGACTCTGATCAGGAGGTTTCGTATGGCTCGACCACAGCACGAGAGTCCGACGCCGGCGGAATTGGAGGTGCTGCAAGTCATCTGGGAATGGGGCCCCAGCACGGTGCGGGAGGTCATGACTGTGTTGAATCGGGAGCGCCCGCGGGCCTACACGTCGGTGATGAGCCTGATGAACGTCATGGTTGAGAAGGGACTGCTGGCAGCGAAACCGAAGGGCCGGGCATTCGTCTATGCCGCCCGCGCCTCGCAGGCCGGGACGCAGGGTGAAATCGTGAAAGACCTGCTCAACCGGGTGTTTGATGGCTCCGCCAGTGCCCTGGTGACGCACCTGCTGGCGGAAGCCAAGCCGGACAGTGAAGAGCTGGACGAGATCCGCAAGACCATTTCCGAGTTCGCGCGGAAGAAGGGAGGTGTCTGATGTCCGTAGTGGAGTTCTTCTCGCAACCTCTGTGGCATCGTCTGAGCCTGACTCTCGTGCATTTCCTATGGCAGGGTCTGGCAGCGGCCGTGCTCGCCTGTGCCGCCGTTCGGATCTTGCGGCTCAAGCGCGGGAATCCCCGCCATGCAGCTTATCTGGTCGCCTTTGCCGCCATGGCCGTCGCGCCGCTGGTCACCTTTGTCGCTCTCGGCGATTCTACGGCGCCGGTGCCCCTCGCACTGCAACCGGCGCTGCAGATCGAATCCGCCATGCCCATTCCGCCTGCTGCGCTGCCACAAGCTCCCGGGCAACTCAATGAGAACACACTGCCCATAGGCGCGAGCTACGGGGCGCCGCTGCGCCAAAGGGTCGACAACGCGCTGCAGGTATCGTTGCCGTGGGCGCTGGTCGGCTGGATGAACGGGGTCTTGATTCTGAGTGTGCGCCTGTTGCTCGGATTTCTGGGCTCACGCCGGTGGCGTTGCGACTTGGAGCCTCTGACGGACGACCTGAACGCGCGGGTTGCCCGGCTGAGTGATCGGCTGGGCCTGCGCGGTTTCTCCCGCGTGTTCGTCTCCCGCTGGGCGCGGGAGGTAGTGGCGCTGGGCTACCTGCGTCCGCTGGTGCTGCTGCCTGCCGCCTTGCTGATGCAGATGCCGCCGGAGATGCTGGAGGCGGTCATCGCCCATGAGTTGGCGCACATCCGGCGGCTCGATCTGTGGGTCAACCTGGCCCAGCGGGTCGTGGAAACGCTGCTGTTCTACCACCCGGCCGTCTGGTGGCTGTCCGCTCGCCTGCGCGGCGAGCGGGAGTTGTGTTGTGACGAGTTGGCCGTGCAAACCACCGGGGAACGCTTGGTGTATGCCTCGGCATTGGAGCAGGCAGGCAGGATTCGTCTCGCCGTCGGCCAACCGGCCCTGGCCCTCGGGTTCGGACAGGACCGCACGTCCACCCTGGGGCGTGTCCGCTATGTTCTGGGTCTGCCCCCTACGCCGGCCGACTCGCGTTACTGGCTGGCCGGCATCATCGCGTTCATGGTCTTGGGCATCATCATGATGTACGTGCCTTCGTCGCTGACGGCCCAGGTCCAAACAGGAGAGACGGCAATGGATCTGAACGAACTGATGACCAGGTATCAGGCGGCATGCGACGGTGCGCCCAGCCGATATCTCATGGTGATCAAGAACGAAAGAGACTTGTACATCACCTACCGGGACGGGGACCGGCTCTTTCGGGCCAAATACGACTTCGCCGGTCCCGTCCACGTCGGCCGGCGGATCGACCTGCAGGCCATGGCTCAAGAACGGACCAGGGCCGGCGATACCATCGCCTCCATGTTGGCTTGGGCAAGCACCCAAACACCGCAAAACGCCGACGTCCACGATGGAGTGCGAGGGCGCAGCTTGTGGTCCGACGGCTACGGACATCTCCGGAGCGGCTATGCGGCCAAGCCGGGCACCGGCCAACTCGATTATCTCTCCTTGCCCACCCTTCAGCGGTACGGCTGGCCCGACCTCGGTCCCGCCAGAGCGACGCGCAGGCTTGTTCCGGATGACACCTACGCCTTGGACCGCGGCCTGATCTGCATCGAAGAGCAGCACCAGGTGACCAATAGTCGCAGAGGAAAGATCACGGAGGCGACCCGGTTCTACCTTAACCCTGCCCGGGACTACATCTGCCAGCGCAGGCACGAGTCCCTTCTGGACCATGATTATGCCGAGGAGGTCACGAAGTACGGGCAGACCGCCGACGGGCGCTGGTATCCTCTGCAGATCGATGAGTTCGGCTACCGGCACAGCGTGCAACCGCTGACGGCTGCCCCGACCGCCGTGAACATCGTTCTTCTCGATACGAATCCGACGTTCCCGGAGGACGTCTTCAAGCCGGAGGCGCTGCTGACGCGTTACGCCGCCCAGATTGTCTCGGATCAGGCCACGCGGCCGCCGGCGCGAGACGCCGAACCGAACGCCTCTCAAGTCCGCGTGGCGGGCCGAGTCCTGGCAGGTGAAACACAGCAGCCGATCGCCGGCGCGACGGTGCGAGTCGCCGTTCCGGCGGCCGACATGCGATACGCCCGGGTCCCCTCGAAGCAGATTACCCAGGAAGATGGGACCAGGTCCGATCTCTACGAGACAAAAACTGACGCTAATGGCCAATTCGAGCTCCTGATCCCGTGGGCCGGCACAGCGGACGCCTTCTCCGTCGATGCGATGGCCCCCGGCTATGGCACCGCCGCAGGCACGTTCCACTCCGGAGGCGACAACCTCCATCTCGTGCGGCTCTCTTTCGACGGTCCTTTGGCCGGCACCGCTTCGAATCTGACGATTCTGTTGCCGCGCTCTGCCTATATCGCTGGCACGGTGCGAGACTCCACCGGTGTTCCGGCCGCCGGGGTGCAGGTCTTCGGCCAGATGCGCTCCAAGAGCAGCAGCTACGGAATTGCCCGCACGCAGACGGATGCGCAGGGCCGGTTCGAAATGTTCGATTTCCCGTTGCAGAAGGGATCTGACGAGAAAGCCCTGTTGATGTTCCGATCGCCGACAGCGGTGCCGGTGACCCTGAGCGATTTCTACGAGCTGAGTGCGAAGAAGCAAGCATCGCTGGAAGTCACCCTGCCGCGTGGGTTCAAGCTCACCGGGGTGCTGCTCGATGCCAGCGGCCAGCCTGCTCCGGGCGTGCCGGTGGAGTTGGTCGTCGGCGGCCCTATCAAGGAGACAACCACGGACCCGAACGGCCGCTTCGAGATGGCCGGACTGCAGCCCGGGCTGTATCACCTGCGGGCCCATGCGATGGACATCCGTCAGAAGGTCGTTCAAGTCTTTGCCAACCTTCCGGGCAGCGACCAGAAGGTCACTCTGAAAATGAGTCATGTCGAGATCAAAGGCCCTCTCCGCCCGATCACTCTTTTCGGGATGCAATTGGTGGACGTTACGCCGGAACTGCGTCAGGTGTATGACCTGGGCGATCGCGGTGCAGTGATGGTTCTCGACCCGGGGGCGAATCACCGCCGACTGAATATCGGAGAACTCCGGAAAGGCTATTGCTTCTGGCAGATCGGAGACAAGAGCATCACCAGTCTCAAGGAGATGATCGCCGAGCTTCTGCGACAACTGGCGCCATCATGGACGGGGCAAGAGAGCCAGATCGCCCGACCGCCCCGTCGAATCCGGGTGGTATATACGACGCCGCGCAGTGCGAACACACAATACCTGGTTCTCACGGAGAATGACGTGACGGAACTGAAACGGGTCGCGGCGCAGCTTGGCATCGCGCCTACCGGCAGCAACAAATGACATGAGCCTAAGAAACGGGCGAGGTCGTGGAGGGCCTCGCCCGTGGCGTTTACATCCGCTTATAGCGGGGACCGCCGCCGCCCTCGGGGGCGGTCCAGCGGATGTTGTCGTAGGGACACTTGCGCTGGCAGGTCTTGCAGTGCAGACAGTTGGACGGGTTGGCCGGCTTGGGCTGACCGTGAATCGTCTCGTAGACACCCGCCGGACAGAATGCCACACATGGGGCATTGAAGACCGGCAGGCACTTCTCCAAACAGATCGCCGGATCGGTGATCTTCAGATGCGTGGGCTGCTCCTCGCGATGTGCCGTAGCCGCGACCGCCGTGAACGTATCCTTGTCGAAGGTCATGTCCGGCTTGAGCCGGTAGGAGGCGGTCGTCATCATCTCGTAGTCTTTTTCGACGTGGAACTTCGGCAGCCAACTGCCCAGAACCGATAGCGGCATTCCCTGCAACGGCCCGAACTTCGCGACGGTCTGGCGGAAATTCTGCGCCAGCTTCATCTCGCGGGCGATGTTGGATTGCTCGACATTGGCCGTGTACTTCTCGGCGGCAGCATTGGGGTTATCCAGCGACGCGGCGACGGCTTTGGCCGCCTGGATGCCGGAATCTATGGCGTTGTGCAGGCCCTTGATCTTGAGCATATTGACGAAGCCGGCGCTGTCGCCGAGGATCATCACGTTGCCCTTGCCGATGCTCTGGGTCTGGGGGTCGCGCGGGACGGCACGCCAGCCACCCTCCGGGATCATCTTGGCGCCGGCCTCGACGACCGTGCCGCCCTCGATGAACTGCTTGACGAACTTGTGCTCCTTGAACCGCACGAGGGCATCCTGCGTGTTGAAGTCGTGGTATTTCCAGTCGAGGCCGACGATCATGCCGACCGCCAGATGGTCCTGCTCGCCGGCATAGACGATGCCGCCGCCGAACATGCCGGGACCGCGGACCGGCGTCCAGATCGGATAGCCCATCGCGTGGACGACCCGGCCACGCGTGAACTTGTTGTACTGCTCCGGCGTGACCTTGATCAGCTCCTTGACGCCCAGTGAGAAAAGCTGAGGCGATTCGCGTTTGAGGCCCGCCTTCTCGACGAACCGCTCCGTGACCAGACCATCGCAACCTTCGGCCAGCACGGTGAATCTCGCTTGAATCGTCTCACCTTCGACGTAGTTCGGCTGCTTATGGCCTTCTTTGTTGACGCCCTGGTCCACGAGCTTCACGCCCACGGCAGCGGCACCATCAAAAACCACGTGGTCGGCAGCGAAGCCGGTCAGGACCTCAATGCCCATGCCCCGGGCGATCCCGCCCAGCCATTTCGTCAGCCGGCTGATCGACACGGAGTAGTCGCCATGATGGATCATCTGGCCGAAGCCCAGACCCATGCCCCGGGCCATCTTGATCATGGGGAAGATCTCGATCGCTCCGTGCGGGCCGGGCAGGAACATGATGTCGTCCTTGTCGATCACGTTGGCCAGGACCAGCTTGGCCTCGTCGGTGTCCCGCCAACCCGGTTTGGCCGCGTCCAGCAGCGTCGCCAGCGGCTCCTTCTCCAACACGGCGCCCGAAAGGTTATGATTGCCCAGGTCCAGGGCCTTATCGATCACGCAAATGTCGATCTCGGGCTTGAGAACCTTCAGTTGCATCGCGGTGGACAGGCCGGCCGGACCGGCGCCTACGACCAGGACCGAGACTTTGCCATATTCGCTGTAATTCGCCACAGTCTACTCCCTTAAGTTCGATTGTTGATCTTTGATTGTTGATCGGAAGAGCAGACCGCGCTCCTCTTACTTCAAAAATCAAAAATCACACCTCAAACTTCCAACCAAGAATCATACTTTCAATGCCGCGACCAACTTGGGGACCACCTCTTCGACGACTCCGATGACGTAGTAATCGCACTGCTTGAAGATCGGGGCGTTCGGATCGCTGTTGATCGCCACGATCGTCTCGGTATTGGCGACGCCGATCATGTGCTGAATCGCGCCGGAGATGCCCAGAGCAACGTAGAGCTTCGGTCCGACGGACGTTCCCGTCTGGCCGACCTGGTGGATGCGGCCGATGAAGCCCTGCTCGACCGCCGCGCGCGAAGCGCCGCGCTCGACTTGCGTGCCGAGTTTCCTGGATAAGGCGCTCGTGAGCTCGCCGACGAGCTTCTCATAGTTGTCGCGGCTCTGCATGCCCTTACCGCCGGAGACGATGGCATCGGCGTGCAGATTGACCTGCCCGTGGCCCAGCTCGGTTCTGATGATTTCGAGGCGGACATCATCCTCGGTCAGCTCGACCTCGTGCTTGATGATCTTGCCTTTGCGGGCCGGATCGGCGGGCAGGCGTTTCATCACGCCGGGCCGGGCTGTCGCCATCTGTGACTTGGAGCCCTTCGTGCGAATGGTTGCCATGACGTTGCCGCCCAACGCCGGACGGGTCTGGAGCAACAGGCCGATCTCTCCCTTACGCGTGCTGTCGCGGATGTCGAGCCCGGTGCAGTCGGCGGTCAGGCCGCAGCCGGTCCGGTACGACACCATCGGGGCCAGCATGCGGCCCTGCGGCGTCGCGGCGTACAACACGATCTGCGGCACGTACTTGTCGATCGCATCGGCAATGGCCTTGCGATAGGCCGTCGGATCGAACTCCTTGAGCAACTCGTGCTCGATGGCGTAGACGTTGTCGGCGCCGGCGGCGATCAACTCCTTGGCCATGTGCGAGACGCTCTCGCCCGCAAGGCACACGCCGACCTTGGTTTCGAGCGAGTCGGCCAGTTCGCGGGCCTTGCCCGTCAGCTCGAACGTGGCGGGGTGCACGACGCCATCACTGTGCTCCGCGACCACCCACACCTCGCCGTGGAAAGCAGGCTCGGTCGCCTTGAGACCGGCCAGCATGTCTTCGAGAGCCTTCTTCTGAAAGCTCGGGCCGACCGCCGCCAGGATCTTCTCCTGGGCGGCCTCATCGATCTTGCCGGGGTCGGTGATGTTGAGGTCCTTGAGAACTTTCGCCAGCAGATTGTAGTCCTCCTGCTCCTTGGCCGTGCCCTCCCACCGACGCTCGAATACATTCGTCCGCCGCTGGGGCAGAAGGTATTTGCCATCCTCCTTCTTGGTCGCGGCCGCCGCGTGGCTGTCGCCCTTCTTGAAGCTCTCGACGATGATCCGCGCCAATTCGCCGGCATCGCCGACCTGCTTACCTTTGCGGGTGCTCTTGCCGGGCGGGAACACGCGGATCACGGCTGTCTTGGAGCCCTTGGCCCCGATCATCGGCGCCTTGATGTCGTCGGCACCCCACTTGACCATCGGCGCCTTTGTCGCCCAGCGGGTTCCGGCGAATGAGGCGAAGAGAGGATATTCGTACTTGGCCACCGTCACGACGGCCGGCAGCTTTTTGGCGGCGACCGTCTGACTGCCGCCGCTGATGATGCGGGTGAATTCGAAGCGATTACTCTTGTACTCGGCTCCGGTCACGTAGGCGATACAGGGCAGCTTGAGCTCTTCCGCGATCTGGGCCGGCACCTGGGCCGTATCGCCATCGACGGACTGCATGCCGGAAACCACGAGATAATCATCGCCGCACTGGAGAAGCTCCGAAGTGATTCTGCGAATGGCATAGGCCAGCGGGTTGGCCGTGGCGACGGTGTCCGCGCCGCCGAGCGCCCGGTCGGTCAGCAGGACGACCTGATCGGCGGCCCGCGCCAGGCTGTACCGCAGCACGTCATCCGCCATCGGCGGGCCCATCGTCAGCGCCACCAGGCGGGCATTGGCGTCGCCGCTGATCATCTTCATGTACCGGGCGAACGCCAGGGCTTGGGCATCCAGCTCGTTGATCACGCTGGCCAGTCGCGCGCGAACCAGTGTGCCCGTCTCCGGATCGAACGCGTTGTCCGTAATCTGCGACACATCCGGAACCTGCTTGACCAGAATGATGTAGTCACTCATAGACAAAAATTCCTCAATAGAAAGACCGCTCGCGTCGGGAACCTCCGCGCGTAGATCGGACCGGTCGCTTCCATCGCCCCGCTCTACGTACCCTACACTCTACATGTCTGTGATGTTCGTCCAAGGCTGCAAGACCACCCGACTTCTACCTCGGCAGTAAGGTGCGCATCATAGGTCGGCGTTACAATCATGTCAACCGATTTCGACGAAAAGCACGGCCGCAACTGCATGCATTTACGGGTCCGTTTCACAACAAATTGCCGTTCTGTCCTCCTCCACATCCGGCAAAGCGGCACGCCCGCAGGGCGGCTCTCACCTGGGAGGTCATCGTGTGGCCAAAGAAGTTGATCGAGCCCGGCGGCAAGGATGGGGCAGGCTGCTCGGCCGGCGCCGGAGACGGACGGAGAAGACATAGTAATACTGGACCCATCATGGATATAATTGCGCATCGAGGTAAAGGCTGCTCCTGCCATCACGGCGTGGGGCCGGTTCACAAACGGGCGGCAGGGACATCGCTCTGCCGCAGAGGCAAAAGCACGCGCTGGCCCTTGACATTTGCTGCCCGATATGATATAAGAAGGCCAGCCTGCGAGGAAGGATCCTCCTCTATACCGCTTCCCAAGGGCGACGGAGATCTGGGCGTTCTGGTTGGCGCACCCCCGGGAGGCATGTGCCTGTTTACACGCTGAACCTCACAAGTCCAGAGCAGGGAACATCTACATGAGAATGGTCCCATTGCTGGCGCAGGTAGCATGTCTGGCCGGCCTCATCAGCCTGGTTCCGCCCGTATGGGCGGACGATCCGGATACGTCGGCAATTCCCGAACCGCCGGCACAACAGAGAACTCCGGCCGCGTCGGAGGACGACCCCGACGTGAGTTCCCCGCTCCCGGGCCCTTGGCTGCGCCTGCCGCGTTTGCCCGAGAGCAAGGAGCAGTTCGGCCTGGAGGCGTGCGCGGGCAAGATTTACGCCGTCGCGGGCATTTGCAGCAATGAAGAGACCTCGTCCTGCTTCGTCTATGACACGGACAATGGACAATGGTCGGCGATCGCGCCGCTTCCCTACAATGCCCAAAGCGTCTGCCTGCGGGCGGTGAAGGGGCGGCTTTTCTGTTTCGGCGGCTATCACCACCGCTGGATGATCAAGTATCCGAATGTCTGGCTCTACGATCCGGATGCCGACACCTGGCTGCCCCGCAGCCCGATGCCCGTGGCCCGGGAGGACGCCGGATCGGCGGTCATCAACAACCAGGTCTGGATCGTCGGAGGCCTGACGAACCCCGGCCATCAGCTCGTGGCCCAGATCGACGTGTATGATCCCGACCTCGACGCTTGGGTGCAGTCGCTGACGATCAAGCCGCACGAGGGAGACTGGCCGGGCCGGGCGCTGGGCGACTTCGCCTGTGCCGTGGGCGATACTCTCTGGTGCCTGGCGGGCACGGAGACGACGGAGAACTACCCCTTCTTGCAACCTGCGACCCTGGGCTTCCTCGCCACGCCGACCGATATGGCCTACCTTCCCATCCCGGACCCGCGCTGCTACGCGGAGCTGGAGGTGATCGGCGATTCCTTGTATGTCGTCGGCGGTTGCCGCACGTCCACGACGGACTACGCCGACACCATGCTCATTCTGGATCTGCCCACCCAGATGTGGAGAAAGCCGGTGCCTCTGCCGTACGGCGCCCGCGGTCAGGGCGTCTGTTCCTGGGGCGGCATCCTTTATGTCGCCGGCGGCTACGACGGTCAGACACGCAACGACTTCTGCCTCTGGCTAGGGGAGACGAGCGACAAATACGACATGTCGCTTGGGGAGACTCAGAATCAGGCCGAAGATCCATGACCTTCGGCCCGGCGTACACGATAACCGGTGGAAGGTCGCCAAAATCCGGGAATCCGTGCCGCGCAGGCAGGAACCTGCTTATCTTTCATCCCCGTGCCCCTCGTAGTATATTAGGTAAGGTCACATCGAAACGACCGTTGAGATTGGAAGGGCGTACGGATGCGCGGCCGTTGGTTGCCGCAACGATGGTCCGCATGGATCGACAGGCTCACACAGAGCTGGTGGGCCCATATCGTCTTTTGGATCGGGATCATCTTCAAGGCGATCGATGGCCTTCTGGAGACCGCCGGCGGCTTCCTGCTGTTGACTATAAGCAGTGAAGCACTCCGGCGCTTCGCCTATGTGCTCTTGGAGCCTGAGCTCGCTGAAGACCCGAACGACTGGCTGGCGAACCACCTGCTGACCTGGATCTTTCACCTGTCGACCGACACCAAGACGTTCGCCGTCGCCTACCTGCTGGTCCATGGCATCATCAAACTGGTGATCGTCGGAGCCATCTGGTTCAGTCAATTGTGGGCCTATTGGCTGGCTGGTATTGTGTTCTCGCTTTTTGTGCTCTACCAGATCGCCTATTTCTTCCTCACGTACTCGCCGATGATGGTCTTTCTGACCATCGTCGATCTGATCATCATCGTCCTCCTGCCGCCCGAACACCGCCGCCTGAAACTGGAGATCCTGCACCGCAACAAGCGGCAGCGCTGACAGCAATCGGCGGCTATCCGCCGATCATCCATCTGGGAGGTTCCTGCCGGCGCAGGTGGCGGCATGGGCTATGGCGCTAATCCAAAATCGTGAGGATTTGAGCAGGATGCTTACTGGGTATGGAGAGAGTCCCTGCTTACTATGACAAGATATTCAAAACGATGCATGTGACGGGTTTCGCAAGCTACCGGGCCACTTCTTCCGCACGGGCAAGGTGGTCGTAGACGGTCGTCGTATGAAGGAGAATGGCATCGACTACACGTCCGTCGCCCTCGGCGGATCCTGCGAATGCGTGGCACCCGGATTCGGTCATCGGGGTTGCGTGATCGCGCTCGTCCTGCTGCTGGTCCCGGCCTCCTTCCTGGGAATTGCGGGTTGTCAGCCCTACCAAGCCCTGCCCTTAACCGCTCCCACCGTGAACCGGGCATTGACCGTGCCCGAAATGCCCATTTTGCAGGTGCAGGCCGAGACGCTACGGCATCCGGTCCTGGGGCCGGTCCAACTGAATCTACAGAACGGGCTCTCGCCCGATGAAGCGGCCGTGCTGGCCGTCCTGCTGCATCCGTCGTTGCGTGCCGAACGGGACAAGAGGGCCCTGGCGGATGCCCAGCTTCTGCAAGCCCGATTACTGCCCAACCCTGAGCTTGCCTTCAGTTTCGAGACGCCGGTCGCCGGGGAAACCACCGGTACGGTGAACGGCTTCGGCGTGGAACTGAACTGGGATATTCAGCCCCTCTGGAGCCGGTCCGCAAGGGTCCAAGCAGCCCAGGCAAATCGAGCCTCTGTGGCACTGGATATCGCGTGGCAGGAATGGCAGGTGGCGCAGGCCGCGAAGCGTGCCGTCTATCGACTGGTCAATCTCGACGACCAAGTTGCCCTGGCCCGGGAGATCGAGTGCCGGCGCTCCGCGGATGTAGGCCTGCTCCGCCGGGCGGTCCAAAATGGCACGAAAACCTCCGACGAACTGGTCGCGGCCGAAGTGGCGCAAAGCCAAGCTATCGAGTCTCTCATCGAATTGCAGCAGCAAGCCGCCGTCCAGAATCTCGCGCTTCGCCGGGCCTTGGGCATGCCGCCCGACTATCCCATCCGGATTGAGGAGGGGACCCTCTTGCCCGCTCGTTTCCAAGCCCCTGCGGCGACGGAGCTGACGGCGAGTCTGGAGCAAGAGCGGCTGGATTTGGTGGCTCTGCGCCGGGGCTATGACAGTCAGGAAGCCGCGGTCCGAGCCGCCATTCTCAACCAGTTCCCCAAGGTCAGTATCGGGCCGACCTACGCGCGAGATGTGGAGAACGTGGACACCATAGGCTTCGGCCTGGGGATCACGCTGCCGGTCTTCGACCGCAACCAAGGCCGGATCGCCGCCGAGCAGGCCACCCGACAGAAACTGTTCGATGAGTACGTCAACCGCGTGTTCGAGGCCCGCGCCGATGTGTCTGTGCTACTGGCCAAGATCGAATCTCTCAATCGGGAGATTGCCGCCGCGGAGGACACGCAGAGCCAAAGCCGGCGGCTGGAGAGCGTCTACCACCAAGCGATGCTCCAAGGCCGGGTGGATGTGCTGACGTATCTCACCGCGTGGTACAGTCTCGCGAACAGCCGGCAGAAGCTCCTGACTCTCAAGGGGCAACTGGCCCAGACGATCATCGACCTCGAATCCGCAACGGGCTTGTATCGAATACCTGAAGTCGGCGCGGGACCTGCCGCCGGGGCCGTGCCGCAGAAGGAGTCAGTCCCGTGAGGCGCGGTGTCTGGATCGTTCTCCTCCTGGTGCTGATCGCCGCCGGGGTAGCCGCTCTGATCTATGGGTATATCCGGCCTCCGCGGCGCGAGGCGGGCCAGGGCTCCCGGCGCGAGTCTCGAAGCATCGAGAGTCGCCTGATCGCCGTGGCGCCGCCGACGGTAAGAACGTTCGTCGTCCGGGTGCCTTGGGTGGGAGTTATCCAAAGCACATCCACGGTGGAGCTGATCGCTCTCGTCGCGGGTCGTGTTCAGTCCCTTGCGGCAACGGACGAGATGCCCATCCAAGCCGGGGCCAGCGTGATGGTTCTGGGCGGTCCCTTGATCGTGGCCCAGCAGGCGAAGATCGAGGCGAACCTGGAGTCTTTGCAGTCGCAGCTTGGCCTGGCCCACCAGAATGTGCAGCGCCTGGAGCAGAACATCAAGGAGCAATTATCCACCCGGAACGATTTGGCGACGGCCCAGGAAGCGCAGCTCAAGCTCCAAGCCCAGGTACGCGACGCCCAGATGGCCCTGCAAGCCCTCCAGGAACAGACGCACGTCGTGGCTCCGATTGCCGGAGTATTCACCAATCGGCGAGTCAATATAGGCCAAACCGTCAAGGCAGACGATGTTCTCGGCGCGATCGTCGATCCCAACCATCTACGGGTCGTGGCCTCCCTCTTTCCCCCGGCGCAAACCCCGCTCACGGGCAAGGAGGCCACGGTTCGCATCACGACAAATCGAACGGTGCCGGGGATCGTCCGCCGGATCGTGCCCCAGGCGGACAGCCTGGGGGCCACGACAGTCTGGATTGAAGGACCACAGATCGATCAGCAGTTGCGGCCCGGTCAAACTGTCGCCGGCGAGGTCATCATGGAGGTCCGACCTTCCTCCTGGGCGGTGCCGGAGTCGGCCGTCCTCTACCACGAACGGGATCAGCCGTACGTGTTGGTCGAGGTGCAGGGTCGCTATGAGCGCCGCAACGTGCGACTCGGGCTGACGCAGGAGGGCTGGGTGGAGATCCTTTCCGGTCTCCAGCCAGGCGAATCGGTCGTCACGCAGGGGGCGTATGAGATTGCCGGCCGTGAGTTCAGCAGCCAGTATCGGGTGGAGGACTGAGCGGTGCGTACGGTTTTTCGGCTCATCATCGACAACCCGATCGTGGTGGTTCTGCTGGTGGTGGTAACCGTCATTGCCGGGATCGCTGCCCTCTATCAGTTGCCCGTCGGACTTTTTCCCAATCTGGATGTACCGGTGGTAAACGTCATCTCCCACGATCCCGGCGTGTCGGCCCAGGATATGGAACTGCTGGTGACACGTCCGATCGAGGACCGCCTTCGGACGATTGCCGGGGTCCAGCGCGTGGCGTCCACCTCCGTGGTGGGTATCTCCCAGATCACGGCCCAGTTTGCGCCGGGCACCGGTCTGAACAACGCGGCCCAGCGGGTGCAGGCCGAAGTGTCGGCCGTGGCCTCCCAACTCCCCGTCGGGGTACAGCCGCGTTTGGAGAACATCGGCACCACTCTCCAGGAGGTCGTCGGCTACGTGCTCTATGGGCCGGGCAGCTCGATCGACCTGCGGCGGATCGTGCAAACGCAGATCGTGAGCCAATTGATGTCCGTCGAGGGCGTGGCTCTGGTAGAGGTCCTGGGCGGAGATGAGCCGGCCTTTGTCGTGCGACTTCATCCCGAGGCCATGGATCGGCTGCATCTGACAGTGGACAACGTCATCTCCACCCTGGCCAGACACAATCGGGCCGCAGCCGCCGATTTCATCGAGCGGGGCTCCCAAGAGTATCCGATCAGCGGCTCCACCCGGCTGGGAACCATCGAGGACGTTCGCAAAGTCCCGCTGCCCATGGCAGGCAATCAAGGGCCAGCCACCGCCACGGATAGCGTGGGGAGACCCCAGGCCGTCCTGATCGAAGACATAGCCTCCGTCTCCGAGGAGCCGGCGCCGCGCCACTATACAGTCCACGGCAATGGCGTGCCTGCGGTGGCCGTCATCATCAGCAAACAGATCGGTGCCAGCACGATCACCGTGGCGGGGGATATCGACCGGCAGTGGGCCAACCTGACGCCCCTGCTGCCGCCGGGGACGCAGGTTCGCAAGTTTTACGATCAGGCGGACATCATCAGCGAGGCCCGCAATTCGCTGTTCCATGACCTGATCGTCGGGGCCGTTCTCGCGGCGGTAGTGCTCTTTGTCTTCATGGGGACAGTGCGGGCCACGCTGATCACGGCCGCGAGCATCCCGATCACTCTGCTCGCGACGGTCGCGTTCCTGCAGGCCTTCGGCCAGACTCTCAACGTGATTACCCTGTCGGCCCTGACACTGACGGTGGGCATGGTGGTGGACGATGCAGTCGTCGTCTCGGAGAGCATCTTTCGTCGGCTGACACTGGGAGAAGACGCCAGAACAGCAAGCCTGATCGGCGCCGCCGAGATTGCCGGACCGGATGCGTCCGGAACCTTCACCACCGCGGCGGTATTTGCTCCCCTGCTGTTGATCGGCGGGCTGGCCGGCCTGTTCGTACGGCCCTTTGGGCTGGTGGTCAGCATAGCTCTCTTGGCATCGCTGGTGTTCTCGCTGGTGTTTGTACCCATGATGTTCGGCTGGCTCGCGCCGCCCGCCGGCCGCTGGGCCATCGGCTCGCCCTTGCTGCGAAGCGTGAACAACAGCCTCCAGCGAATGCTACGCTTCGGATTCGCTCACCGGTGGATCATTCTCTTGGCGGGTGTAGCGGTGCTGGGTCTGGGAGTCCTGGCCGCCTGGCTCGGTCCCGTGCGCGCTTTGCCCGCGATCGATGAAGGCGCGATCCTGATCGAGTACACGTTATGCCGCCCGGGACTTCGCTGACGGAGAGCGACCGGATTGCCGACCTTCTGGAGCAAGAGGCGATGGGTCAACAGGACATCGAGACCGTCTACCGGCGCACCGGCTCCTCGGCACGAGGTCTGCAAGTGGAAGGGGTCAACCAGGGCGAGTTGACGATGAAATTGGCACCGCGTTCGACCCGCACACGCACTTTGGACCAGATCATGAACGACTTGCGGAGCGTGTACAACCAGATTCCGGGTGCCCTGTTCCTCTACCATCAGCCTACGCAGGAGAAGATGGATGAGAGCCTATCCGGCCTGCCCGCTACCTTTGGGGTCACGATCTTCGGCACCGAGGTGAACGAGTTGATCTCGCTCTCCGTCCGAGCCGAGCAGATCATGGCCCGCGAGCCGGCCCTGTCCAACATCATCAACAACGCGAAGATCCGCAGTCCGCAGATTCTGGTCCAGCCCGACCCCGTCGAGTTGGCCCGCTGCCACTTGTCGCCCGCCGACATCTTCGCCACCATCCAGGCGGCTCGTTTCGGCGTCCTGGCCACCACCGCTCTGCGTCAATCACAGGAGGTGCAGGTATTGGTCAAGCTGCCAACCCGTCTGGACATGACGGTCGAATCGCTCCGGCAACTCGCTGTGCCCACGCCCTCCGGACAATCGGTGCCGCTGGAGCGCGTGGCCCGAATCGAAATTGCCCGCCTGCCTTCGGCCGTCACTCATCTGAACGGCCAGCGGGAAATCACGATTCTGGCAGAGGTCAGCGGCAGCGTCTCCGCTGTCGCACGCCGTCTGCGACAGAGCCTGTCTGCGATCCAATTGTCGCCAGGCTACAGCATCGCGTTTACCGGGCAATACCAGGTCATCGGGCGGATGATCCGGGATTTCATCCTCACGGCAGTGGTGGCGGTGACGCTGATCTACTTCATCATAGCCATCGAGTTCGGCTCGTGGCTGCAACCCTTGATTATCCTGATCACGATCCCTATGGCCCTGGTTGGAGCCATTGTCTTCTTGGCCCTCACCCGCGTGGGAATCGATGTCTCCGTAGGCATGGGCATCCTGACGCTCATCGGCATCGCCGTGAACAACGCCATTGTCCTGCTTGCCTACGCCAACCGCGAAGCCGCCCGCGGCCTGACGATGCCGGAAGCGCTCTCCTCGGCCGCCGCGATTCGTCTGCGTCCCATCCTGATGACGGCGACCGCCACAATCATCGCCCTGGTGCCGGTGGCGGTGAATCCGGCCGTCGGCTCGCGGATTTTCCAGCCTTTTGCCGTCACGGTCATCGGCGGCCTGCTCTGGGCCACGGTCGCCACTCTTGTCCTCCTGCCTATGCTTGTCCCGCAACACCGGCGCCCGAAGCCGCCGTTGCAGCAGCGCGGCAGATAGCGATACAAAGAATGGCCGAGGACCGCTCCTCTTCCGCCCCCCCAATCATCAATTAGCAGTTATCCATTCGAAACGTTCCCGCCGGCTCAAGCTGCAGCGTGGCGTGGTCGATGCCGAACCGCTCGGTGAGGGTATTCTGCAGGTCCCGGAGGCACTGCTGCCAACAGGCCGGATCGCTGCACATCGGTTTGAGCCAGATGTCGGCCGTCAGGATGGGAAAGCCCGAGGTCACCGACCAGATGTGCAGGTCGTGGACCGCCGCCACGTGCTCGTTCGCTTCCAGGGCGGCCTGGATCTCGTGAAAGTCCAGGTGCGGCGGCGTGGCCTGGATCAAAATAGCGAGGGTCCGCCGCAACAGGCCAATGCTGCTCCAGAGAATCAGCAGTCCGATCAGGATGCTCGCCAGCGGGTCGGCAGGGAACCAGCCCGTCGCCAGGATCACGATGCCGGCGACCACCGCCCCCACCGAGCCGAGCGTGTCGGCCAGCATATGGACGAAGGCCCCCTCGATGTTGATATTCTCCTTGCGGCTGCCCGACAGCACCCATGCGCTGGCGAGATTGGCCAGGAGGCCCGCCAAGGCGACCCCTAGCATCCCCGCGCCGGCGACCTCGGCCGGATACAGGAAGCGGCCGATCGCCTCCCGAAAGACCAGGCCCACGACCAAAATCAAGGTAGCGCCGTTGATGAACGCCCCGATGACCTCCGCCCGCAGGAAGCCGAAGGTCCGCTCCGGCGTCGCCGGCCGCTGGGCCAGGTACCCGACGAAGATCGCCATCGCCAGGGCCAGCAGGTCCGTGAGCATGTGCCCTGCGTCGGCCAGGAGGGCCAGACTGCCGGTAAGCAGACCGCCGATCACCTCCACGATGAGGAAAAGCAGGATGATGACCACCGCCCACCAGAGCCGCCGCCGCGAGACCTCGCGCAAATTCGACCCGTGGCCGTGATTTCCATGACCCCCATGCCCATACCTGTGGTCGTTTTCGCTCATCAGTCACTCCTTTGCTGCATCACCGTCCCAGCCAGTCTAAGCGACGCTCGCGCTGCGGTCAACGGCCCCCGCCG
>JAMCWO010000241.1 GCA_023481165.1 Planctomycetota bacterium | reverse complement strand
CCGGTCCGGGTGTCGGCCCGTAGGCGCGATCGAGATTTGCGGTACGCCTGACTCTCTTTGATTCATCCAAGAAGAAATCTTTTGCAATTGGCTAATTTATTTTCGTTTTTTTAATGCAAAGAAAGAAAAAGGCCGATAAAAAATCCATACGTAATGTAGTTCCAGAACTCTCTCCACTGCGGTGGGGCAGTCCTGATGGGGGCGGTACAGTTAGTGAACGTGCCTGTAGCAAAAAAGACACGGGAAGGGATCGCGGACGGACTCTGCGCTGCCCCCGGGGTCCTGGAGATTCTCTTTCCTCCCTGCCGCGCAGCAGTTCTGCGCGATGAGAAGGTCGGTTGGGCGGACCAGACGCAGGTCTTGCCCTCTCCCCACTGCCAACGGGATGTGCCCGCCGCACACGGAGTCGGCACATGAGGCCGCCGGATCGCGCCGCCGGACCGGGCGGACAGGCTCGTAGCGGAAGCAGTACACCCGCTACTACCCGGGAGGCTGCCATGAAGACCGAGGCCCGGACTGTCCGTGGGAAATCGACCAAGGCGGAAGCACTCGCGGATACGCCGCGGCCGGTTCTCGTCAAAGGACTCTCGCGCCTGGCCACCTTCATCTGCGGCAAAGAGATCCTCATCCTGGGCCCCGGCAACGCCGGCAAGACGAAGTTTGCCCAATACCTGCAACGGGCGGCCCTGGATCCGGAAGGCAAACGGGAGATGACCTATGCGGTGACCCGGTCGCCGGCTTTTGTCGTGGGTCTCGGGGGAGAAAACGGACTCGTCCTGCGGGTGCGCCGGGCGGTGGATACGCCGGGCCAGGTCGGTCCCCTGCAACATGCCATCTTGATCGCGCGGCGCAAACCGCACGCGGTGATCGTCATCCTGGACTGCAGCAGCGACCCCTTGGCCACGCTGCGCTGGTTCTGTCTCTTCTGCAACGCCCTGGACTCGGTGCTGCGCAAAGTAGCCCCGGTCGCCCATCGGCTCCAGGAAATGGTGGTGCTCCTCAATAAACGCGACAAGATCGAGGACAAGGAGTTTGCCAAACTGCACCAGGCAGTGCGGAAGGTGTTGGCGCGGTTTCTGACGGTGGCTTGGGGCGAGGAGCGGGTGAACTCGATTTCCGTTCAGGAATGCATTTTGGCTCGGACGGGGCGCGGGACGGCTCTGATCGACGGGGCGATCGCGCAGTTGACCGAGCGCCTGCTCAAACGGCGGGATCCGCCGGCCGCCGCGACCGGCCCCGACCCTGCTCTCGCGTCGTCTGCCGATCTCCCTTTCGACCCGTTGCGTCCCTCGGACGGGCTAACCTCAACCCCCTGCTCCGGGCCGGTGCATCCCGCCGCCACGGCAGGCTCCAAACCTCCTATCGTGCCGATTGCCGGTCCCCGTCCTTCTTCAGCGCGTTCCTCCTATAAGCCGGTCCCCGCTTCCTCCTCTGGGCCAGCCGGCCGCCGAGATCCGCCGGCCGCCGCGGCCGGTTCCAAGCCGCCCATCGTGCCGCTTGCCGGTCCCCGTCCTTCCTCGCCGCGTCCATCCTTTAAGCCGGCTCCCACTCCCTCGTCCCCATCGGCGGGCCGCCAGGCTGAGCCGGCCGCCGGGGCTGACCCCAAGCCTGTCGCCACGCCGCCTGCCAGTCCCCATCCTTCCTCGTCGAATCCCTCGGATAAGCCCATCCCGACTCGCTCGTCTGGTCCGGCGTTTGGGGCCGCGGCCAAACCGGCGGCACCGGGCGTACCCACAGACGCGAGCGGCCCGAAGGAGGAACCGAAGGCGTCCGGCACTTCCTCCGGGGAAGTCCGCGATATAACAGCCGGCAACAGTGGCAAGCGAGAGCCGTCAAACGACAAGCAAGGCCCGCCAGGCGACAAGCAGGATGCGACCAGCGACAAGAGCCAGACGCCAAACGACAAGGGACAGCCGACCAGCAGGTCAACGTTTCGCAGTCGGTGGCCGTTGGGTCGATGATTTGGTCGGCCGCCTGCGGCGAACTCAGAGTGGTTGGGAGTCTCAGGTTTCAAGTTTGAAGGAAGAGAACTTCCGCCTTCCGGCGAAACACCGACTTCTCAGAGCGAAATGTGCAGAACGAACCCGATTTGCGGCGGCGGGGGTAAGCGCCAAGCGGGTTACGCACCCATTTCCCGCCCGCGTAGATGAGGGCCAAGCCCCCACGGTCTACCGGCAGGGGGTGTGCGGTTCTGAATGAGCTTGGAAGGCAAAGCCGGAGAAGGGCCGGTGCGGGCGAATTCTTGTCTTTGCAGGCGGTCAAGGCTACAATACGCCCTTCTGGAATGAATTGGGGTTCAGGATGCTTGGTTTTGGAGTACACACGATGGTTGCCCATAGAAACGGGACGAGTCTGTGGAGGGGGCTATGGTTGGTGTCGCTTTGGCTGGTCATGATATGGATGGCGGGCTGCCAGGGGCCGGGCGCAACGTCGCTCGCTAAGCCGGGCACGCCGGAGGAACCGGACCCGCCGCCCAAGCTTCCCTTAATGGCGGACCCCGCGAACAGCCCCCGGAACTTCCAAGGTTCCCCTGCTCACTTGACCTTCCTGATGATAAGCTGAAAGTCGTTGTGAATCACCTGGCACCGATCCCCGAGGCACTGCACAAAAGGGTCGATTGCTTTTGCGGGATGCCATAGTTCGCCGGTGAGCTGCAGATCTTCCTGGTAGTCGTGACCGATTCCCAGATTTGCGTAGTCGTCGAATATTATCAGCCCGCCCGCTCTCAGCAGTCGCCAGCATAATACTGCGTCCTCCAGTACATCGAAGGGCAGGTGCGACCCATCGATGTAAATCACGTCAAAGGAGTCCAAAGGCAGGCCACGGAGCAAGACTTGGGAATAGCCGGTCAACGTAGTGACCTTGCCGGCACTGCCGGACACTTCCAGGTTGTGGCGATACGTGGCGGCATAAGGGCCGTCAAAGAGGTCGATTGCCGTTGCTCGGGCGTCCGTGGCCGTCAGCACATGGTCCAGCATCCAGAACAGCGAGCGACCTTCGAATGCCCCGATCTCCAAGTAACTCAGGCCGCTGTGCCCGACATAGGGAGCCAAGGCCACCTTCCAGGACGGTAGGCGCGTCGTAAACCAATCGCTCGTGAACGTGTAGGGTCGTCGATAAGCATTGGGGTCGTTGGCCTTTGCCGTCTCTGCCAGCTTCACAGCGGGCAAAGGGCTCGTGGCGACCGTTGTTCGGATGACGTCTACCCGAGCAGGTTTCGCCATCCAGAGTGTTCCGATCTCCACGATCAAGAGCGCTACGAACAGAGTAACGCCCGCTTCCAGGGGGCTGTACCGGGGCTGCAACAGCTTTTTGGCGTTCATCGCTCTTCCCCTTTGCTGCCCGAATCCGTTTTCGGCCTACCGGATTCCGGGTATCGATCCGACATTTCCATGTGGCCTTTGTGCGGCACCGATGCCGGCCCGCTAACGGACAAGTATACCGCCATTCCCCTGGGGAATTCAAATGCAAAGCGCTTCCTGGCGCGACAAGACCGGCGGAGAATAGGGAGGGCGCAGGGACACCGGGGACAGACCCGAATGGCACTTCCATAAGCCCTATGTTGCATTGAGTAGGCGTGCTTTGGCAACGGCGCGAGGCTCGTTCAAGTACACCTGTTTCTTGCGTCGTTTC
>JAMCWO010000219.1 GCA_023481165.1 Planctomycetota bacterium | reverse complement strand
AGGACTATCTAAAGACACTGTGAACGAGCCTACACAAACATGAGGCCAAGGCTACTCTCGATCTGTCACCCCCGCGCAGGCGGGGGTCCAGGACCGTACGGTAGTTTTCTGGATTCCCGCCTGCGCTGGAATGACAACACGCGGGGGATCTCCGTTTGAAGTTTAGGAACTAACAAATATGGAATTCATACCGAATACGGCCGAGCAGCAGAAGGAGATGCTGGCGGCGATCGGCCTGACGATGGACGATTTGTTCCGCGATGTGCCGCCGGAGCTGATGGCCCGGTCGTTCAACCTGCCGCACGGACTGAGCGAGCAGGAGGTGCGCGAGCGACTGGCCGATCTGGCAGGAAAGAACTCGATCGATCTGACGCTCTTTGTGGGCGGCGGGTTCTACGACCACTTCATCCCATCGGCGGTCTATTCGATCATCTCCCGCAGCGAGTTCTACACGTCTTACACGCCGTATCAGCCGGAGATCTCGCAGGGGACGCTCCAGGCGATCTACGAGTTTCAGTCGGCCGTCTGCCGGCTGACGGACATGGAGGTCTCGAACGCCTCGCTCTATGACGGTGGGACCGCCCTCTACGAGGCCATGATGATGGCCCTGCGGATCACCGAGCGCAATAAGGTCATCGTGGACGACAGCGTCAACCCGATCTATCGCGTCATGCTGCACTCGTACACGCGGAACCTCCAGATCGATCTCGAAGAGACGCATTGCGTCGATGGTCTGGCGAACCGCTCCGATATTCTGGACCGGCTCGACGACAAGACCGCGGCGGTCATCGTGCAGAACCCGAACTTCTTCGGCTGCATCGACGACTTCACGGACCTCGCGGAGGCCGCCCACGACAAGGGGGCGCTGCTGCTCGTGTCGTGCTATCCGATCTCGCTGGGCATCTTGAAGACGCCCGGGGCGATGGGGGCGGATATCGTTACGGCGGAGGGACAGAGCCTGGGACTGCCGATGTCGTTCGGCGGGCCATACCTGGGGATGATGGCCTCCCGCAAGCAGTACGTCCGCAAGATGCCGGGCCGGATCGTGGGCGAGACGAAGGATCGCGAAGGCCGGCGGGCCTTTGTGCTGACTCTCCAGGCCCGCGAGCAGCACATTCGACGGGAGAAGGCAACGTCCAACATCTGCTCCAACGAGGCCCTGTGTGCCCTGACCGCGCTGGTGTACCTGTCGCTCGTGGGCAAAGAGGGCTTGAAGCAGACGGCTCAGCGTTGTGCCGACAGGGCAAGCTACGCCTACCAGCGGCTGACGGCGATTCCCGGCGTCCAGCCGCATTTTCGGGCGAAGTGGTTCTTCAACGAGTTCGTGCTGGACCTGCCGTGCGAGGCGGCGGACGTGATCGCGCGGCTGATCGAGAAGGGCTTCGCCGCGGGCTTCCCGCTGAGCCGCTACTACAAAGGGATGGAAAACTCGATTCTGATCTGCGTCACGGAGAAACGAACCAAGCAGCAAATCGGCATGCTGGCCGAGGCGCTGGAGAGTGTGCTATGAAGCTCATATTCGAGAAGAGCGTTCCGGGGCGGACGGGCGTGCTACCCGGGCCGAGCGATGTGCCGACGGGCATCAATATTCGCGCGGACCGGCTCCGGCCCAAGAGTGCCGAGTTGCCGGAACTCAGCGAACTGGACGTGGTGCGGCACTTCACGGAGTTGTCGCGTCGCAATTTCGGCGTCGATACGAATTTCTACCCGCTGGGCTCGTGCACGATGAAGTACAACCCGAAGGTGAACGAGCGCATTGCCAGTTACCCGGGTTTCGCGCACGTGCACCCGCTGCTGCCGCAACTGCGCCGGGGCGGCATGCTGACGCAGGGCGCGCTGGCGATCCTGTACGATATGGACCTGCTGCTGCGGGAGATCACCGGCATGGCGGGCTTCACGATGCAGCCGCTGGCCGGGGCACATGGTGAACTGACCGGCATGATGATCATGGCCGCTTATCACCGGGACAAGGGCAACAAAAAGAGCATTGTGCTCGCCCCGGACAGCGCCCACGGCACCAATCCCGCCAGCGCCGCGATTGCCGGTTATCGCGTCGTGTCGATCCCGAGCACGGACTCCGGCGATATGGACCTCGACGCCCTCAAGAGTGCATTGAACGACGAGGTGGCGGGGATCATGCTCACGTGCCCCAGCACGTTCGGCCTGTTCGATCCGCACATCAAGGAAATCTGCGCTCTGATCCACAGCGTGGACGGGCTTGCCTATTACGATGGAGCGAATCTCAACGCCATCGTGGGCAAGGCCCGGCCGGGCGACTTCGGTTTCGACATCGTGCACCTGAACCTGCATAAGACCTTCTCGACGCCTCACGGCGGCGGCGGTCCTGGCGCTGGGCCGGTGGGCGTGAAGGAGAAGCTCCTGCCGTACCTGCCGATCTCGATCGTGGTCAAACGCAACGATGGTACGTTCGCCCTCGAATATGACCGCCCGAAGTCCATTGGCTACATCGCGCCGTTCTATGGCAACTTCGGCATCATCGTGCGGGCCTATGCCTACATTCTGATGCTGGGGAAGGAGGGCCTGCGCCACGTCGCCGAGTCAGCGGTCCTCAACGCCAACTACATCCGCGAGAGGTTGCGCAACTACTACAAGCCGGCGGTCGACCGGATCTGCAAGCACGAGTGTGTCTTCACGACGACAGACAAGATGGCGGAAAATGAGATTCGCGCCCTGGACATCGCCAAAGCCCTGATCGACCGGGGCTTCCACCCGCCGACGGTCTACTTCCCGATCACGGTGCATGAGTCGATCATGATCGAGCCGACGGAGACTGAGAGCCAGGAGACGCTCGACGCCTTCATCGATGCCATGATCGAGATTGCCGGCCTGGCCGAAAACGATCCGGAGAAGCTCAAAGCCGCTCCGATCACGACGCCGGTCTCCCGGCCCGACGAGGTCGCCGCCGCGAAGAATCTCAACATTGCCTCCTTGTGCCTCGACTGAGGACACGCCTTCGCCTATTCACATGGGGGAATGCCAAGGTCTTTGCAGATCTTTTTGGCCAAGGTATCCACGATCTCGGTATGCCGTGGGACTGCTGACCGTCTGTTCAGGGCGGGGTTGTACCGCCACGAGTGCTTACGACCTTCTCGGAGCAGTTGGCATCCATGCTCCGTCAGATGCTGGAGGAAGGCCCGACGTTTCATATCGCGATCCGGACTTCGGCAAACTCGCCGGACGCGGATCTTCTTGCCTCCTCGCGATTCAACTCGATGGCTTCCAGCAGCGTGACCCGCAAGGTCTCAAGCAATTCCTCTTTGGAACGCTCCTGGCAATTGATGCCGGGCATCTCCTCGATCCACCCGTACCACCACTCGCCTTCTTGTTTGATGACCGCTTTGTATTCCTGCATCAGACGTCTCCAGAAGGTATCAGCCACTCCAGATTATCAAAGTGCATCCGATACTGCAATACGCACGTTCACGTGTCCGTAATCACCAGAGCTCAGTCCACTTCAGATTCAGCCGCGTGCCGGGTTTCTGGGCGGGGTCGCGCTTCGGGGCAGGGGATGGCTTGCCACCGGCCTTCGCCTTGGGAGCATCCTTGGCCTTCGGAGCCGGGGCCGGCTTGGACGGGTCCTTCAGGGAGAGGCTGATGCGCTTCTTTACGAGGTCCACCGCGAGAACCGTGGCCATCACCTTCTGGTGCACTTTCACGATCTCCGCCGGGTCCTTGACGAACCGGTCGGCCATCTGGCTGATGTGGACCAGCCCATCCTGGTGGACGCCGATATCGACGAAGGCTCCGAAGGCGGTGACGTTCGTGACGATGCCGGGCAGCCGCATGCCTTCCTTGAGGTCTTCCATCTTCCGGATGCCTTCCGCAAAACTGAAGACCTCGAACTGTTGGCGCGGGTCCCGGCCGGGCTTGGCCAATTCCTGCAGGATGTCCTGGAGCGTGGGCAGGCCGACCGTCTCCGTCACGTAGTCTTCCAGGCGAATCTGGCGGCGCAGCGGCTCATTCTTCATCAGGTCGGCCACCGAGCAGCCGACGTTGGTGGCCATGGCGTCCACGACGTGATAGCTCTCCGGGTGCACGGCACTGGCGTCGAGCGGGTGGGCGGCGTCCTGAATGCGCAGGAAGCCCGCCGCCTGCTCGAAGGCCTTGGCGCCCAGGCGGGGGACTTCTTTGAGGTCCGCGCGGGAGCGGAAGGGGCCTTTCTCGTTGCGGTAACTGATGATGTTCTGGGCCAGTTGCGGTCCCAGGCCGGAGACGTACTGGAGCAGTTGCTTGCTGGCGGTGTTGACCTCGACGCCGACGCTGTTGACGCAACTGACAACGACATCGTCGAGGCTCTGCTTGAGCATCCCCTGGTCCACATCGTGCTGGTACTGGCCGACGCCGATGGATTTCGGGTCGATCTTGACCAGTTCCGCCAGCGGGTCCATGAGCCGCCGGCCGATGGAAACGGCGCCGCGGACGGTCACATCCTTGTCGGGAAACTCCTCGCGGGCCACGTCCGAGGCGGAGTAGATGGACGCGCCGCTCTCGTTGACCACAACGACGGCGATACTCGCGGGCAATGGGAGGCTGCGGATGAAGTCCTCGGTCTCGCGGCTGGCGGTGCCGTTGCCGATGGCAATGGCGTCGACCTCGAACTTCTGGCACAAGGCGGCGATCTTGGCGCCATCCACGGAGCCCGGCTTTTCGCTCTCGTGCAGATACACCACATCCGAGTACTTGAGCTGTCCCTGCCGGTCGAGACAAACCACTTTGCAGCCGGTGCGGAAGCCGGGGTCGACGGCCAGGACGTTCTTGCGGCCCAGGGGCGGCGCCAGGAGCAATTCCCGGAGATTCTCCGCGAAGACCCGGATGGCCTCCCGGTCGGCCCGCTCCTTCGTCTCCATCAGGATCTCCGTCTCCATCGACGGTGCCAGAAGCCGCTTGTAGCCGTCGAGGGCGGCCTCGCGGACTTGGGCCGAGCACGGGGACGACCCTTTGATGAATAACGTCTCCAGGGTTCGCATCGCCTGCTCCTGGGGCGCGTTCACCTGCAAGCGCAGGAATCCATCGCGGGCGCCCCGGCGCATGGCGAGAATCCGGTGCGAGGGCGCTTTGGCGACCGGCTCCTCCCAGTCGAAGTAGTCCTCGAACTTACACCCTTCGGCCTCTTTGCCCGCCACGACCTTGGTGTGGAATGTCCCTTCTGTGTGGAACAGCTCGCGGATGCGGGTCCGGGCCGTCTGGTCCTCGTTGACCCATTCGGCGATGATGTCCCTGGCCCCCGCCAGCGCCGCCTCGACCGATTCGACACCCTTGCTCGCATCGACGAAAGCGTTCGCCTCCGCGAGCGGATCGGTGGCCGGGTCTTGGGCCAGGACCAGCTTGGCCAGCGGCTCCAGACCCTTTTCGCGCGCCACCGTGGCGCGCGTCCGCCGCTTCGGGCGGTAGGGGAGGTAGATGTCTTCCAGAGCGGTCATGGTCGCGGCCTGGGCGATCTGAGCCTTCAGTTCCTCCGTGAGCAAACCCCGCTCCTGAAGGGAACCGAGGATCGCCTCCCGCCGGGCGTCCAGTTCGGCAAGCTGCGTGAGCCGGGTGCGGATAGCCATGAGGGCGACTTCATCCAAACTGCCGGTTGCCTCTTTGCGGTATCGTGCAATGAACGGAACGGTAGCGCCGCCTTCGAGCAGTTCGGCCGTCGCCTGCACCTGCCCGACCTTGATGGCCAGTTCCGCCGCGACCTGTATCACATGTGCCGGATTCAATGGTCAATCCTTTGAATATGCGATCTTTACTGCTCGCACCCACTCTGGCGTGCGATGGGGCGAATATAACGAAAGCTGGAGGAAGTTTGAAGTCTCAAGTTGCCTCCGGCATGACCCTGTGGGGGCAACCCCCTGTGGTTGCCCCTACAACAGGGCAGGCACAGGGCCTGCCCCTACACACTTCAAACCTGCAACTCCTCCGAAATTGGCTTTGTTTTTTCGACGCCGCCGGCGCGTCCAATTCGTCGCAACTCTTTATTCGCACAGCACTTGCTCTCCATTTCGCCCGGCCCGAAATTGGGTTTGTTTGGCGCAGAAGCCCCGTTGGTAGTGACGCCGCAAGGCGTTCCGTAGCATGGGCATCTTACCCATGAGTACCACGGCCGCGAGCGGCGGTGAACCGAAAATTGGGTTCGTTTGTACAACTGTCCACTGGCAACTGCCCACTGACCACTGCCATTTGGCTTTGTTTTTCCGGGGCCGCTCCCGCAGCCAACTTGTCGCAACTACTTGTCTGCACGACACTTATCCTCCAAATCGCCCGCGCGCAAATTGGGTTTGTTTGGCGCATTTGCTTGGCGTCCCGCGTCTGGTTCCCCAGACAACCCGAGCTGCCCAAGTTTGGCTTCGTTTGACATAATCGCTCCCCGGATGCCGGCCAGGCTACCCCAAATTGGGTTCGTTTGGCATAGTTGGTATCCGATTAGAATGGTGGAATGATGGAATATTGGGGCTCCCGACGCCCACCACGGCCGACACTGCCTCGGTGCCCCGCTTCGGGCAATTGGGTTCGTTTGGCGCAATTTGCCCTCCCGGGAACGCCGATCTGGGTCCCCAAACGCATACTTCCGCGTTTGGGAGCCCTATCCGGATCGGCACAAGGGCAGGAATTGGGTTTGTTTGGCACGTGTCTTCACGACTCCTGCTTCCGCTTTCCAATCATGAATCGTAAATCATAAATCCGAGGGCCGCCTCGGACCGAGACGGCCCTCTATCTAGGGGCCGTGTTGCACGAATCGTGCCGGAATTCTGTGCGCGGACAACGCCCCGGAATAGCGCAACTCCTTGTGCTCGAAGGAGTAAAGAATTTCTTGCACGCGGGGTGTTTTACCTTCTGAACTGTTGCACAAACGTGCGCATGAGCAGAACCTACCTCGCGCCAAGGCGCAGAGATCGCCAAGAGGAGCCGAACCGCCGAAGGCGTCCGACTCAAATCATAAATCCTAAAGAGGCGGTTCAGGGTGCGGGAATGGTGGGACCTTTTCCGGCACAGGTAGGGGCAGGCCCCTGTGCCTGCCCTCCCAAGGCGACCACAGGGGGTCGCCCCTACAGGGATGCGTCGGTCCGTCTGAGAGTAAGATCACACGTGCCCGGAACCAGAAGAGACCGGGCACCAGCGGACGAGGCCGGAATCAGGAAGGCGAAGCCCTGAATCGGACTCCTTCGGTAGGAATCCGCCACGCCATGCCGGTCGTACCCGGCTGTGGCTGTGGATGGAGATTGCACTTGACGTAGCTACAATTCGTATACACAGTATACGCATGAAGTTCGTATGGGATCAGAAGAAGAACCGGGAGAACATCCGAAAGCATGGGATCGACTTTCGCGATGCCACCGAATTGTTCAACCATCCCATGGTGGTACGATTGGACACTCGCCAGGACTACGGCGAAGACCGGTGGATCGGGATTGGACTCCTGAGAAGCATGGTCGCCGTGGTGGTTTATGTTGAATGGGAAGATGAAGAGACGATCCGGATCATTTCGGCGCGAAAGGCGACGGCTTATGAGACAGGCCAATACTACGAAAGACTCCCGCACTGACTGGCGCAAACTCGCCACGTTGCCGGACGATAGCATCGACACCTCGGACGTCCCCGAGTTGGACGAGGCCTTCTTCCGCGAGGCACACCTCCGCCTGCCGAAGGGCAAGCAGTTGGTCTCGCTGCGGATCGACCGCGATGTCCTCGACTGGTTCAAACGTCAAGGCAAAGGCTACCAGAGCAAGATCAACGCCGTCCTGCGGGCCTACGTCCGCGCCCAGAAACGGTAGCGGACAACGGGAACAGACACCGGTTTCTGGACTCGCGCGTACTCTTAATCGGAGGCTGTCCCCGTTTTCCCCCGTTTTCCCCCAGACGATGACGCGACGATCGGCGGGATTACCTGGCCGGACTCCGTTCTCGGGGACTGAGGCCACACGACCTCGTTATGGTGACTGGAGCCGGTTCGTACGTAGACTCCTGGCGCCCCGAACCGGGTGACGCCGAATAGATGTGTGGAATTCCCGCGAAAAAATCCCGCGAGCGTCTTGACAACGGCTTGCTCATAGATGCTCATAGATGTCCCCGGAATTCCGACTCCTCTATCGGCCAGGAGACCTCTTTTTTTCATCTACTCCTTAAGGAACCGCCATTCGGGACTGTCCCGAATGGCATGAAAATAAGGCATAGTAGCCGTGTCGGAACCGCCTTTTCGGTGCCGAAAACGCGGGTGTCCCGGCCAGAAAACCGCTTAACTTCATGCCATTCGTGCCCGTCACCAGTATCCCCATCCACCTACATGACGTTGGCACCGAGTACCTGGCGCCCAATAGAGGGCCGAAGCCGGAGGGTGTCTTCTGGCGCATTTCCCTTATCTGACACCAGCGAATGGTCGATATAGGATCAACGGATGAATCGCGCCTACAGGAGCGGGCACAATAACGGCTAACAAAGTGGAGGTTATTATGTCATCCAAAAAACAGAAGCCCAATCGGATGTTGCGCGTGGTGTTGTCCTTGCTGTTTCTGGCCGCTGTTCTGTGTGCGGTGGGTTACAGTCGCGGCATGATCCCCGACTTTGTACGTGGCTTATTCCACTGATTGCAGGTCTTCTAAGCGAGTCTGTTGCGTCACCTGCTGTCGGGCTTGATCCTTGATCCCCGCAAGGTCTTGTCCAACCGCAGCAGTTTGATCTTATTTGGCATCCATCGGGGGAAACCGGGACAGCCACCTCTTAAAGCACGCGCGGATCCAAAAGCCGGTGCCCGTCCCCAGCATCCCCCGAGAATCGCCAGAGTTCTCGTCAGAACCCACCAGCGCGCACACCCACTCTTTGGCGGTCCGAGCGGCGCTTGACAGGCTCAGAGCCGGCTCGGTTTCGGTCCCGATCAGGCTTTGCACCCCTGCGCGATCAGAACGGTTTGTATACCGGCGCCGTTCTGCTGGCCAGAGCGGCGATCTCTGCCAGGGACAGGGGACGGTTGTAGAGGCGAACGTCATCGATCAAGCCGCGGAACGGCTCCGTGGCATAGTCCGCGCCAATCCGCAGGCTCTCCCCCGCCTTCATGAACAGCGGCGTGCGGCGCGCGCCCGTGAACGGGATGGTGTTGGCCAGGAGGCCGTTGACGTAGATTTCGGCCGTATCCGCGGCGTCATTGAATACGTAAGCAAGGTGGTACCATTCGCCTGTGGCCAGAGACGCCTTGACATCCACCGCCGTGCTCACCCAGCCGGAACCGTCGCCGATATCGCCGTGGATGAGGCCGCTGCTGACCTTCATATCGAAGGTGTACTCGCCGTTGATACGGGTCCCGACAATACCGCGATTGCCGCCGAGGTCCGAGACGTTGAACCAGGCCGCTACGGTGAAGGTGTTGAGCGACAGGTCGGCCGTGTAGGGCACATCGACGTACTGGTTCGAAGTAACGCTCAGGGCCTGCCCCTCCTTGCCGGGCACAAAGGTCGGCGCGTTGGTCAGCGCGCCGTGGTGGCTGCCGGCCGCATCCTTGCCGTCGCCGTCGAGCTTGTAGTAGGCCACCAGGCCGGCCGTGGTCGGCGCGGCCGGTGTGACGAACTCCACGGCCTTGGGATACAGGCAAATATCGTCAAGGAACAGCTTGCCGGTGGCGCCGGCGCCATCGATGCCAACGGCCAGTTTCGTGACCTTCTTAAGGTCGGTGCCCGCCCCCGCCAGATCGATATTGAACGGGGCCCAAGTAGGCTGCTGGAAGTCCTGGGCCGGGCCCTGATAGAACAGCTTGGCGCCATCGTTGATCCGGACATACAACTGCCCGGCCACATTGGTGCTCAGGCCGCTGAGGTACAGGCTGAGGGACTGGATGTTGTGCTGTGTCCAATCCTGAGGCTCCTCGAACGCACGCTGGGCCACGGAAGACGGCGCCTTGGTGGCGTTGTCATACGTCAGCGGCATGGACTGCCGGCCCCTGTGGATGGTCTTCTGTTCGGCAAAGGGCGCCTGGGTGTAGCCTACGATCGCCCCGTTCTTGGCCGGGTCATCAAAGCCATCGATCCAGGTCGCCCAGATCGCCTTGCCCACCTCATCGGTGTAGCTCTCGAAGTTGTCCACCACGAGAGAGGGCCGGGTGGTAAAGCTCCAGACATCGCTTTCCCAGCGCGATGGGACCTGGGCTTCGTTCACCTCGACCACCTTCCAGTAGTAAGTCTTGTCCAAGTCCATCGACAGTTCGCAGGATGGCTCCGCCACGGTCGCCGCCAGAGTCAGGTGGTTGGGATCGGCGCCGAGGTACACCGCGTGGGTGGCGGCCTGGCGCCCATACCGCCAGCTCAGGCTCACCCGCGGGGCCACGCCGGTGGCGCCGGAGGCCGGCTGGGGCTGTCGGGCCCGCATCGGGGGGGCCAGGAACTGCACCTCGCTCAAGCCGCACTGGTTCACGAGGCCGCCCCAGTTGCTGCGGATGGTCAGGCGGACGTATTGGGCGACCACACCACCGAAATCCACGGGGGTGCCGCCCGCATACGTCGCGGCGCCGGGTGCGCGGGGCAGCACGAAATCGCCGAGGGTCGTCCACTGGTTGGGGTCTGTAGCATACTCGATCGTGACGTCCTTGGCCCCGAAACCGATGATGCTTTCCGCGGCCTGGTTCTGGTTCCAGACCAGCATTTGATCCAATTTCTGGACTCGATCGAACTCATACAGAATCCAGGCGGGCTTGCCGGCGCTGAGCCACATATCTTTGGCATCGACCGAGTGCTGGCCGGCGGCGCTCAAGCCGGAACCGTTGATGGTCTTCTCGGGCCCGCTGTTGGGGTCACTCGTGCTGGAGGCCGTGGCCTGGATGTTCGTGACCGCATACCCCTGCGGCTCGACCTGGAAGCTCCAGACAAAGCCCTGGTAAATGGAGGAACTCGGCGCGGCATTGACCTCATCGACGCGCCAGTAGTAGGTCTGGCCGAACTCCCAGCGACCGGGGTCATAGCTATTGGCATCCTGGCCCTGGCTGACCAGCACGCCCAGCGGATTGGTCCGGCCGGCGTTCTTGACATCGTCGAGGACGGTCCCGAGATACACGTCGTGCGTAGCGGCGCCCAGCCCGGCTTTCCACACGAGGACCGTGTCACGCAGCACGTCGCTCGCCTTGTCCGCGGGCACCGGGTACGTGGCGCAGCCGGCCGCGTGCAGCACTTCGTTGGTGAAGCCGTAGATATGGAAGCTGTAGTTGTACACCGTGGCCTGGAACACGAATGTCACGTCCGTATCCGCGGCGGTAAAAGTGTAGTCGAGGTAATGGCTCCCGCCGGCATCCTCCGAGAGCGTGAACGTATCGGAAAAGGTGCCATGGCTCTCTCCGTCCGCACTGATGTTGATGACTCGCGACGGATCGGAAGGGAGCGTCCACGTGCGATAGTAGAAACGGGTGGAATAGGTCGTCCCGGGGCCGAGATTCGAGAGGGTCAACCGTTCGGCGTCGCCCGGGTTCGGGACCGACTGATAGAGCATGTCCCGCAGCAATTGGGCGGACTGGCCATCCGCCTGGGCGGACGGGTCGTTGCCCGCGTGCACCGGGAGGTTGACGGTGGCCCTGGTTTCGCTGAGCGTGTACCCGTACCCCTGGCGCGTGGTGCGGGTCGAGGTGGCGGTCACGGCGGCCGTCGGCCCCTGCTCAAAAACAACGCCGTTGATCGTGGCGGGCGCATTGGCGCCGAAGTCCAAGGTGTGGGTGTAGGTCTTGCTGGTACTGATGCCGATGGCAGCATCCGTCCCCGTCGCGGGTAGATCGACGATCTTGAACGTCCCCGCCTGGGCCGTCAGACCTGCTGCCAGCACACAACACAGAGAGATGATGGTTCGCTTGCACATCGCCTGGACCCTCCAAAGGTTACACCCGCAGGAACTCCACACGTTTGTCAAGATGCCGGCCACACAGCCTTTACTCCACTCCATACCCCTTCCTCTCGCTTCCTATGTATTCTCCCACATGACGCGGCCGAACGCAATGGTATTTCGTCGAAAGAGGCCGGGACCCCTCGTGAGTTTTGACACCCAAATTGGGTAATCCGATATCCTCGAAAGTCGATACGCGTGAATCCGTGTCCACGACGCGGTAGCCGGGAGTCGGTGGGGAGCCGGTTCTCAGTTGTCAGTTGACAATCAGAATGCGCGTCCGGACTATCGAACCTGCTGGGCCGGCCTGTCGAGTGTTCAGCCGGCACCCTCGGCTTGCCAGGGCAGGATCTTCGGCTCGGCTTCGCCGGCCTGGACCATTCGGCGTTTCAGGAGCTGGGCCAATTGGGTGCGGATGGCCGCGAGTTGCGGGTCCGACACCAGGTTGTTTCGCTCGTGCGGATCGTTCTGGAGGTCGTACAGGAAGTCCTCGGTATACGTGTCGCCGGCCGGCACGCGGCCGCCATTTTTGCCCCTGGCCCGCACCGAATACTTCCACTTCTTCGTCCGGATCGCCCGGCCGACCTGCGACTCGCTGATCTGGACGAACACCTCCTCGGGCCAGTTCCCCACCGTGCCTGTCACGAGCGGCTGCAGGGCCCGGCCGGCCATGTCCACCGGCGTCGGCACTCCGCCGGCCGCCAGGATCGTGGGCGGCAGGTCGATCAGGCTGACCAATTCGCGGACTACTTTGCCGCCGGTGAAGCCCGGCCCGCGGACGATCAACGGTGTTCGGATCGCGTTGTCGTGGCAGGCCCGCTTGTACTCGCCATTGCGCGTGCGGAAGTGGCACGCATGATCGCACGTGTAGAACACCAGCGTCTCGTCGGCGATCCCCAACTCCTCCAGCGTGCCCAGCAGACGCCCGACGTTCTGATCCAGGCTCGCGCAGCAGCCCAGGTAGTCGGGCATCTCCTGGCGCCAGTCGCCCGCCGTCCCTTCCAGGTCGCCCGGCACGCGGTACTTCGCGTACTTGTCCTTCGAGCCCGTCGGGCCCTCGAAGTGCCGATGGTCGTTCTGATGGTGCGGCTCCAGGTACGACACGAACAGGAAGAACGGCTTGTCGCTCCGGCGGCCCTTGAGGTACTCGATCGCCCAGTCCGTCTGCGCATCGACGCGATACCGCCCGGCGGGAAACTCGCGCTGGTTCCCCTGGGCGTCGAACATGTGTCCATCGTAGCCGTGGGAGGTGAATTCCAGTACATCCGACGCCAGCCAGAAGTCCTGGTATCCGCCGCGTCGCTCCGGCGGCACAGATTGTTGCTGGTAATTGACATTGCCGCTCGGCATGCCGTGGGTGGCGGCCAGGTGCCACTTGCCCAAGTACCCCACTTCATAGCCGGCCTCGCGGAGATACCCGGCGATGGTCTTCTCGTCCAGCGGCAGGGCGATCCCGTTGCGGAAGCAGCCCAGTTGGGTCGCCCACTTGCCGGTCTGCAAGACGGCCCGGGCGGGCCCGCAGACCGGCTGGCAAGTGAAGGAATTCTCGAAGCGGATACCCTGCGCCGCCAGCTTGTCCAGGTTCGGGGTCAGCCCCGCGAAGATCGGCACGCCGTAGCAGCCGACCGTATCCCAGCGCTGCTGGTCGCTGAAGAGGAACAGGATATTGGGCTTGCCCGCCCGCCGTCGTGCCAGGGCCCGGCCTCCCACCAGTTGCGCCGTGCCCAGTCCCAGGGCCCGCAAGAAATCCCGCCGGCCGATCCCCACCGTCGATCCAACTGTCTTTGGTCGCACCATGCGATATTCTCCTATTGCTGATTGGAGTTTTGATTCATCCTGCGATCTTATCACCGCCTCCATCCCGGCGAAAGAGTGTGATGCGCAACAACAGGAATAGCCTCGTCGGACGCCTTCCGGCGTGCTCTGTACCTGTCGCAGATGCACTTGCGAAGGGGTGGACCGGCCGCTATACTGCCAAGAGAGATGACAAGCCTTGGATGCGTGGTGATGATGGGATGGGTGGGCCATAGGTGTAGGGCCCAATTTGTCCCTGAGAACACGATTTTGGGCCGGAACGTATGAAGTGTGAAACTCCTTCTGGATCAGTGAGAAACTGGATAGGGATCGTGAATCGGTTTACGAGCCGCGCAACCCTTTGACGATGGGCGATCTGCCTAAGGAGGCTGGACTTTGACGACCACCCACACGGAAAACCTGCGATTAGCCCCCCTCAAAGAGAACCTGCAGAACGTCATCTACGGCAAGGGCGACTGTATCGATGTCATGATCGTGGCGCTACTGGCAGGGGGGTCGGTCCTGATCGAGGACGTTCCGGGTGTGGGCAAGACCACGCTGGCCAAGGCCCTGGCCAAAAGTCTCGATGCCAAATTCCATCGGATCCAGTTCACGCCCGACCTGCTGCCCGCGGACATCCTGGGCTCTTCCATCTACAACCCGGTCAGCGGGGACTTTCGGTTCGAGGCCGGGCCGATCTTCTGCAATATCCTGCTGGCCGATGAGATCAACCGGGCATCGCCTCGAACCCAGTCGGCTCTCTTGGAGGCGATGAACGAGAGCCAGGTGACCATCGAGGGCCAGCGCCGTCCGCTGGCGCAGCCGTTTTTGGTGATTGCCACGGAGAACCCGATCGAGTTTCACGGCACGTACCCGCTGCCGGAGGCCCAGTTGGATCGCTTTCTGGTCCGGCTGGCCCTCGGCTATCCCGCCGCGGATGTGGAGGTCGATATCCTCAAGGCCCACGCGCGGAACCATCCGCTGGACAGGATCGGGCCTGTCCTCGACCTGGAGCAGGTCCGTCAGGTCCAGCAGGAGGTGACAAATGTCCACGTGGATGACAGCATTCTGGAATACATCGTGGAGATCGTCCATGCCACGCGGAGCGACAATCGGCTGGGGCTGGGTATCAGCACCCGCGGCTCGCTCATGCTCTCGCGGGCGGCGCAGGCGCACGCCTACTACGAGAGCCGCGACTACGTGATTCCCGACGACGTGCTGTGGTGCGCTCCGCACGTGCTGCCGCACCGCGTGATCCTGACCTCGAAGACTCGCTACAGCGGCGCCGGCACCAAGCAGATCGTCTCCGACATTATCAGCCGGATCAAAGTACCCGTCTGAAGAGGCAGACCATGGCGAGAGCCGAGGGCAGATTGTGTTTCGGGGTGACCGAAGCCGGCAAGGTGATCCTGCGCGGCATCGGCTTCCTGGCGTTCGCCGCGCTGCTGATCCCCGCCTTCGACGTGCTGTCGGTCCTGGTCTGTGTCTGTCTCGTGGCCCTGGTGGTGGGTTTTGTCTTTCGGCCGCAGATTCTCGTCACCGGCACACTGCCCGATCGCATCATCGCGGGCGAGGTGGCGCACCTGACCTACACGATCCGGAACATCGGGCGGTTGCCGGCCTACCATCTGCGCGTGCGGTTCCGCGCCCTGCCTGCGGCGCTGGAGCAGACCGCCGAGGCGGCGGTCTCGGAGCGGCTGGGCCCGGGCCAAGCCACGGACGTGACGGTCGCCATCCGGCCGCAGCGCCGCGGCTGCTACCGACTCCGGCCGCCAGTCTGTGAATCCAGTTTCCCCTTCAATCTGTTTCACTTCGGCCGCTCTCCGGATGAGGAGGAGAGTCTGATTGTCCTGCCGGCGTTCTCCTTGCTCGACATATCGCTGCCGTACGTGAGTCGCCATGTCCAGGCCAGCAGTCTCCGGCCGGCGGGCCGGATGGGGACCTCGCCGGAGTATATCGGGAACCGGCCCTTCCAGCCGGGCGACCCGCCGCACCGGATCGACGTACGGGCCTGGGCCCGTCTGTCGGTGCCTGCCACCAAGGAGTACGACAACGATCTGGACAACTACGCCGCGCTCGTTTTGGACACCCGCGTGTCGGGACTATCGGTGCGGCTTCGCTCGAGCCAAGTTTGGTCTCGCTCCTGGCGGGCGGGACGCCTCCTGAGCCACCTCATACGAGGGCGAAATGCATACAAAGAGGGGGCGGGCACACCGCAGCCCATCAGGGAACTGGAGGCCGCGGTCAGTCTTTGTGCCTCGATGGGCTATACCATTCACAAGGACTGTCTGATCGATCTGCTGCTGGCGGGGACCGATCTGCACTCTTTTGCGTCTCTGCCGCGGGCGACGCGTCTTGGCCGCGTCCAGGAGATCCTGGCGGCGGTGGAGCCCGCGACCGACTACACCGCCGAGCAGGTCGGCTCATTATGGGAAGACCGCCTGGAGGAGATTTCCGAGGTCATCTTCATCGTTCTGCGTTGGGATCACACGTACCGGCAGTTGGCCCACATGGCCGAGCAGGCCGGCTGCCACTGCACCGTGCTCGTCGTGGCCGCGCCGGACGCGCCGGATTTCGGATTGAAAGAAGCGAGCGACCTTAATCCGCAATCCGAAATCCGCAATCCGCAATTGGCTATAGAGGCCTTTGGCGACGTTCGCTTTGTAGCGGCCGACGAAGTGCTGGCGGGCCGGAGGAACGCCGTATGACCATCCAGAGGTTGATCGCCGTGATCATGATTCTGGGCAGTTCGGTCGTGACGGCCTGGGCGTCGGGGGACATCGCGTTTCCGGCGATTCTGTGCATGCTGGGCCTGCTGGGCGTGCAGCGGCGGTTCACCTGGGACATCCGCCCGGAGCGGCATTTCATCGCGCCGCTGTTATTGCTGCTGCTGGCGGTCCTGTTTGCGCTGCATTGCCGCTACGCGCATGTGCGGGCCGATCAAGCCGCCGCCTTCGCCTGGCAGACCATCGCGCGATACTTCCTGGCTTCCCTGATTCTCCTGCTGTTCCTGCGGCCGCACCGGACCCAGGACCGAGGATGGACGACCGACGACAGAGGACAGACGAGTGAATCTCTCCGTTTTCTGCCCTCCGTTCCCCGTTCTCCGTCCTCTGGCCTGCCGCTGTCACTGGGACTGTTCCACCTGGCCAGCGTGATGGCGGCCGGGCAGATTCTGCTGCTCGACGACCGGTACGTGGTTTTTCGCCTGACGGAATTGCTGAGCGTCATCCTGGTCATCCTCTACGCGGTCAGTGGCAGCTCCAAGGTAGTCGGTCGTCGGACGTCCGTAGTCAGTGTTCTGCGGTCAAGGAACATCCGACTACTGGCTGCCGATTACCGACTACCGTTTTACCTGGGTCTGCTTCTGCTGGTGACCGTCAATTTCGGCTGGATCGGCGGGACCCTGCTGTACCGGCACGTGGAGGTCATCAACTTTCTGCCGGCGTGGCTCTCACGCGGCGGGGTGATGCTGGAGAGCACTACGACGGGCGTCGCCCGCGTGGGCTTTTCCACCAGCGGCAAGCTCTCGACGGTCCTGGCGATCAAGGAAGATATGGACACCGCGCCCGTGCTGACCGTCATCGGCAGCAACCCGGCTTATCTGCGGGCGATGGCCTTCGAGACGTACAACCAGTCCGCCTGGCACGACCTGTCCTGGAGCGAGGCCATCGCACCCGAGCAGAACACGCCGTTCGGCACCATCCTGTCGGGCCGCACGTTTCTCTTCCGCCTGCACGAGCCGGGGGCGAACGACGATTTGCCCCTGCGGGAAACGGTCATTCGGCACGAATCCAGCGTGGGTGACGCCATGTTCACCCCGCTGGGGACCTGCTTCGTGGAAGCCCCGTTCGGTCTGTTGCTGCGGGACGATGATGATACGGTGAAGTCCCCGAATGTCCGAAACCGCCAGAGCTACCGGGTCGGCTATACCGTATCGCCGGACAGCCAGCCGCCGACCGGCTCGCAATTGCGGCGGCTGACCGCGGTTCCCGGCCAACTCGTCGATCCGCGTCTCCAGCAACTCGCGCAACGCCTCTTTCGCAACTGCAAGACCACGGCCCAGAAGATCGACGCCGTCACCACGCATTTTCACACGACCTACACGTATTCCCTCGGTTTGGAAGTCCCGCCCGACAAGGACGCCTTGAGCTATTTCCTGTGGGAGGCCTCCAGCGGCTATTGCGAGTATTTTGCCTCCGGCGCCGTGCTCCTGCTGCGGATGGCCGCCGTCCCGACCCGCTACGTCACCGGCTTTCTGGTCACGGAGCGAGGCCCCGACAGCCACACCTGGGTTGCGCGGAACATGGATGCGCACGCCTGGGCCGAAGCCTGGGATGCGGAGAACCGGAAGTGGGCGATCGTCGAGGCCACGACGCAGGAGGGTTTGGGGGATGTCTCTCTGGCCGATGAGCTGGCGCGGGGCGCCGGCGGTGGGCGACCGCTGCTGGCTCAGCTCGTGGAGGCCTTGTACGAGTACGGCCTGTTCGGCGTGATCGGGCGGCTCTTCGTCTCCCAC
>JAMCWO010000052.1 GCA_023481165.1 Planctomycetota bacterium | reverse complement strand
ATCACAACTATGCGCGGCGCCCGGTGAACGCTCACGACGACTTCTACGCGTTCTGGGCCGACGGCCACGGCCGGCAACCCTCGGCATCGTCGCTCTACTTCTGCAATAAGGCAGGCACTGTGTTCCGCCTGCCCGGCCGGATGACGGAGAAGTTCGCAACGCCTGAGAAAATGGATTGAGGGGAATCGTGGAAACGAGACAAATCGCCAGCCAGCAAATAGCGTTTCATCGCTACAACACCGTCGTGGTCGGCGCGGGGGCGGCCGGCATGAACTGCGCTGTACACCTCTACGAGTTCATGAAGCGCAAAGGCCTCGAGGCCCCGCAGGACCGGATCGCGATTGTGACCAGGGGCCTGGCGCTGGGCGCCTCGCGGATGAGCGGCTCGGACAAGCAGACCTACTACAAGCTGGGTGCCAGCCCCAACGTCCCGGACTGCGCCAAGGCGTTTGCCGACACGCTCACCGCCGCGGGCTGTTGTCACGCGGATCTGGCCCTGGCGGAAGGGATCAATTCCCTTCGCGAGTTCTATCATCTGGTGCAGGCGGGCGTCGCCTTCCCGACGGACTCGCTGGGCACCTTTATCGGTTACAAGACCGACCACGACCCGGCGGAACGCGCCACCAGCGCCGGACCCAAGACCAGCAAGTTCATGAGCGAGAATCTGCAAAGACAGGCCGAGCAGTACGGCATTCAGATCTTCGATAGCCAGGAGGCGGCGCACCTGCTCACCACCGGCACAGGCAAGTCAAGACGAATTGCGGGCATCGTGACCATCGACTGCGCGACGACGGCGACATCCAACTGTGTCATAAACGTTTTTCTCGCGGCTAATGTCGTCTTGGCGGCGGGTGGGCCGGGAGAGTTGTACAAGACCAGCGTCTATCCGCGGGGACAGGTCGGCTTGCACGGACTGGCATTCCAAGCGGGTCTGGCCGCGGAGAATTTGACGGAGTCTCAATTTGGCCTAGCCAGCGTGAAGTTCCGCTGGAACGTCTCCGGCACGTATATGCAGGCCATTCCGCGCCTCTTCAGCACGGACGCGGATGGCAAAAAGGAACACGACTTTCTCGCCGATTTCTTCCCCTCGATGAAGACGATGGCGACGGACATCTTCCTCAAGGGCTACCAATGGCCCTTCGATCCGCAGAAGATCGAGGGGCTGAAATCGTCCCTGATCGATGTCCTGGTGTTCAATGAGAACCAAAAGGGCCGGCGGGTCTTCCTGGACTTCCGCCAGAACCCCATCGGCACCCGGTCGATGCAGCCGTTCAACATCGATGAGCTGGAGCCGGAGGCGTTCGAGTACCTCCGCGACGCCGGAGCGACGCAAAAGACCCCCATCGAGCGCCTGGCCCACATGAACCCACCGGCCGTGGAGATCTACCAGGAGCACGGCATCGATTTGCACAAAGAGCCGCTCGAAATCGCCGTCTGCGCCCAGCACAACAATGGTGGATTTGCCGTCAACAAGTGGTGGGAGTCGAGCATTCCGCACACGTTCGTCATCGGCGAGATGGCCGGCACGCACGGCGTGAAACGGCCCGGCGGGTCCGCCCTCAACGCCGGCCAGGTCGGCGGCCTGCGGGTGGCGGAGTATATCGTCCACGTCTACGGCAGCGATCTGGCCCACCTGCCGAAAAGAAATAGCGAGGTCGAGCAGCAGATCCAGGGTCTGGTAGAGAAGCTGAACCGGTGGCGCACGTCCTCCGGTCGAACCCCGCAGGAAGTGATCGAGGAAATCCAGAGCCGCATGACCGCCTCGGCCGCCCATATCCGCGAAGAGAAGGATGCGACCGAGAGCCTGCGCCAGGCAATTGCGCTGTGGAGAGACATTGGGGATCGTGGTCTGGCCGTGAAGGACGCGCAGTCGGTCCGGGCCGCGATCCAAGCGGAGCATTTGGCCTTGGCGAGCATCGCGTATCTCAAGGCCATTGTCGATCTGCTCGGGCAGGACGGCGGCTCACGCGGCTCCTACCTGGTCCTGAGCCCGCGCGGCGTGCCGATCCATCCGGATGTCCTCGACAAAGCGACGGGCGAGCCGCTGGCTTTCGTGCCGGAGAACGAGGACCTGCGTACCAAGATCCAGCGAGTCGAGTACGACAAACATACGCGTGACTTGTTCCGCTGCACGATGATCGAGCCGCGAATGGTCCCAGTCGGGCGAAAACCCTTCGAGCCCGCCTGGCGCGAATACCGGGAGGGAGACATCTATCAGTCGTAGGGTGGGCTGTGCCCACCAAGTTGACAAGGAATAAGCCGGGCGGTAGATGGTGGGCACAGCCCACCCTACGAAATGGAGGTTCAATGCCACTGATCGACCTGAAACCTGCTTCCGAATGCAAATACGACATCCTGTCCCTGGGCGAGGTCATGATCCGGCTCGACCCGGGCGGCGAGCGAATCTATACGACCCGGCACTTCCGCGTCTGGGAGGGCGGCGGCGAGTACAACGTGGCCCGGGGCCTGCGTCGGACCTTCGGCAAGCGGGCTGCCGTCGTCACCGCCATTGCCGACAACCCGGTCGGCCGGCTGCTCGAAGACCTTCTGCTGCAGGGCGGCGTCAGCCTGGAATATGTCCAGTGGGTGCCCTTCGACGGCATCGGCCGCAAAACTCGTGTCGGCCTGAACTTCACCGAACGGGGCTTCGGCATCCGCGGCGCCGTGGGCTGTTCCGACCGCGCCAATAGCGCGGCCGCGCAGATGAAGAAGGGCGATGTCGATTGGGAGAAGATCTTCGGACAGGACGGCATTCGCTGGTTCCACACCGGCGGTATCTTCGCGGGGCTGTCGGCGACCACGCCGGAGGTGATCATCGAGGCGGTCACGGTAGCCAAGAAGCATGGCACAGTCGTCTCGTATGACCTGAATTACCGCGATTCGCTCTGGCGCGATATCGGCGGCCAGAAAAAGGCCCGGGAGGTCAATCGCGAGATCGCGTCCCATGTCGATGTGATGCTCGGCAATGAAGAGGACTTCACGGCGGCGCTCGGCTTCGAGGTTAAGGGCGTGGACAAGAGTTTCTCCACGCTCGACCCCACAAACTTCAAGCGGATGATCGAGACCGCCGTCAAGGAATTCCCGAACTTCAAGGTCGTCGCCACCACCCTGCGAAACGCCAGGACAGCGACGAGAAATGACTGGGGCGCCGTCCTGTATGCTAACGGGCAGTTCTACGATGCCGCACTCCGGCCGGACTTGGAGATCTACGACCGCGTCGGCGGCGGCGACAGCTTTGCCTCCGGCCTGATCTATGCCCTGATGGAGGGCAAGAGCCCCGAGCAGACGGTCAACTACGGTGCGGCCCACGGCGCTCTGGCCATGACCACGCCTGGCGATACGACCACCGCCACGCTCAAGGAGGTGGAGAAGGCGATGAAAGGGGCCGGCGCCCGCGTGGAACGGTGAACCCCGCAGAACATCAGGAGGTAAATTCGTTGATGGGCTTTGTTTTGGTAGAGTGGCAGCGGCAAGTGCAGCTTGCCGATGGCTCGCGGGATACGCGTGAACACCATCGGCAAGCTCCGAAGACTCCGCTTGCCGCTGCCACCCGCCGAAAGCAGCTTTAAGGCAGAGAGTATAATGGCCGATATGACCATCGAAGCGGTGAAATGGATTGGCGGCACGGATGGTGTGCTGGAGATCATCGACCAGCGGCGGTACAATCCCGCCTTCATCAAGCTGAAGATTCGCAGCGTCGAGCAACTGCACGAGGCGATCCGGACGCTGGCGGTGCGTGGCGCGCCGGCCATCGGTGTAGCGGCAGCCTATGGCCCGGTTCTGGCCTTGCAGTGGCTGACCGGGCGGCCGGGCGTGCCGGAGGTCTTGAATGAAATCATAAAGGCGTGCGATTATCTGGCTTCCTCCCGCCCCACCGCCGTCAATCTCTTCTGGGCTCTCGACCGCATCCGCGCCAAAGCGAGCGAGGTTGTCGAAGACCCGCAGACCACGGCACGCGGTCTGCAGGCGGCGATCCTGGCGGAGGCCAACGCCATCTGCCGGGAAGATGTCGAAATGTGCCGGCGGATCGGCGAAAACGGCGCGCATCTCATCCGCGACGGCTTCGGCATCCTGACCCACTGCAACGCCGGAGCGCTGGCCACCGCCGGCCAAGGAACCGCCCTATCGATCCTGTATGAAGCGCAAAAACGGGGCCGGCAGTTCGAGGTCTACGCCGATGAGACCCGGCCGCTGCTGCAAGGGTCCCGCCTGACAGCCTGGGAGTTACAGCAGGCCGGGATCAAGGTGACGGTCATCTGCGACGACATGGCGGGCTTTTTGATGAAGCAGGGGAAGATCCAGGCAGTGATTACCGGCGCGGATCGCATTGCCGCCAATGGCGACACGGCCAACAAGATCGGCACCTACAGCCTGAGCATCCTGGCCAAGCAACACCACATCCCCTTCTACATCGCGGCCCCCTCCAGCACGTTCGACCTGAGCCTTGAAAGCGGCGCCGAGATCCCCATCGAGCAGAGAGACCCCGGCGAAGTGATCCGGTGTACGGACGTGCCGACAGCCCCCGAGGGAGTCGGCGTCTACAATCCCGCCTTCGACGTAACCAATGGAAAGGACATCACCGCCATCATCACCGAGAAAGGGGTGATCGAGAGACCGAACACAGAGCGTATCCATGTGCTGCTGGCCGAGACGGCCGGCGCGGTCGACGATGCCTCCACGTAGGGGCGGCCGTCAGGCGACGGCGACCACCTGTTTGACGTCGGGCACGCGCTCTTTGAGAATCCGCTCGATGCCCATCCGCATCGTCATGGTCGCCCCCGGACAGCCCCGGCAGGCCCCCTGCAACCGAACGCGGACGGTCTTATCCTCATCCACCCCGAGCAGCTCCACATCCCCGCCGTGGCCTTGCAGAGCGGGCCGGACCTGCTCGATCACCTCGCTGACCTTCTCCTGGAAGCTCTTTCCATCGCCGGCTTCCGGGCGATCTGCTTTCTTCGACATAGATAATCTCCAGAAACGAACTTGGCGCGATATTATAGTAGCGCCGGGATCATTCGCCAACCCTATTCATCCTTACCCCAGCCGGGCTCACAAGTTCAGGTTTTTCTGCCGCGTGCGACCAGAGAACTGTTACTCCGGCCGCTCTACGTGCCTCTATTACCTTAAGAGCCTGTAATGCAGCGATATGCAGAATGATTCAACGTTTCGCCATGTTCTCTGCGATCAAAGAAGTCTTTGAGTTCCGAACAGAACGATAGACTTGGGGATGACGATCTCCCGGCGGGAGCCTCAAGCCTGGGTGCAGGGGGTGGGTAAGGCAGATCAGAGCGATACTATATCGGGTCCATGTAGTACCCGTAGCAGTTCGGTTCAGAAGAATGGGAGGTTCACAACCATGAGAACGGTGTTGGCGGGAGTATTGCTCAGCATGTTGGCGGCGGCCGGATGCGCCTCGACCCATGTAGAGAGTTCGGCCGCGCTGGGCTATGATTTCAGCAAGATCGACAAGATTGCGATCGTCGACGTGACGGGCCGAATCTACAATGAGGCGGCCAAGAACCAGGTCAGCACTTTGTTCGCCATGAAGCTGATGGAGAAGGGTTATACGCTCGTCGACCGCAAGAACGTCAAGGCCCTCATGAAGGAGCAGGAGTTCCAGGCTTCGGACCTGGCCAGCAAAGAGGGTGCGGCCCGAGCCGGCCGGTTCCTCAACGTGCCTGCCGTCATGATGATCTCCATCCCGGAGTACCGCAGCGGCAAGATGAAGGTGACGGCCCAGATCACCAACGTTGAGGACGGCACTATCCTCTGGATGGGCCAGGGTGAGGGCGACACGGGTAAGGCGCTCTCCACCTTCGTGGGAGCCGCGGCAGGCATCGCCGCCGGTGCGGCCCTCGGCAATGTCGCCTCCGGCGGCCATTCGAGCACCAGCACCGTGCTCGGTGGGGTCGGCGGTGGAATTCTCGGCGGGGTCGCCGGCAATGCTCTGGCGCCACAGGAAGAGGAGGTCCTCAACAAGGTCATCGTGAAGATGATCGAGAAGCTGCCCTCGCGCATCCCCCAACAGAAATGATCGGCCCGCACTGAGGGAGTTCGGCATTCGTATCGTTTCGGGGCCGAAGATCGGAGCGATCTTCGGCCCCGTTTGTTACCATAAGGAGTTGAACTTCTGGAAAATTCAGATTAGGCTTATATTATTCAAGGAAATCGGCTTGGGGATTTCCTTGAATAATCAGCCCTGTGCGTGAGGTATATGTTGGCTCGGAAGGAAAAATCCACTTCGCGATTTTTCCTTCCTCAGGTAAGCCTAATCTGAATTTCTCAGAAGTTCACGTCACAAGAACAAAGGGAGGTGGCAGAAAATGAATAGACGAGAGTTTCTCGCAACGGGCGTCACGGGTCTGGCCGCAGCCAATCTCGCGGGCGGTTCCGCCGGCGCGGCCGGCACATCACCGCGCCAATTCTTCGAGTGGCGGCAGTACCATCTGCGCACCGGGACGCACAAGAACCTGGTGGGCGACTTTCTGAAGAACGTCGGCATCGCCGCGATGAACCGGATCGGCATCAAGCCGGTCGGCGTGTTCACGCCGGTCTACGGCCCCAGCAACGCCAAGCTGTACGTCCTGCTGGTGCACGACTCGCTGGATTCGGTCGTCAATTCCTCCGCGCGGCTGCTGGCGGACAAGCAAGTGCAGGAGAAGGGCGCATCCTTCATCAACTGCAGCATCTCCGAGCCGGCCTATGTGCGCTTCGAGAGCTCGCTGCTGGCGGCCTTCCGCGACATGCCGAAGCTGGAAGTACCGGCGCTGAAGGAGCGGATCTTCGAGCTGCGCATCTATGAGAGCCACTGCGCCAAGATGGGCAAGAAGAAGGTCGAGATGTTCAACGAGGGCGGCGAGATCGCCATCTTCAAGAAGACGGGCCTGAACCCGGTGTTCTTCGGGGAATCGATTATCGGGCCGAACCTGCCCAACCTGAACTACATGCTGGCGTTCAAGGATATGGCCGACCGGGACCAGCGGTGGCAGGTTTTCCGCGATGATCCCGACTGGAAGAAGCTCAGCGCCGATCCGGCGTACCGGGACACGGTCTCGAATATCACGGACATCATTCTGCGACCGACGGAGTACTCACAGATTTGATTCGCTAGGCGAGAATCGGCTCGAATTCCTCGATTCTGCGGGGCTGCTCCGCCTCGGATGGTTGCTCCCCGGGACGGAACGGCAGAGGCTCGTGGAACTGGATCGCGACGCGCCGCAGGGCGTGGTTGACGCCGTCCACCCGGCAGACCTGGCCGGAGCGGATGAAGTCCACCATATCGAAGGAGTTGTCCGGGCCGTACTGTGGGATACTGAACCGGGCGGTCACGTGCTGGCCGGGGTGGGGGCAGCGGTCATCGGCGTAACAGGTGAAGGCCGCGCCCCGACTGGAGATGTCCGTCATCTGCCCTTGCGACAGATCCTCGTTGAAGTTCTCGGCAAACCACACCGGCCAGTTGTAGGACAGCCGGCGTTCCGTTCGGCGCTCACCCGTCATGCTCATGTGTTTCATCCCTCTACACCATGGTCCATGTTGCTTCTGGCCCCATGCCGAGACATCGACGGTTCCACAGGGCGACTTTACGAGCGCGAGCAGGAAAAGACGGTCCTTCCGAGGGATGGGGACGACCCACCGATTCGTGGGCTCTGAACAAAGAGAGGAGTCGGCGGCGCCAGGCGGCGAGATTCCTATTATTGCCGGCTGCTGCGGCGGGCGAGATCGGCAAACATTCGCCCGCGCTGCTGATAGTTCTCGAACATGTCGTAGCTCGCACAGGCGGGACTGAGCAGAACCACGTCGCCCGGGGCGGCCAGACGGTCGGCCAACTCGACCGCTTCCGCCAGGGAGCCGGCAAACTGCACCGCGGCGCCGCCGCTGACCGGCGCGGTCGCGCGAATAGCATGGGCGATCTGCTGGGCGGTTTGGCCGATGAGAATGGCCGCTTTCGCGCTCGTGGCGATCTGTCGGCCCAGCTTATCAAAGGGAGTGTGCTTGTCGTAACCGCCGGCAATGAGGATTTTCGGGCCTTCGAAGGCGGACAGAGCCACCATCGTGCCCTCGGGCGTCGTGGCTTTGGAATCGTTGTACCAGCGGACCCCCTTCGCCTCGGTCACCAGCTCCAGGCGATCCGGCAAAGCTTGGAAATCCGGCAGACACGCCTTGATGGACTGCGTGGAGACGCCGAAGCATCCGGCAATGGCCGTTGCGGCCGCGAGGTTCGAGCGGTTAGCCCGGCCGGGCAAGGCATAGACGGCCCGTAGCTCGTCGCTCACATCGTCGGCCGAAAAGGTCAGACATCTGCGCCCCGGCTGCGGACGATACTTCTGGAACCAGCGGCGCGCGATCTCGTCCTCCGCGTTGAAGATGGATGCCGCCGGGGTCGCCGTGTCGAGCGGCTGAAACTGGAAGATTCCTTCTTTCGCGGCACAATACGCCTCGAACGTGCCGTAGCGGTCCAGATGGTTCGGCGTCAGGTTCGTCAGCAGAGAGACGTGCGGCGCTTTTCGGACCTGCGTCAATTGCTCGATCTGAAAGCTGGAGATCTCCAGGACGACCACATCGCGCGGGCCGATCCGGTCGAGAATGGTCAGCAAGGGCCGATCCCCGATATTGCCGCTGAGCCAGACCTTGTCGTAGGGGCGCGGCGATGCCGCTCTTTCGAGCAGGTGCGCCGTCAGGGTCGTGGTCGTGCTTTTGCCGTTGGCGCCGGTGATACCGATAATCGGCGCCGGACAGGACTGAAAAAACAGGCCGACCTGCGAGGCGATGGTCCGGCCGTTGCGGCGGGCGATCTGGAGAAACTCATTGTCCGGCGGGACCGCCGGGTTGGCGATCACCACGTCGGCGGTCGCAAAATCCTGGGAATCGTGCCGGCCCAGATGGTATTCCACGTCCGCCAAGTCGTGCAACTGTTCCAGGGAATCCGCCAACTTCTCCGGCGCCGCCTTGTCTGTTACAACCACACGTGCCCCGGCCCGGGCCGCGTACTGGACAACGTCCACCCCCCCACCGAAACGGCCCAAACCCATGATGAGGACCTTCTTCCCGGTCAACGTTGCCGCCATATCTCACCAATTCGTAGGGTGGGCTGTGCCCACCATGCCCCATATCCCTGACACCGGAATTGGTGGGCACAGCCCACCCTACGGTCTATTTCGTCCCTTTGTAGATCGAGGCCACACCCAAAGTCAACGGGATCACCGAGACCGCGTGAAATCCCGCTTGCTGCATGAGAGAGGAGAAGGCTTCCGGCTGATGGAAGCCCTCGATTGACTCATCGAGGTACCGGTAAGCGTGTCTGTCACCGGAAATCACGGCTCCGATCCAGGGGACCACCGACCGCAGGTACTTCAGATAGCACCACCGCACCGCGCGGTTTCGCGGCAGTGAGAATTCCAGGATCAGAGCCATACCCCCGGGTTTCAGGACACGATAGATCTCTGCGAGAGTCGCGGCGGCATTGGCCGTATTGCGAATCCCAAATGCCATCGTCGCGACATGGAACGCGCTTTCGGGAAACGGCATCGCCGAGGCATCGGCACAGACCAGCTCCGCTCGCTGTGCCAACCCCTGCACCCGGAGCTTCTCCCGACACAGGTCCAACATGCGTTCGGAGATATCCAGGCCCGTCGCCTTTGCGATGGCCGGACAGCGCCGCAGCAGGGAGATCAGCAAGTCCCCGGTGCCCGTGGCCAAGTCGAGGAGGTTCAGAGGCCCTGCACCCGCAAGCTGCCGGGTCACCTTGCGGCGCCAGGCGTAATCCCGCCCCAAGGACAGCAGGTGGTTCAGGAGGTCGTACGTGGGCGCGATGCGGTCGAACATCGGCCCGACAGCAGGTGGGCCGGAGGATAATGAATCATGTGCCGTCAAGGCATCCTTGCGCATACAACATTTGGAGCCAAACGCGGACGACCGGCAGCCTCCAACCCGGCCTGCGCGTTAGAGTTTCGTCTGCATCGCCTGGGCCAAGTCGATCTTCGCGTCGATGACCGCCTGTTCGACGCACTTCTTCCAGTCCTCGCCGAATTGGTCCTTGTATTGCGGCTTCTCGTAGGCGTAGATGATCGAGCGGGAGGCGTTGATCAGCGCCCCGGTGCCGTCGGATTTGCAGAACCGGATGCAATCCGCCGCCGCCGCCCCCTGGGTCCCGTAGCCGGGGACGAGGAACCAGGTCTTGTCGTACTTGGTCCGGAGCGTCGTCGTCGTGTCGGGAGAGGTGCCCCCCACGACCATCCCGATGTCGCTGTACCCTTTCTCGCCGACCAGCTCGGGCCGGGACCCGATCTGAGCTACGACCTCCGCCACCTTTTCATAGAGCGCCTGGCCCTGGGCATCGCGGAAATCCTGAATCACCGCCGCCGAAGGATTACTCGTGCGCACCAGGACGAACAGCCCTTTTCCCTCCTCCGCCGCCATCTTGGCGAACGGCTCGATCCCATCGGCTCCGGCGTAGCCGTTGACCGTGATGGCATCGGGGGCCAGCACATCTTCCATGCCGGTCAGCTCGGAGTTCTGCAGGTGGGCCACGGCGTACATCTCCGCCGTGTGTCCGATGTCGCCGCGCTTCACGTCGCCGATGATCTCCAGCCCCAGATCGTCCGCCTCGCTGATCAGGGCGTAGTACGACTCCAGACCCTCCCAGAGATATCTCTCGAAGTACGCGATATTGATCTTCACGGCGGGCACGATCGGCGCGACGATCCGCATCGCCTGCGTGCAGAAATCGAAGATGGCATCGACGGCCGCAGCCGCATCGAACTCGTCGTTCATCTGACGATGGGCCCGGATCGTCGGCGGCAGGCGGCTATAGACGGGGTCCAAACCGATCACCAGCGACGTTTTCTTGGACTGCACGGCCTCGTACAGCCGGTCTGCAAAGTGGTTTGCCATAAACCGAAGAACCTTCCTTTCCACGCATCGCATACAGACCACCGGAGGGCACTGCTCCGTCAGCTCCGGTGTACATGGCCGACAAGTCTCACCTGCCCCGGTCCGGCAACAAAGTTCTTTGTACCAAACGTGCGGACCACTATAATCGTCCGGGTATCATCGGGCAAGACAGAATTCGGCTAGGAAGACGGTTTCCGGGAAAGTTGTTGGAGCAGTCCTTGGAAAAGAGGAAGACATCGAGACGCAAGAAGCTCCTGGTCTGGCTGGCGGTCGATCTGGTCGTGGCCGCCGTGATGATTCTCCTGTTCCTGCACAAGCCGTCGCAGTACCATCCCGCCGCACCGGCCGATCCGAACCCCGACGGCCAACAGGTCGATCCCTATCTCCATCGCGATCTGTCGTCCAAGTTCTACAACGGCGCCCAGAACCAGCAGCCGTTCGAAATGGTCGTGCTCGACCAGGCTCTCAATGAAGCACTGGGGCGTTTGAACTGGTCGCAGGAATCGGGCGGCGTCAAGCTCTCAGCCCCGCAGGTATTCTTCACGCCCGGTCGCATCGTGCTGATGGGGACCACCACGGTCGAGGGCCAGGAACTCGTCATCACCGTTGAGCTCAAGCCGCAAATGGACGACCAGGGCAACCTCACCCTCCTTCTCGATAAGGTCAAAGTCGGAGCGATACCCGTCACGCTCATCGTCAAGCCGATTGCCAAGAAGATGTACCGCGAGCGCGTGGAATCCCTGCCGATCGACAGGGAGGATTGGCGGACAAAGGCGGTAGCCTCCCTGTTCAACGACGAACCGTTCGAGCCGGTCCTGCGCGTCGAGGACAAATGGGTCCGCCTCCAGAGCTTCGATCTCGCCGATGGCAAGCTCACCGCACGATTCGTCCCCGTGAAGCCTAAACCAAAGCCCAAGCCCTGAACACCGCGACACACGAAATCGAGAACAGCACCCTGGTCACCTTACCAACTTTGGCCCAAGATTGTGAGTAGCTGTACGACAACGGTCGGCAGTGCGTGCTCACAACGAGCGAGGCCAACCGCGGTTGCCGGCGGTGGGCCTCGAATCAGTCAGAGACAAAGAAGATGGGCGCGTGCTCATCCCAGCGTCTTGGCCAGGGTGTCCCGCTGGCGGCGGATCTCGGCGGGGAGGTGGTCGCCGAACTGGGTGAAGAACTTGTCCATGTCCTGCACCTCGCCCTGCCAGCCCTGCCGATCGATGTCGAAGAGCTTCGCGAACTTCTCCTGGGGGATATTCAGACCCGAAAGGTCGATATCGCCCGGATTCGGGACCAGGCCGATGGGCGTCTCTTTGGCCCCGACGCGATTGTTCACGCGGTCCAGGACCCACTTGAGAACGCGGATGTTCTCGCCGAAGCCGGGCCAGATGAACTTGCCGTTCTCGTCCGTCCGGAACCAGTTGACCGCGTAGATCTTCGGCGGGTGCTTGAGGCGCTGGCCCATGTCGAGCCAGTGGCCGAAGTAGTCGCCCATGTTGTAGCCGCAGAACGGCAGCATCGCCATGGGGTCGCGGCGGAGCACACCGGTCTGGCCGGCCGCCGCCGCCGTCGTCTCCGAGCCGGTACGCGTTCCGAAGAATACGCCTTGCGCCCAGTCGCAGGCCTCGGTCACCAGGGGGATCAATTGCGTCCGTTTGCCGCCCAGCAGAATCGCCGAGATCGGCACGCCCTTGGGATTGTCGAACTCTTTGGACAGGGTCGGGGCACAGTACAGGGAGACCGTGAAGCGGGAATTCGGATGCGCGGCTTTGCCCTCCTGGCCCGGCGTCCAGGGCTTGCCCTGCCAGTCGGCCACGCGCTGGGGCACCGCCCCGTCCGCACCTTCCCACCAAGGCTCGTTCTTATCGAGATCGAGCCCGACGTTGGTGAAGAGCGTCGGGTAGAACTTGGCTGCCTTGAGCGTCCGCACCATATTGGGGTTGGTCTTCATCGAGGTCCCCGGCGCGACGCCGAAAAAGCCCGTCTCCGGGTTGATCGCGTAGAGCCGGCCATCCGGACCGATATTCAGCCAGGCGATGTCGTCGCCGAGCGTCCAGATCTTGTAGCCGGGCAGGGCCGATTCGAGCATGGCCAGATTGGTCTTGCCGCAGGCGGAGGGAAAGGCCGCCGTAATGTAGGTGATTTTGCCCTGCGGGTCCTGGATGCCCATGACGACCATGTGCTCGGCCAGCCAGCCCTCGCGCTGGCCGAGACACGAGGCGATCCGCAGCGAGAAGCACTTCTTGCCGAGCAGGGCGTTGCCGCCATAGCCGGAGCCGATGCTCCAGACGAGACTCTCCTGCGGGAAGTGCATGATGAGGCGGCGGTTCGGATCGAAATCCCCGACGGAGTGCAGCCCTTTGACGAAGTTGTCGCTGTTGCCGATCTTGTCGAGGACCTGCTTGCCCATGCGGGTCATGATGCGCATGCTCACGGCAACGTAACTAACGTCCGTGATCTGGACGCACGACTTGGCGTAGGGCGAGTCGGGGTGGCCCATCATGTACGGCAGCACGTACATCGTCTTGCCGCGCATGCAGCCGTCGGTCAGCTTGGTGAGTTTCTCTTTCGCCTCGGCGGGGGCCATCCAGTTGTTGTTCGGGCCGGCTTGGTCCTTCTCGGGATGGCAGACGAACGTCAACTGTTCCGTGCGGGCGACATCCGTGGGGTGGCTGCGGTGCAGGTAGGCGGTGGGCCAGGTCTTCTGGTTCAACTCCTGAAAGATCGGGTGGGCCCCGATCTTCTCCTGCTTCATGCCGATCTCGATGAGCTTATGCGCCTCCTGTTCCGAGCCGTCGCACCAATAGATCTTGTCCGGCTTGGCCAAGCGGGCCTGTTCTTCCACCCATTTTTCGACCGGTGTCGCCATCGTGTCTTCTCCTTGGTTACGCGGGCCTTCGCACTGCGCACGCAGGCTCACCACGCAAGAGGTTTTCCGGGTTATGGTCCCCCTGCGTACCTGCCGGCCCATCGCACTTGCAAGCGGCGGGCCTCAACCATCCAGCACGTACGCTGAGTCTTGTCAGATGCTCTGGAGGGGCTTGGGTCCCCAACGCGGGTCATCGCGTCTGGAGTCCCTTCCCAAAAGCCGAGGAATTGTACCGGCCGCACGAAAGGCTGTCAACGGGTTTCCTCAAGAAACGCGCGAAGACATGCGACCGGCTTCCACGGTGGTGCCATCAAAGGAGGTCAACAGGGCATGATGCGGCGGCGGTCAGCCCATCCAGAAGCCTTTGCGATGGGAGACACCCAGCACTTTGCGGCAGTTCGGGCAGAAGTAGATATACCGCCTGCCGAGCACGCTTTCGAGCTCCCGCATCCAGACTTTGGGCAGCTCGGTCTCGCAGTGCGGACACACGGGCTGCACATCCTCTTTTCTCTCCAACGGCATCATAGCCATTGATTATGCTTCCGCGTCGCCGGAAATACAACCGGCTTGTCGGAAACTCGTGACTGCTCCGGGCGCAAGACCAAGCCGGGCCGCGATATGGCCCGGCTTGATGACTCAGCACAGACACCCTGGCGCAACGAGCATCCGGTGAAATGGGATCTTTACTCCGGGGCGTCCAGGACGATGGAGGCGAGGGCCCCCTGCCGAAGGGTGAATTTGGCCTTCAGCGTATCGTAGTAGAGGTTCTCAACGTCCCCCTTGGCATCGGTCTTGTCCGGCGGGCCATAGGCAGCGACGATTCGCTCACGCGTGGCCCCCATCCCAATGCCCTCTTTGGTCGTGCCGGAGAAAGTCGTCACGGCAAAGGGAAGTTTCCGCGAAGAATCCGTGGACCAGCACTTGATCTTCTGGAGGCCACCTTGGGGACGCATCTCGAATGCCAGACCCTTGGAAGCCACGTAATTCAAGTCCGTTTCTGACGCCTCATGATCGGGAAGCCCGAAGGATCGGACAATCTCTTCCTTGGACGCACCGAACCGAACAGGACCGACACCCACCAAGGGCTCGATGGTAAGTATGCCGCTCCGCGGCTCTTCGGGCACTTTCTTGGCACAGCTCAGGAGAGCCACACTGCCTAAGACCACAAGACCAAGCAACGGAATTCCCTTTGAGGTGTTCATGGGTCTGCCCCTTCACATAATACCATTCCTCTTCGCCCGTCTACTTCACCTTGAACTCGTATTGGCGGACCTCGTTCTTGTCGAGGTCTTTGGCCCCGCAGCGCAGGACGAAGCCGTTGCCCGTGGGCTGATACTTGAATTCGCCGCCGGTATAGGGGTCGCGCGGCGCGGCGGCCGGGAGGCTGGTCGGCAAACGACCCGCACCGGCCTTCGCGAGGTACACATCGAGCGCCGCCCGGAGGGCGTTGAAGTCCGCCTGGTAGCGCGTCTGCAGAACGTAGACCCGCAGCACGGTCGGCGCCAGGGCCTTCACTAGAGCCACCGCCGGGTCCCGGACGGCCGCCTGTTCCATCTGACTTGCCAGTCCCTGGAGCTTGGCGTAGGATTCCGTGTAGGGATTGTTCCCGCTCAGGACGGCCAAGGCGGAGTCCATGTATTTCGAGTAGTGCTCCCGGGCCTGTGCCAGCAAGGGCTCGGTGAGCGTCTTACGAATCTTCTCGACCTCCGCACCCTCGGATTGGGCCAGGATTCCGGGCAGATCGTCCATCCGTTCCGGCTGCAGGGCCCGCAGCGACACCTCTTTTTCGATGGCCATCGACCTTTCGGCGGTCAGCGTGCCCACCGGCGCCAAGGCGAGTTGCCCCTTCAGCCACGCAAGCATATCGACATCCGCCGGCATCTCGCTCAGGATAGCCGTCACGCACTTGTTGGCTTGGGCGTCGACCGCCACGGCCACCAGGAATGAGATGAACACCTCGTCGCCCACGTGTCCCGCCAGCCGGTAGGCTGCCAGGCACCGTTCCAGGGCCTGCCGATAATCGCCTTCGGCCGCCAGAACCCTCGCATCCGCCAAGATCAGGAAGGACAACGATCGGACCTGAGCCAGGTGCGGGAACACCGCGGAGAATCCCTTCGAGTACTGCAAACCCCAATCGCAGCGCTGCAATTGCGAGGCGCTCAGCGCGCAGTCGATCGCGTCCCGGCATTTCTTCAGGTATTCCTTCATTTGGTCGTTCGGGGGAATCTTGCCGGTGGCCACGTCCGCCTTCATGTCCGCCCCGGCGCCGTCGTCCTGTGGAACCAGGAGGAAGGCCTGGTAGTAGAGCAGCGCCGCGTTGTCCGGGTCCGGGGGCAATGCCGCCACCGCAGTGACCGGACCGACACACGCACAGAACGCGCCTGTGACCACGGCCATCATCAAACCGGTAGTTGCTTTCATATGTTCGCCCTTTCCTATCCTTTGCCGTTGAGATCTTTGAGTAGCTCCTGCATCGACATACGGTTGGGCCGCGGTCCCAACTTTTCGAGCGCTCGATCGCACTGCTTGTCCAATCCTTCCATCCCCCCCTGCCGAAATGCGGCGGAAAGCGAAATCATGCTGACCATCTGGGCCGCCGATGGCGGAGCCGTAGCGGGCACCGGCTGCACCGGCGTGGGCGCGAATCGTCCGACGAGCAGAACACCGGCCGTCGCCAGGACCGCCGCCGCGATGGCCAGCTTGACAAACGGACCTCTGAGAATCCGCATTGTGGGGTGGGGCAAGCCCCACCCTACGGGCTGTTCGCCCCCGGCCAAGAGGGCCTCATATTCCGTTGTGTACTTCTGCTTCCACGCTTGGGCATCGAACACCGGCGTCGCACCGTCGACCACCCGCTGAAGCTGCTCATCGAGCCATTTCTCGTCTTTACGCTCGCTCATAGGTCCACCTCATCGAAGCCGCTGCGCCGTAAGTACTGTGCCAGTCTCTTCTTAGCGCGTCGCAACCGGCCATTGATCGCCTGTTCGGAGATGCCCAAGACCGCCGAGATCCGGTCGTAGGACAGGCCATCGTAGAACCGCAAATAGATCACCTCTTTCGCCTCCGCCGGCAGGCGGCTCAGGGCCTCCCGCACGATTTTATCAGACTCGCCCGAGTCCGCCCCGCCTTCCACAACCGCCGGCTCTTCGGCCACGGGCGGCTCCCGGCGGGCCCGCGCCAGGTCCTTGGCCTCATTGCGGCAGATGGCCGCCAGCCACAGGCCGAACTGGTCCGCCCGCCGGAGCTTCGGCAGGTTCACTGCCGCCTTGGCGAACGCCTGCTGGGCGGCATCTTCCGCCAAGTGCCGATCCCGGATGATCGCATGGCCGATGGCCACCATCGCCCCGTAGTAGCGCCGGCAGAGCTCCGTGAAGCTCTCGCCATCGCCCTTGGCGGCCTGCTCGACCAACACGCTGTCAGGTTTGCTTTCCATCATCCGAAAACATCCGGCGGAAGCCCTTTTTCACTACCAAGACTGACAATAGACCAGCAAATGGGCGCGAAAACCAGATTTTCTCGTCGTGGGTCAGCTAATGCGCGGAGGTCTCAAGAGTTCCTGCACTTGGAGGATGGGACAGGCGATTGCCTTGAATACCCGGGCAATTGTATGCTCGCCTATGCGGCATTTCATCCGCGACTGTCTGCCGGGTTTGACCGGCGATTTTCAGGGTGTCGGCGGAATTGTTGGCTGATGCTGGCAGATCCAGAAGATCCGTTAAAGATCACAGTAACGGCGAACCAGGACGGCTTTCCCCGATGGCTCCCCTCGCGATACGGACAGCCTCGACTATTTGTTTGCTCACCCAGGAGATGTCATCCCTCTTCTCAGGAGGAATCGTTATGAATTGGGAACAACTCTCGGACAGCATGAGATTCGTAGCGGCCTTCGGATCATCGCCCCCACCACGTAGGTCGGTCCTTAGGCCAATGACGGGTCGCCCCGCCTTGTGCGCGTAGCCGCACTCCCAACACGTCCCCGAATCTGCATCCGCGCCATCCAGCACCGCGACCAGAACATCAATGCGTTCAATATCTGCAACGTTACCCAGAAACAGGGCCCTACTATCAAAGGCCTCACTGCCCATCAGCATTGGAGTTGCTCGTTCTTGTGGCAAAACAACCTCGAAATGGAGACTGCGTAATTTCGCTGCTAGTGCTGCGTTCCATTGCCATTCGGCCTGGGTAAAAAGCGGTGCCGCAAAATAGATCCTCGCCTCGTTTCCAGACATATGTGCCTCCTGCTTGCGTGGCTCGTTCTTCTGTTGTCGGACCGGAGGGAAGGAGGTTGTCCCATCGATAGTTGAAGGTTGAGAGAAAAGCGATGGCTACTCCGGCCTGATGGCAGGTACCATCAGGCCAGCCGATTATTCACAATTTGAAGGAGTAGCCATGGACCAGACAACGTACC
>JAMCWO010000229.1 GCA_023481165.1 Planctomycetota bacterium | reverse complement strand
CTTTGCGGCCGGAGTCAGTCGCTCGACCGTGCGCCGTCCTTGTCTTCCTCCGTCAGTTCTCTCGCGATCTGTATCGATGCTCATGCCTTGCTCTCCCTATGAAACACTGGGGAGGCCCGACCCTCATGCGCGACTCGCCCAGCCACCAAAGCGCCTCATGAGCCCAAACAACAAGAAGCGATCGAGAGCGTCTCTTCCAAAGCCCTGCACTTGCCACCGAAAGGGCTTCTCGGATACATCAAGATACCCGCGCCGACCCGTTTTTTCAAGAGCCTCGCATGATGGTTTTACGCGCGATGAGCCCGCCTCGTTCACAGGCCGGCAGGCTTGGGCAAAAAAGATTGGCAGATTCGATGCGCCCCGGAAACAAGAACGCCCGCAGAGCGGTCGTACGCCGCGTTGACAGCCCGAGATTTGGGCTTCTCATCGACCGCCCTTGGGCGTATCTTGTGTCCGTGCCCCGTGGGGCGCCGGCATGTCGTCATTTTCGATGATGAAAGGTAAAACAGGCTTGGATTTCGGGTCAGGCGAATATGAATCCAACTACCTCCCCAATCAGAACGGTGATGCGTCCCTTCGTCCTGGTCATGGCAACCGCTGTGTTTCTCGCCGGCGGTCGCGCGGACGCACAAGGCGAATCCGTCCTCAAACCTGAGGCGTTTCAACACTACGTTGACCGGTTCAACCGCGACGACGAGGAGTTGTACGTCCAGCACATCCCGAACGCCCAGGCGTGGCAGTTTCTCCGGGCGAACATGCCGCTATTCGAGTGCCCGGACAAGGATATCGAGCGGACGTACTACTTCCGCTGGTGGACGTACCGCAAGCATATCAAGAGCACGCCGGAGGGCTTTGTCATCACGGAATTCCTCCCGCCGGTGGGCTGGGCGGGCAAGTACAACACGATCAACTGTGCGGCGGGACATCATATCTATGAAGGCCGCTGGCTCCGCGATCCCCGGTACCTGAACGACTACGCCACCTTCTGGTTCCGCAAAGGCGGTGCCGTCCGCAGCTACAGCTTCTGGGCCGCCGATGCCCTCTGGGCGCGATTCCAGGTGACGGGGGGCAAGGACTTCCTGATCGGGCTTCTGCCCGACCTGATCCGCAGCTACGAAGAATGGGAAAAGAGCCGGTTGGAACCGGATGGCCTGTTCTGGCAGATCGACGACCGCGATGGCATGGAGGTCTCCATCGGCGGCAGCGGCAAGCGGGCCACGATCAATTCCTACCTGTACGGCGATGCCATGGCGATTGCGAAGATTGCCGCCCTCGCGGGCCGCGACAGCGTCGCGAAGATGTTCCGTGCAAAAGCCGAGCACATCAAGACGCTGGTCCAGAGCAAGCTATGGGATCGTGACGCCGAGTTCTTCAAGACCCTCCCGCGCAACAAGCAAAGCCTCGTGGACGTGCGGGAATTGCACGGCTACACACCTTGGTACTTCAACCTGCCCGACCAAGGCTACGAGCAAGCGTGGAAGCAGCTTATGGATCCACAGGGCTTCTATGCTCCCTTCGGCCCAACCACGGCCGAGCAAAGGCATCCGAAGTTCGCCGTCTCCTACCAGGGGCATGAATGCCAGTGGAACGGGCCAAGCTGGCCCTACGCGACATCCGTCACGCTGACCGCCCTGGCCAATGTGCTGAATAACTACCGGCAGGACATCGTGACCAAGGCCGATTATTTGAAGCTGCTGACGATCTATACCAGGAGCCACAGCCTCCGGCGCGACGATGGCCGAATCGTGCCGTGGATCGACGAGAACCTCAATCCGCAGACCGGCGACTGGCTCTCCCGCACGCGACTGAAGACTTGGAAGAACGGCACCTGGGACGCCGGCAAAGGCGGCAAAGAACGCGGCAAGGACTACAATCATTCGACCTACGGCGACCTGGTCATCAGCGGCCTGGTGGGCCTGCGCCCCCGGTCCGACGACACGGTCGAGGTCAATCCCCTCGTCCCGCCGGATACCTGGGATTGGTTCTGTCTGGATAATGCCCTCTATCATGGCCGGATTCTTACCATCCTTTGGGATAAGACGGGCGAAAAGTATGGTCGAGGCAAAGGGCTCCGCGTGTTCGCGGAGGGCCGCCAGATCGCTCAGGCGGATTCTCTGGGGCGAGTCACGGGAACGCTTTCTTCCCCCGTCCGCACGGAAGGAGCCGCGGCGGGCTGGCATAAATACGAGGGAAATCCCGTCCTGGGTGGCCGTCTCGGTACCTGTTTCGATGTGACGATGCTCCAGGAGAACAATCTGTACCGCATGTGGTTCTCCTGGCGGCCGAAGGATTCGGTCGCTTTGACGGAAAGCCGGGATGGCGTCCATTGGAGCGAGCCGCAGATCGTCCTGGGCCCCAATCGTGGCTCCGACTGGGAAGGCCGCATCAACCGCCCCGCCGTCGTGAAGCGCGATGGCGCGTATCACATGTGGTACACGGGCCAAAGCGCCAAGCAATCGTGGATCGGCTACGCGACCAGTCCGGACGGCCGGACGTGGACACGCATGTCAGTCAAGCCGGTGCTATCGCCCGAGTTACGCTGGGAAGGAGTGGCCGTCATGTGCCCGCACGTGCTGTGGGATGAGAAGACCAGCCAGTACCGCATGTGGTACTCGGCAGGCGAGCAGTACGAGCCCAACGCCGTTGGGTACGCCACCAGCAGCGATGGGATCAATTGGACCAAGTACAAGGACAACCCAATCTTCGCCGCCGACCCGCGCAACCCTTGGGAGCAACACAAGGTCACCGCCTGCCAAGTCATTCCGGCCGGGGACTGGTATATCATGTTCTACATCGGCTTTCACGATGAGAACCGCGCCCAGATCGGCCTGGCCCGCTCGCGCGACGGCATCACCGGCTGGCAGCGCCATCCCGCCAATCCGATCCTCTTTCCCGTTGCCGGCGCCTGGGACGCCGACGCCTGCTACAAGCCGTTCGCCCTCTTCGACAGCACGAGTGACCGCTGGCTGCTCTGGTACAACGGCCGCAAAGGAGGCGTCGAGCAGATCGGTCTCGCCACGCACCCCGGCCACGACCTCGGCTTCCCACGGCCATAACAACGTCTGACAGACCGGTAACGGATAAAGGCTCCCTTGTCATCCTGAGCGTAGCGAAGGATGCCAGAGTCCCTGCCGCGCACAGGTTCCTCCGAATCCGTATCAGGCCTAGGGCACGAACCGGATGTCCTTCGCGTTCTCGCCGATCTTGACCCGGTTGGACTCGCGTGTCAGCTTTTCGCCCAGGATGGAGACGTTCTCCAAGGTCACATCCTGGACATCGTGCTCGGGATCAGCGCCTTGAATCTGCACCAGGTACTCGCCGGTTTTCCCTTCTATGGTCACGTTTTTGAATCGTATGCCCTTGATGAAGCCGGGGACCTTTTTGCGCATGTACTGATTCACCGTCGGCCGCAGACGGATGAACTCCCTCTGGCCTTCGCCGTTGATACGGATGTCTTCGGCGGTGATATCCTCCAGCCGCATATCTTCGCCGGGCTCGTACAGGAACGCGGTCATCGTGAAGTGAATGATGTCGAGGTTCCGCAGGGTCACATTGCGCATGTACGCAGCGCGGCTCTCGTGGCCGAGTAGAAAGATGCGGGCCCGGTCGCACCAGAGGGTCGAGTTCTCCACGGTGATCCGCTCCACGTTGCTGTTGGCCCCGGTGAAGTCGAGGCCCTTGAGGGCCACGCAATCGTCGTCACTGCGGATGAAGCAGTCGGTGATCAGGACATCCTGCGAATTGCACGGATTGATCCCGTCATCGTTCTGGACACGGGAATTGCAGAGCTTCACGTTGCGGATCGTGACATTGCGGCTGTTCCGCGGCACGATGGTCCAGTGGGACGACCCGCGCAGCGTGATGTCCCGCACCTCGATGTCGGTGCAGTTGCGAATCGCGATCAGATTCCCGATCGGCCCTTTGCGCCATTCCCAGTCGGAGCCGTCCAGAATCCCCCGGCCGCGAATCTTGATGTTCGAGCCGGTGGCGAGGACCTCCGCCTTCACGACCGCCCCGCCCGCCAGGTACAGGGTCTGGTTGCTCTCCAGCGCGATCTTCTCCGGCTTGTGCACGCCGGGACCGAAGTAGACCACGTTGGCATCGCCCTGCTTCGGGGCATCGGTCTCCAGGGGATTGGCGAACAGCAGCAGCGGCCCTTTCTTGCCGTCCGGCTCCACGCTGAACTTGCACGGCCGATCCAGCATCAGACCCAGCGTATGATCGTCCACCACAACCATCCGTACCGTGGCCGACTCCGGCCGAATGACGGTATTGCGCAGCAACCGCTCGGAGGTGATCCTGACCGTGACAGCCCCGCGCATATCGAAATTGGCAAACGAATACGGCCCGCCGTAGTTGTACTGCTTGCCCGCAAACGGCGGATCGAGCACGCGGGCCGTGTAGACGTCCACCTTCTGTCCCCCTGCCTCCACCTTGTAGTCCATCGACAGGGTCTCGCCCGCCGGCGCGGCGTAGGTCACGACCTTGCCGCCCCCCTTAGCCGCCCATCCTTGGCCGCAAATCACGGTTGCGAGGACCAGAACAATCCATAACCTTGTGCTGCCCATCGTCTTCATAGCCCCTCATGCTCCTGTCAGGACACTCACGTTTCGATGACGCTCTCGGCCAAGATGACCGTCTGATTCGCAAGCTCCACACATCGCCGGCAGATGTCGAGGTCAGGCAGCGAGTGTGGCAAGACCGAATCCAGTGGGTATTTGGAGCTAACGTAGATCGAATCCAACAATTCGCAATCCTCCTCAGCCAGATTCGTCTCCCATCCGTCCCTCAGCAAATCACGGTTGAGATCGCGGATGCTGTGGGTCCGCTTCAGCGGCATGTTCCGACAAACAAGGACCCCCTTCAACGCTTTTTCGATAGCCTGCTGGGCGTTTTGCAGGCACGGGTTCAGCAAACCAGATTCCAGGGTCATCTGAGCAACCTGCAGGTTCTCACGAGCATACTGGAGCCATACGGATGCTTCATCGCTCATAGATGACCTCTCCTTTGCAGATCTCCGTCAGGAACTGGCTGCCAGCCGCGTTCGGTCGCACGGGAATTACATCGATGGGAATCTGATCGGCGATGGGCCGCAACAGCCGGCGGTATTTCATCGCCAATGCCAAGTATGGCTCGTCGCTATTCTGAAAGATTGCCACATCCAAATCGTTCGGTGCCCCGCTCGTCAGAAACGAACCAAAAACGATCACTTTGCAGACCTCTCTCTCCCGACTCAGACGAGCGGCCAAGTCACTCTTGATCTTTTCTTTCTGCTCTACTGTTGCGATCATGCTCTATCCTTCTATCTCGTACCCGATTATACCGCTGCGTTGCGAAAGCACCATTCTGTCCAGCGAGCTTCTGGAACCGGTCCACGCTCCGGAGGCGGTTCCTGCTCGGATCAGCTATGCAAAGTGCAATTCGACGATGTCCCTGTCGTGCAGGACGTGCGTGAGGTGGACGCTCTGGCCGTCGTAGACGCCGGTGCCCCAGATGCGGGCGGACTTGAGCTTCTGGGCCAGCTCGCGGTGGATCGCCAGCGCCAGGTCCTGGACCGTTGTACCGACCGGCAGTGTGAAGGGCGATTCCATGTCCGCCGGCTTGCCGGGCGGCTTGGCGTAGATGCGAATGATGTTCAACTTCCGGAAGAGAAGCTCCCCCAGCTTGTCGAGGCCCTCGCCCGTCTGGGTCGAGAGCTTCAGATATTCGATGGGTTTGTCGAACGACTTCCTGGCAAATTCGAAAGCCCCTGCCGGAGCCAGGTCGGCTTTCGTGCAGAGGCACACCGCCTTCTTGCCCAGGGTATTGCCCTGGTCGTCCGCGGCGGGTGTCTGCTCGTCCATCAGCAGCTTGCGCGATTCGAGGAAGTCCAACAGGACCAGGCACTGCTCCTCGATATCCTGCGACAGATCGAGCACCACCGCGATGATATCGCAGTTGCGATAGGTCCCGACCTGGCCCGGCGCGGAGTAATCCGCCGTGATGGGCGGCATGTCCACAAGCTGGATCTGGATGTCCTCGTACCGGACCATGCCCGGCACCGGGATCTGCGTCGCAAACGGGAAATCCGCGACGACCACCTTGGCCTTGGTCAGGGTCGCCACGATGCTGCTTTTGCCGGTATTGGGCAGGCCCAGCAGAACGACCTGTCCAGCGCCGCTGCGCGGCACGTGGAAAATGTCGACCTGCTTGCCCCCCTTCTTCTGGGTGGCGGCTTCCTTGAGCTGGCTGAGCTTGCGCCGGAGGTCCGCCCGCAGGCCATCGGTGCCCTTGTGCTTGGGCATCACGGACAGCATCTCTTCTAGGGCCGCGATCTTCTCCTCGTTGGTCGCGGCCTTACGGAACCGGTCTTCCGCCTCGTAGTAGACTGGTGTCAGATTCGCCGGCATAGCTCCCCGAGAACCACAGCTCCACCGTCAAAGGGTGCAACAACAGTCTATTGTAGCATGCCCGCCGCTTCTCTACTGCTTCTTTTTGCCCCCGAACAGGTCCTTGATCCCGTCCATCGCGTCCTTGCCGAGACTGTCTTTCTGCCGGCCGTCGGACGTCTGGCCGGGGCCGAAGATGATCTTGCCGAGATCGAGCGTCTTGTCGAGGATCGAGCCGAGGTCGCCGAGGGTCTCCTTGGGCAGGATGCCGCCACCCTGCTCCGCGATCCCGGCGGCCACCGCCAGCAGAATCTTGCTGATTAATACAGCGGTGTCCACCTTCTCGTTGCGGCCCACATCGACCATGCGAATGGAGGCAAGCTTCAGGTCCACGCTCGGCGTCTGGCCGGGCAGGGCCGTCAGACCGGCGTGCACCGTCACGTCCGTGATCTCCAAATTGTCGATAACCAGGCCCTTGCCGGTGGGCTCGTGCGGCTCCCGCAGAGGCTTGATGACCTGGTAGAGGTTGTTCTGCAAGCCCTTTTGCTCGATAAACACTTCCATGTTCTGGAGCTTCATATCTTTGATGAGCACCTGCTTGCCCAACACCGATCCGACATCAGCCTGAAGATCCACACGCTGCAGTCTCACCAGGGCCGCCCCCTGGTAGCCGGGCGGATTCGCGATGGTGATGTCCTGCAGCCGCACATCTCCCGACAGAAGCGAAGCGTTCGCCTTGCCCACCTGCACGGGTACATTCAGGGTCTTCGTGCCGGCCCTCTCCACTACCGTTTTAACCGCCTTGTCGGTGAACAGAATCGCGACCACGCCGCCAGCCACGGCCAGAACAACCACAAGGGTGATAAGAAACACGATCGCTCGTAGGAGCCTTCTCATCGCAACGGTCTCTCACGTGTATATCTGGATTCAGCCACTCGGCAGGTCCCAGATTCCTGCCAACGTCGGGATGAGACTACTCGCCCCGGCTGTCAGAGTCAAGTCTGCCCTACACCAGGCCTTCGGGCGTGGACTGGCCGTGGAACTCGCTGGGATTGAGGAAGATCTCGCCGCGGACCTCCTCAATAATGAGTTGCGCGATGGGCATGCCGGGCCGGAGAATGAGCGTCATCGGCCCAAGATTGATCATTTCGAGCGTCAGCGGCCCGGCCCAGCCGGGATGGACGGTCGGGGCGGTGAAGTGGACCATCAGGCCGCAGCGGGCCCGGCTGCTCTTACCCTCGATCCGCGCGGCCAGGTGCGGCGTCCCCATATTCGTCGGCAGCTCAACGCGTTCCAGCGTCCGCCCGAGAATGAACTGGTGCGGCTTGAGCGGATAGGGCTTGTCCTCCGTCAGTGTGAATCGCTGCGAATGCCGCGCAATGACCTCCGACAGCGTCCCGCGCTCCACCATATCGTAATGATACGGTCCCGCCTGCAACACCGTGATCTCGTGATACAACCGCAGATCCACCGCATGGGTGTCATAGGGACAATACCCCCCCTTCTCCGGCCGTCGCGGCAACGGCTCCGGCGCAATCACCAACCGCCCCTCCTCCAACGCTCTCTGAATCTCAATATTCGATAGTATCACGTCTCAGCCCGTCATTCGTTCGCCACAAAGCTATCGCGCATAGGTTCGGCCCCACACATTACATCCTGGGTGGCACGGCCAAACTCGTTTGACCGTGCTCGATTATTCACGGAAGGCACGCTCAAGCTCCGCTTGGGCGTGCCACCCGGCCCGGCTGCTCCGTACTATACTCTCCACTGCAACACCATGCCAGCGTCTTTCCCGGCGGGCTTTCCTTGAAATTCTCGACCAGAACCGTAGGATAGAAGGTAGCAGGTGGGTCTGTCTGATATGATGATATCAGCGGTTCGTGAGGAAGTGTCGGATGGTGGAGTGTGCACCGTGAAAGCGAAAAGCCTTCTTGTCGCAGTCGTTTGCATCAACTTCTTGGCATGCCTTAGCGCTGCTCTCGCCGATGGCAAAGTCTTCCTGAAGTACAACAAGCAAGCCGATATCCTCCAGCCTACACAGAAGGTCTACCTTCGTTGGGACGGCTCCGAAGAGAAGCTCGTGATTCAAACGAAATACGAGGGCCCCGCCGAGGAGATGGTCTGGATCGTCCCCGTACCTGCTGAACCGAAGGTGACGAAGGGCGATCCCAACCTTTTTGAGAAGCTGAGCGTCGAGACCCGACGCAGCGATATCTCGCACACGGACTTCCCTTATCTGGACGACATCGGGGGCGGGTCTGCCGCGAGGGGCGCGCGTGATGTAGTCCAGTGGCGCCGGAGAATCGGCGATTACGACGTCGCACTCCTTAAGCCCGCAGGTGGCGAAAATGTCCTGCGGTGGCTCAGCGCCAATCAGTTTATCATCGAAGACAAAGCGGTCCCCGTCCTGGAGGACTACATCAAAGAGAAATGGTGGATGGTGGCAGCGCGCATCCATCCTGATGCCTTGACGGACATCACACGGAATAGACTCGCCCAGGGGCTGCTCGACCCGCTCGACATGACTTTTCCCTCCGCCCAGTGCATCTATCCGCTTCGGCTCACACAGTTCGTTGCCGGGCCGGTGGAGGAATTGATCTATATTGAAGGCCAAAGCCATTTTCAGCCTGTTGGGTCTTCGAAAGGCTGGGAGATGGATGTCTTCGGGGGTCCGCAGCGCATCACGTCGGAGAACCAGAAGCACCTCTCCAGCGTCGAATTCGCGACATTGGCCGCCGCAGGAAAAACCACGAAGAACGTCGTCCGGCATCTCACGAAATTGAGAAAGGTTTTCCAGCCCGGCGAGATGAAGTCGGATGTGGTATTTGAAAAGATGGACTACGTCAACCTTCTATCCCTGGGTGGAAATGACCACATCGGCCAGGCCGCTACGCAATATGGTCGGCACAGCGACCCGGCCGGCATTCCTCATCTGTTGTCGCTGCTGTCGGCGAATGAACTCCAAAGGAGATTGCCGGCGGCGGAGAACTCCCAAGGGCCCCATCCGCGGGGCCAGAATCAATATGCGGTGGTGCTCAGCCAGTTACCCCAGTGTGAGCATCTGCGCGGTTGCATTTGGGCACTGGGTGAAATCGTCTTGGAGCATGGACGTGATCGGGCTATTGAGGACACTCTGGTTCGCTGCGCCAGACATCACAGCCAGCCGATACGCATGGAAGCGTATATCGCCCTCACCAAAGCGGGCTTTTCGGACTTGGGCGGAATCTTGTTGGACAGATTCCCGCGCATTCTCGACCGCAGTAAGGAGTATCGCGGCTTCGGCTGGTCCGGTGAGGGTTGGATACTCCGATCGGAAGCAGATGTCATCACGGACTGGATCGAACAGCATGGAACCCCGGCCAACAAACATGCCTTCGCCGGCATCTTGATGAAAGCGATCGGCGAATTGCCTGCCCGTGCCGTGACGAAGACGACCACAGATGAATGGGACCATCCTGTATTGTACGGCTGGCCGGAGTGGCTGATCGCCCGGGCTGTCGACACCCGCGACTCCGACGTCTTGCCTATCCTTCAGAAGCTGCGTGAGAGCGTCCCTGACGCCAACGGGGTAGTCTCATTCCTGTTGAAGGCCGAGGCGGCCTGTGGGTCGCGCGAGGCAATTCCCGTGCTAGCACGTCGAATGGCTGAGGATCAGAGCCGGATCCTGCGCGCGCGGAACGTCCATACTGGAGGAAATGACTCGGTCCCTGCACGGATGAACGAACAGCTTTTTGCCAGAGTGCCTTTGGAGCAAAGACCTCCGATGTTGGATAGTTTGACGCAACGCATAATCAGGAATCGCGGAGCGCGGTCGGATGGTGTGGGTAGAATTCTTGACGTACCCGCAGAGACTGTCGACGCAATTATCCGAACTACTCTGTCTGATCACGAACTCGACGACTGGTACGTGCTCTACCTGCTGGCGCAGATTAAGAAGCCTCAGGATCGCGACAGGGAGATGATTCTGTCCCTATGGAAGAAGAAAGACCTGCCTAAGCAGATGACCATCGTCGATGTGCTTTGGCTGTGGCAGGACTCAAAGACCCTGCTCGCCCTTCGTGCTCAGGGAGCCAACGGAGAGGTTCTCTCCGAGCTTGATCGCGCCGTGACATCTCTCAAGGGGCCTCAGTGACAACAAACACCCATCGGTGGGCCGACTTGTAAAGATGGCAGCGGGCTTGTCCGCCGGTTTGACAAGCCGAAGAACCTCGATGGTCAGACCTCCCGCCCGAGATCAACGACGGAATCGAGGAGGTAGCGCGGCTTTTGGGCTTGGATTTTGTGTAGGTACTTGACGGCCTGGCCGCCGGTCTTGACGACGGCCGACACGACGCCAGCCTTCTTGGCCTGACGGACATCGTGGTCGGTATCACCGATGTAGATCGTCCGGTCGGGGAGGGTGCCGAACTCCTTGACCAAGGCCGTGATACCGATGGCCCGGGAGTCGCCCGCGGCGGCCGAGTACAGCATGGAGGAGCGGACCGCGTCCCAGTCTTTGAGAGTCAACGTGGAGAGGATGCTCGTAATGGCCTCCAGCCGCAGACCGCTCAGGACCGCCAAGCGAATGCCCCGGCGCTTCAGGTCGTGCAGGGCTTCTTCCACACCGGTAAAGGGCGTAATCTGGTCCAGGACTTCGTACGGGAACAACTCCCAGAATCGCTGGTGACAATCGTTCGTGCGGTCCTTGTGTCCCTCCGGCAGATAGGCGTGAATGTACTCCCAGATGCTGGTCCCGAAGACATCGTAGACCGGATCGGCGTAGCCTCCGGGGATCTGCAACTGGCCCGCCGCTCGGCGCACGGCGGCCATGATCGCCTCATCGGTCTTGACCAACGTCCCGCCGAGGTCGGTAACGATCAGATCGATCTTCCTGCCATTGCTCATTCAGAAAGCCTCCTGTTCCGTGTTTGTCTTTTCTCCGTGTCCTCCGTGACCTCCGTGGTAAAAAGAGAAAAAGATGTTCTGAACCACGGAGGGCACGGAGACCACGAAGAGGGGAAAGAAGATTCCGGAGGACAGGAATTGTGGGTATTCATGGGGTGGTTGAGCGGGCGTCCCTCAAGGCTTCTCTTCGATCTTGAAGATCTGGAAGCCGGATTTGAGGTAGTTGTTCAGGGCGTTGGGGTGGTCGTTGGAGCAGGTGTGCACCCAGACCCGGCGTGCCGCCCAAGCGAAGGCTTTCTCGATGGCGCTGTCGAGCAGCAGGCCGCCGTAACCGCGGCCGACGAAGGGTGGCGTCAGGCCGAAGATGCGAATCTCAACGCTGCCCCCCTCCTGCCGCTGCAGCTCGTAATAGCCGGCCAGCGACCCCTGCTGGTAGGCCACGAACGTTCGGAGATTGTCGTTGGCGGCGTAGTCGTGCCACTGCTGCGCGGGCCAGACCAGGCGGTCGATCCAGCGCCAGTCGCCGCCTACATATTCATATAGGAAGCGATTAAACCGCGGCTGCTTGACCACGCACTCACGAACCTCGATATCCAGGCCCGCCCGGGCCCTTCGGACCCACTGGTCCTTCGATAGAATCTCCAAATGCGTGGTACGTATCATGATCGTTCACCTGTGACTGAACCGCGTTAGACCGACACGATGTTAGCCCACCGGCGCAGAGGACTCAAGGGCACGATTCGTGCAACAGTTGAAAAGGTAGGGTGGGCTGTGCCCACCGCCGTGTCTACGAATGGTCAATCCCCTTTGAAGGAGATCATCCAGGGGGCTTGGGTGGCCCAGTTGGGGCCGGGCTTGTTGGTGTCGAAGCGCTTGCTCCACCGGACGTGCCACAACTGCTTGAGCCAGATCTTGTCGACGTGGTAGTCCAGGTAGACGCCGTTGATGGCCTGCTGATGGCGGTTGATGCAGAAGCGGTTCATGGAATCGACGTCGCCGTCCAAGCGGGCAGCGCGGCCGTCGACCTTGGGCGCCGTGTCCGTGTCGTCCGGCCACCCGCACCAGTACCAACAGTCCAGGAACAGCGGGATCTGCGCCGCCCCTTTGACGTTCGGGGTCTTCCAGAAGAACTGGGCCGGTTTGCCGTAGAGGAGGCCGCCGAGCTCGGCGTTGATGTAGACCCAGCCATTGATGCCGTAGCTGCCGTAGGTCCCGACGGGCCGGCCGCCGCTCGCGGCCACGATGCCCCAGGCGGTCTCGGCGTCGCCACCGACCTCCAGGTCAGCGACGGCGCCTTGCGGGGCCGCGATCCTGGTGGCCGACGGGCAAAGGCGGAACTTGCTGTCCCGATAATAGTACGAGAAGAGCACGTCGATCCAGCGGCCGCTGGTGGAAGTGCGTTTCGGGAAGAACCCGTTGTTGTCGTCGGTGTACATGACCCAGATTGCGCCCCACTGCTTGAGGTTCGACTGGCAGGCCACCGCGCGGGCCTGCTTGCGCACCCGTTGCAGCGCCGGCATCAGAATCGACATCAGCAACGCGATGATGGAAATGACCACCAGCAATTCGATCAGCGTGAAACCCCGGACATTGATGATGGAAGATTGATGATTGATGATCTGGGGGCACCGACCCGGAGCGACTGTGACACGGGTGCCTTCGTCACGCTCATAGTGCTGAGGCTTGGTCAACATAACTCCCCCGGTCTGTTCGCTAGACGATTTCGAAGCTCCGGCCGGAACCCGATCATCCAGCATCCATCATCCGATGCCCGCTAACGAACAAATATACCGCCATCGGCCTGGGGAATTCAAGTGCAAAAGGCACCACGTTCGTGCAACAGTTGAAAAGACAAAACACCCCGCGCGTGAAAAATTCTCTATTCCTTTGTTCGCAAAGACTTACGCGACTCAACCGCCTCGTGCGCGCACAGAATTTCGGCACGATTCGTGCAACACGGCCCACAGGTAGAGGGAGGGACTGATTTGTGAGTTACGATTTATGATTTATGATTTGAAAATCCTGCGAAACGAACCCAATTTCCGGCGGGGCCGGGTGGGGCGAGCGACGAAAGGCGAATGTGCAAAACGAACCCAATTTGGGCCCCGGTGTCCTGAGATGGGCGCGCACGGGCAGACTTGGGGCCTCGGCCAAGGTCGATGGTGCAAAACAAAGCCAATTTTCCCGCCCGCGCGGGGGGTTGGGGACGAGGGGGTGTTGTACAAACAAACCCAATTCCTGCCATTGTGCCGATCCGGAGATCGGCGTTCCCAGGAGGCGAAACGTGCAAAACAAACCCAATTCACCGGGCCTGGTTCAATTCCGTTCACTTTGTGGTCACAGCCACGGATGGGATGGGTGGCACCGACAAAGGGTTGCCCAAGGTGGCTTATTCCGTGGCATCGGCGTCCCGCCGATGCTGCATGGGCGAGACGCCCATGCCACGCGGGCCCGTTCCATCTGCTTAGGCTGTTACCCAGAATTGAACCAGGCCATTCACCGTGGGCGTCAGGAAAGGCAAGTGCATTGTGGAAAAAGGGTTATGGCGAATGCGACGTGCAGAGGGCCTCGGCGAAACAAAGCCAATTTCCGGCAGAGCCGGGCGGAACGGGGGTGTTGTTCAAACGAACCCAATTTGGGCCTCGGTGTCCGGAGATACGCGCGTACCGGCAGGCTCGGGGCCTCGGCCAGCGTCGATGGTGCAAAACAAACCCAATTTCCGGGCGGGCGCACCTACTGGCGGGGGTCGGCCGTATACGTATAATCGATGCCAGACCAAACGACAGAAACACCGGTCCAGACTGGGAGGATTGAGAGATGACAGCGTACAAGACCGTTCTGCTACTGATGGGGGTGATATCTATGGGGTGCAACAGCTACGCCGCCAAGCCGACGGAAACCAATCTCAGCGACAATGCCCGCCAGGTGGCCAACGGGAACAACTGCTTCGCCCTGCAACTCTATCAGAGGCTCCAAGGCGAGAAAGGGAACCTGTTCTTCTCGCCGTACAGCATCTCGACCGCCTTGGCGATGACGTACGCCGGAGCGCGGGGCCGGACGCAGGAACAGATGGCCCAGACGCTGTGCCTCCCGACCTCGAAAGAGGTCGTGCAGAAATTGGCCGAGGGCCGGGAACCGTTGGCGCCGGAGGACTTCGCGAAGGCGTTCGGCAAGATCATCAAGGATCTGAATGCCCGCGGCGACAAGGGGACGTACGAGCTTCGGGTCGCCAACGCCCTGTGGGGACAACAGGACTTCGAGTTTTTGCCCTCGTTCGCCAAGCTGGTCGAGGACCGGTACGACGGCCACCTGGAGCGGGTCGACTTCGTCCAAGCCGCCGAGAAGGCCCGGCAGACGATCAATGCCTGGGTCGAGAAGCAGACCAATGGCAAGATCAAGGACCTTATCGGACCGGGCCTGCTCGACAGTATGACCCGGCTGGTCCTGACCAACGCGGTCTACTTCAAAGGCACTTGGGCCAGCCAGTTCCAGAAAGAAGGGACGCAGGATGGGCCATTCACTTTGCTCGACGGCAGCCAAGTCCAGGCTCCCATGATGAACCAGCAGGCAAGATTCGGGTACGCCGAGGCCGATGGCTTGCAGGTGCTTGAAATGCCCTACGTGGGCCAAGAGCTTTCGATGGTGGTCCTGCTGCCCAAGGAGTCGGCCGGCATCGGCGATCTGGAGAAGGCACTGACCGCGGAGAATGTCTCCAAGTGGCTGGGCGGCATTCGAAAGCAGGAGGTCATCGTCGCGGTGCCGAAGTTCAAGATGACACATAAGTTCAGCCTGGGAGACGTTTTGCAGGCGATGGGCATGACCGATGCCTTCTCCCGGCAGGCGGACTTTTCCGGCATGACCGGCCGGCGCGACCTGTTCATCTCAGCGGTGGTGCACCAGGCCTACGTGGACGTGAACGAGGAAGGCACCGAGGCGGCCGCCGCCACCGGGGTCACGATGAAGCTGACCGCCATCGCGCCGGGCCGGATCCCGGTCTTCCGTGCGGATCATCCGTTCCTCTTTTTGATTCGCGACATTCGTTCTGGTAGCATCCTCTTCCTCGGGCGGATGATGAACCCGAAGGGGTGAACGGATGGAACAATGGAATGATGGAATATTGGAATGTTGGAGCCAAGAGACCTCGTCCTCGACCTCCCACTATTCCATCATTCCAGTATTCCAGTGCTCGCGCAGTGAGGATCTGACGCCGTGGACATCATCGAAGTCAAGGAACTGACAAAACGATTCGGGGATCTGCTCGCCGTGGATCATGTCTCCTTCACCGTGGAGAAAGGGGAGATCTTCGGATTTCTGGGTCCCAACGGGGCGGGCAAGTCCACCACGATCAGCATGCTGGCCACCATCCTGACGCCGTCGGGGGGCGATGCCATGATCAGCGGCTTCAGCATCCGGCGCCAGCGGGATGCGGTGCGGCACTCGATCGGCATGGTCTTTCAGGATCCCTCCTTGGACAACCGTCTGACGGCCGAAGAGAACCTGCGTTTCCACGCGCGCCTGTATGGCGTGCCGAAGGAGGACTATCGCCGGCGGATGGAGGAGGTCCTGCGGCTGGTCGATCTGTGGGCCCGCAAGCGGGACATCGTCGAGACCTTCTCCGGCGGCATGAAGCGGCGGCTGGAGATCGCCCGGGGGCTGATCCACTACCCCGATGTCCTGTTTCTCGATGAGCCGACCATCGGCCTCGACCCGCAGACGCGCGCCCTGCTGTGGGACTACGTTTTGAAACTGAAGCACGACCGGGCGATGACCATCTTCATGACCACGCACTACATGGATGAGGCCGAATACTGCGACCGCATCGCCATCATGGATCACGGCAAGATCGTGGCCCTGGATACGCCGGCCAATCTCAAGAGGCAACTCGGCGGCGACATCATTCGCATTGAAAGCAGCCAGAAGGATGCACTCCAGAAGGAGCTGGAGCACAAGCTCGACACGCCGATCCGTCAGGAGGGCAACGCCCTGCAATTCGAGGTAGCCGACGGCGCGAAGTTCCTGCCGCGTTTGCTCCAGGAGGTCCAGACCAGGGTCGAGGCGGTGGAGTTGCGCAAACCCACGCTCGACGACGTCTTCCTCTCGCTGACCGGCCGGAACATCCGAAAGGAGGAGGCCCCGGATCAAGGCCAAGGGCCTGCGCGGGGCCGCCCATGACCCAGAAGGAACACTACTATCCCGTACACTTTTTGCAGGCGATGACGACCATCTGGCAGCGGGAGATCACCCGCTACCGGCGGGATCGAACGCGGGTCGTGTCCACGATCGTGCAGCCGGTGATGTTCCTGATCGTCTTCGGCTCCGGCTTTCGCCAGACGCTGGCCACGGGACTCGGAATGGACTTTCTCGCCTTCATGTACCCCGGCACCATCGCCATGACCGTCATGGGCGTGGCGTTCTTCTCCACCGTTTCCACGGTGTGGGATCGGGAGTTCGGCTTCCTGAAAGAGGTCCTGGTGGCCCCCATTCCGCGCACGGCTATTGCCCTGGGCAAAACGACGGGCGCGGCCACGATGGCCTCCGTGCAGGCGTTGATCCTGTTGGCATTGGCCCCCGTCATCGGCGTCGAGCTCCATCCCGCGCGAATTCCCCTGCTGATTCTTTACATGGTGATGCTGTCGCTGTCCGTCTCCGGCCTGGGCCTGCTGGTGGCGTCCCTGATGAAGACGACGGAGAGTTTCGGCATCGTGATCCAGATTCTGATTTTTCCCATGTTCTTCCTGTCCGGAGCCTTCTTCCCGCTGACAGAGGTACCCCAATGGATGGAAGTCCTGTCGAACCTCAATCCCCTCACCTACGGCGTCGATGCCTTTCGGCAAGTGATCCTGCGCGGCGACATCCCGCCGGAGGTGGCCCACAAGATCTTTCTCTATCCGCTGCCCGTCAACGGACTTTTCCTCCTGGGCTTTTCCACGGTCATGGTGCTGGCCGCGGTGATCGCTTTCAACAAGAAAAGCTGACGACGGCCGGACGCGGCACAGTCGTCGCAAAGCTCTCCGGTGGTAATCTCCGCACGGGCGCTACCGCCGGCAAATACGGTCCGGAGCCGGGGTTTTTCCGGGCGAAAACGCGGCGGGCGCCCGGAAATTCCGCCCGGGGTCTTTCTTCGCCGCCTCGGTCCCGCTATAATGACGTATATGGTTTCGCGGCCCACCCGCGTCTAAGAAGTATCGGGGATCTCGAACGCGATATGTCGTGTTGGAGAGCCCTCCGGGAGGAGAAAGCGATGGACGAAGCCAGCCTCGAAGGGGCACTGAACGAGTTGGCGAAACAGTTTGGCGAGGGCGCCGATTTTACTCACTCCAAACTGGCCGATCTGGCGAAAAAGGCGGAGGCGAACCGCCAGCAACTCCAGAAAAGCATCAACACACTCCAAGAGTTATTGGACTACCTGCGGGTCTGTATCAAATACCAGGCGTTCGACCTGGAGGCCACCCGGCGGGAGAACACCTATCTCCGCAAGCTCCTGGAGGACAACAACAATAACAACCGGGACGATGGATCGGACCGGCAAGCGTGAGAATAGCGGTGGAGAAGGAAGGGTCTCCCTAACGCGATGAATCGCGTTTGGGAACCCTGGGAAGCTGTGAACATCGGAGGCTGTTTGCCGCCGGGCTTCCTACCTTCCGCCGTTCCTGCCTTTGACCTTTCTGCCATCAGGCCGCTTCGGGAAAGTCTTCGCCCGATTCTGCCGATACCTAAGATAATCCGGGAAAGCCCGGTTGACGCCGTGAACACAGAGGGTATTTGCGTCATATAATGGTAGGTCACACGATACACGCACTCCTGTCTTATATGTTTTGTCGCAGAACGAGGCCGACGTTGATCTGACGGAGTTGACAGGCGAGCAGAACTATGAGATAAGGTGGAGGCTATCGGAAACCTGGTTTGTGATAAAAGCGGCCTGATGGCAGAAAG
>JAMCWO010000132.1 GCA_023481165.1 Planctomycetota bacterium | reverse complement strand
CGGGGTGGGTATAGTAGTGGCCGGTAGGTGATAAACGACAAGTGCAGGTTGAGCCCTCAAGCCCCTGCGTGTTATCTCGCTTTTCCTCTCCCTCCGCCGCGCAGGGGCTTCTTTTTGAATCTGTGGCACGGCGGAGGCGAAGTCATGCTCGGATATTCTGGCTCGGGTTGTTCTCCAATCGAAAGACACAGGGTGCCATGTCTGCGCCGGCGCAGACATGCTCAAGCCCACCGTGGAAAACGTGCCTACGCGGGCGTAGGCATGGCACCCGGCTGTCGGTTCTGAATCCGGGACTTTGGTCATTGCGTGGTCCAGTGACGCTCGATCTCTTCGAGGGTCTTGCCCTTGGTCTCCGGGACGAGGACGCAGAGGAAGACCAGCAGGACCGCACAGAAGGCCCCGTAGAGCCAGAAGGGGAATCCGCGATGGAACGTGTTCACGAGCCAGGGGTCTGCGTCCATCATGGGGAACGTCTGGGACACGAGGTAGTTGGCGACCCACAGGCAGACCGTGGCGAGCGCCATCGCCCGGCCCCGAATGCGGGTGGGGAAGATCTCCGAGAGGATCACCCACGTCACCGGCCCCACGGACAGGGCGAAGCAGGCGATGTAGCCGAGGATGAACAGGAGCATCCACATCCCGGTGGTCTGGGCATACGCCGCCAGTCCCATGGCCAGCAGGCAGATTCCCATGCCGGTCGAGCCGATCATCATCAGGGGCTTGCGGCCGAGCCAGTCCACGGTCCAGATGGCGATCACGGTGAAGGACAGGTTCACGACGCCGACCACGATGTTCTGCAAGAGGGCGGCGTTGGTCTCGGAGCCCATCTTCTTGAAGATCTCCGTGCCGAAGTACAGGAACACGTTGATCCCCGTGACCTGTTGCAGAACGGCCAGGACGATCCCGATGACCAGCACGATCTTCATCCCCGGCTGCAAGAGCTGGCCCAGCGCGCCGGTCTCGTGACGTAACGTCTCCTGGATCTCGCCCAATTCCACCTGGGCCCGTTCCCGGCCGTTTACCCGCGTCAGAATGTCCAGGGCCTTGCTCGCGCGGCCCTGTTTCGTCAACCAGCGCGGGCTCTCCGGCACGACGAACGACAGGACCAGCAGCGCCAGCGCGGGCAGGGCCTCCGAGCCGAACATCCACCGCCAGCCGGCCTGCTCGTTCCACGCCGCATCGCCCTGCAACGCGATGAAGTAGTTGACGAAGTACACGACGAGAAAGCCGCTCACGATGGCGAACTGGTTGACGGAGACCATCCGCCCCCGGACGCGCGCGGGACTGAGCTCCGCAATGTACATGGGCGAGGTGATCGAGGCGGCCCCCACGCCCAGCCCGCCCAGGATGCGATAGAAGATGAACGTGCCGATCGTCTGCGGCACCGCCGTCCCCACGGCGGACACGAAGAACAGGATCGCCGAAAGGACGAGGACTTTCTTGCGGCCGAACCGGTCGCTCAGCGCCCCGGCGCCCGCCGCGCCGATCGCGCAGCCCAGCAGGGCGCAGCCCATGGCCCATCCCTCTTGCCTGGGGTTCAGGCTGAAATGGGCTTTCAATGGACCGATCGCGCCGTTGATGACGCCGGTGTCATAGCCGAAGAGCAAGCCGCCCAAGGCAGCCACCATCGTGACCAGGAACACGTACGTCATGCTGCCGACCTGACTGCCCGTCAGTGCGGGCCCGCGGCCTGCAATCGGCCCGCCGCCCGCCGCCATCTCAGGAGTCTCGTTCATTACGGAAGTACCTCCACTATGCGGTCCAATCTGCTCCCCAACACTCTGTCATCCTGAGCCGAAGGCGAAGGATCTGGGTCCCGAAGGGGACGTCGCTCTCATCCGCGGCCCAGATCCTTCACTCCGCTGCGCTGCGTTCAGGATGACACTCCTCTTCAGGAGTGTCATCTGCAGTTCTCCTGCGCGTGTTTCAGCGCCCAATCGATGAACTCCGCGTAATTGTCGTTGCGGTAGCTGCCGTCGAGGTTCTTGCACCTCTCCCGGGCGAACCCCATCTGCAGGGCCAGCGGCCGGGCCTTGTCGCCGAGTAACTCCACGGTGCGGGCCGCGTGCAGGACAACGACTTCGCGGCGGTCCAGCAGATCTTGCCCCAGGACCGGCAGGGCGTTGTCGCACGAGCCGAGCCGGCACAGCACCCGGGCCGCCGTGATACGGACATCCGGGCTGGGGTCGTTCAACACCTTCTTGAGGGCGCCCATCGCCGGCGCCGCTTCCGGGCCGAGGGCCTCGAGGGCGACCGCCGCCCAGTAGCGTACAGCGCTATCTTCATTTTCCAGAAGGTCCGTCAGGGCCGGGAGGATCTTGGGACCCTCGCCCACGAGTTCCGCCGTCGCGAGAATCCGCGCCTGCGCGTACTGGCGCGGGTCGCGCGCCATCTCATACGGCGTCGAGCCGGCGGACCGGATGTGCATCTCCGCCTCCGGCAATAACTCCGTATCCTTCGTCTGGGCCATCCAGTCCCGAAGCTGCTGCCTCATACGGCTGAGGGTCTGCTCTTGGGCAGGCGACCCGGCCAGGTTCTTGACTTCGAGAGGGTCGGTGAGCGTGTCGTACAACTCTTCGACGGGCTTGGTCGGCCCCCACAAGGGCTTCTCAATCCCGGCCATCCCGCCCTCCTTGGCCACTCGCCGCAACTCCTGCATGATCTCGGCCTGGTCGCAGTAGTCGCTCGGCTGGATGTAAGGCAGGTGCGGCAGGAAGTTGCGGATGTACTTGTAGCGCTTGTCCCGCACGCACCGCGACATGTCGTACGCCTCATCGACCCGGCTGTGGGTCGCGAAGATGTACTGGCGCGGCTTTGCCGGGCTCTGGCCCAGGAACGGCTGGCCTTGCATGTGCGGCGGAAGCTCCAATCCCGCCAGGCTCAGTACCGTCGGGGCGAAATCGACGAAGCTGACAAGCTGGTCCGTCTGCCCGCCGGAGGCATAGGGCGCGAGGTGCTGGTAGCGCCCGGGGACGCGAATCATCAGGGGGACGCGCAACCCCGTGTCGTAGAGCGTCCGTTTGAACCGCGGCAGGCCCAGCCCGTGATCGGGGAAGAAGAACACGATCGTGCTCTCGGCCAGGCCGTCCGTCTCAAGCTGCCCCAGTAGGTCGCCCACCTGCTTGTCCATCGTGGTGATCAGGTCGTAATACCGGGCCCAGATCTTGCGCACCATGGGCGTGTCGGGGTAGAAGGGCGGCAGCGGCAGGACCTTGGGATCGTGCCGCTCCTCGGGCTTGAGCTTGGAGGTGTACTTCTGGAAGAACTCCTCGTCCGAGCCGTTGACCTGCCCCTGGTGCGTGCACATGATGTTGAAGACGCTGAAAAAGGGCGTGCCGGCGGGGCGACGGCGCCAGTGGGCGGTCGGGCTCGAATCGTCCCACATCGTCGCGTCCTTGAAGTTGTAGTCCTCTTTGAAGTTGTTCGAGCAGTAGTAGCCGGCGACCCGCAGCCGCTTCGGCAAAGGCTCGATCTGCTTCGGGATGCGGATATCGGAGCGCAGATTCTGCGTCCCGAGCGAGGTCGCATAGACGCCGGTGATCAGGCACGACCGGGCCGGCGAGCAGACCGGGGCGGTGGAAAAGGCGTTCGTGTACCGGATGGCCCGGCCGGCGAACCGATCGAGGTTCGGCGTCGTCGCGTACGCGTCGCCCCAGCAGCCCAGATAGGGGCTCGTGTCCTCGCAGGTGATCCAG
>JAMCWO010000362.1 GCA_023481165.1 Planctomycetota bacterium | reverse complement strand
CCCATATCGTCGACGGCCGGATCGCCCACTCGCTGCTGCTCGAAATCTACACGGAAAAGGGCATCGGCACCGAGATTGTCAGGCAGTGAGCCTCGCCTAGCGAGAGATTCGCAAAGGGATGACTATGTTGATTACGAATAAGCTGTTTCTGTTTTTCATCCTCGGCGCGGTCGGGCAACGCCGCGGGGAGGGCCGCTTCCTTGGGCACGGGCTCAAGGGACCTCTGAGGCGGTTTGCCGGCACGAGGTGAAACTACGACCAGAACCGAATCGATTGGAGCATCGCGAGGATACTCATGACGACACAAGAAACCATTGGATTGTTCAATCAATATGTCATTGCCAACTATGGCCGGCTGCCGCGGGTCATGGTCAAGGGCGAAGGCTGTTACCTGTGGGACGCCGACGGCAACAAGATTCTGGATATGTTCCCCGGCTGGGCCGTCAGCGGCATCGGCCATTGCCCGCCCAAGGTGGTGGAAGCCGTCCGCCGGCAGGTGGGCGAGCTGATCCATATCGACAACACGTTCTATTCCGAGCCGCAGGGCCGGTTTGCCCAGATGCTCAGCGAGCGGGCCTTCGGCGGCAAGTGCTTCTTCTGCAATAGCGGCGCGGAGGCCAACGAGGCGGCACTGAAGCTCGCCCGGTTGCACACGCCGAAGGAGAAGTACAAATTCATCACGTGCGAAGGCAGTTTCCACGGCCGGACCTTTGCGACCGTGACGGCCACGGCCCAGCCGAAGTACCACGAGGGCTTCCTGCCCTTGTTGCCGGGCTTTGTCTACATTCCGTTCAACGACGTGAAGGCCCTGGAAGCGGCGTTCACGGATGAAGTGGCTGCCGTGCTGGTCGAGCCGATCCAGGGCGAGGGCGGCATCAACGTGGCCAGTCCCGAGTTCCTGCGGGCGATTCGCCGGCTCTGCGACCAGAAGGGGGCGGTGATGATCCTCGACGAGGTTCAGACGGGCATGGGCCGGACCGGCAAGTGGTTCGCCTATCAGCATTTCGACGTCGAGCCGGACATCATCACCATGGCCAAGACCCTCGGCGGGGGGGTCGCCATCGGCGCGATGATGGCCAAGGCGGAAGTGGCCGCCTGCCTGGTGCCGGGCAAGCACGCTTCGACCTTCGGCGGCAATTGTCTCGCCTGCGCCGCCGGCATCGCGACGATCGAGACGATTGAAGAGGGCAACCTGCTCCAGCACGCGACGGAAATGGGCCAGTACACGCAGGAGAAGCTGCGGGCACTGAAAGAGAAGCACGCCGCGATTGATCACGTGCGGGGCATTGGGCTCATGATTGGCATTCAGCTTACTCGGCCGGGTGCCCAGATCGTGGCCAAGTGCCTGGAGAAGGGGCTCAGGATCAACTGCACCCATGATACCGTGATTCGTTTCATGCCGCCGATGATCGTGACAAAAGAGCAGATCGATGAGGCGGTGGGGATTCTCGATAGCGTCCTGTCGGAGGGCTAACGATGGACGATTTCCTGGCGATCAGCGAGTGCTCCGTTGCGGAGCTTCATGAGTTGTTGGCGGAAAGCAGCTCGCTCAAGGCGTTCTACCAGTCCGGCCGGCGGGACCTTTGCCTGGCGGGCAAGACGCTGGCCATGCTCTTCGAGAAGCCGAGCCTGCGGACGCGGCTGAGCTTCCAGGTCGCCATGACGGACTTGGGCGGCCACCCGATCTACGTCAAGCCGGAGGACATCGGCGGCATCGGCAAGCGCGAGCCGGTCAAGGACATCGCCCGCGTCCTGAGCCGGTACGTCCAGGGGATCATGGCCCGGACCTTTGAGCACCAGACGGTTCTCGATCTGGCCCGGTACGCCGATGTCCCCGTGATCAACGCGCTGACCGACTGGTCGCACCCGTGCCAGGCGATGGCGGATGTTTTGACGATCCAGGAGCATTTCGGCCGGATCGAAGGCATCAAGATCGCCTTCATCGGCGACGGCAACAACGTGGCCCGCTCACTGGCGTTCGCGGCCGGCAAGCTCAACATGAAGCTGGTCGTGGCCTCGCCGCACGGCTATGAGCTTGATGGAGCGACGATCCGGCAGGCCAATGCGTTCACGCCGGGCTGCACCGAGCAGAGCAACGACCCCTTCGAAGCGGTCAAGGATGCCGACGTGATCTACACGGACACCTGGGTCAGCATGGGCCAGGAGAACGAGAAGGCCAAGCGTCAGAAGGACTTCGCCGGCTACGCGGTAGATGCGAAGCTGGTCGCCGCTGCTCCGCAGCACGTGAAGATCATGCACTGCCTGCCCGCTTATCGCGGCTACGAAATCACCGACGAGGTCGCCGAGAGTCCGGCGTCGATCCTGTTCGACCAGGCCGAGAACCGCCTCCACTTCCAGCGCGCCCTGCTCAAGAGGTTGATGGCGTGACATGAATTCGGAGTGGCTGGCCGCCGGCATGGACCTTGTCATCCTGAGCCGAAGGCGAAGGATCTGGCCATCGAACGGGAGATTTCTCCTGCGCGCAGCCCAGATCCTTCACTTCGCTACGCTCCGTGCAGGATGACAAGTGAAGCCGTAGTCCTGTGATTGTCACACCAATGGCCGCCATTCAATGCTATACGCGGAGGCATTCGCGGACAATCTCGCGCGGAGCGAGGTCGTCTTGGGCGGTGTATTTCTGGGGGCGCCGTGGTCTACTTGGACGAGTTCTGCCGTCGCATCAGCTCTTGTTGGCGGCCGAGGCCGTGCTGCTGACTGCCGGCGCATTGCCGGCGGGTTTGGGCGCGCGGGCGGCCTGGCGGCGGCGCTTCTTTCTCTCCCGGTGGTTTGCGATCACCTGCCCTACGATCAGCGGCATCTTGAGGGCGACGCCGGCCAGGTCCCGACCGGTGACCAGCCCGATCCGCCGGGCCTTGCCGGCGATGCGCAGAAGCTGCGGCACGGTGTAGAACTCCGACCGGATGCGGTCACGGATGCGCTTGAGCTCCTTGGGCCCGTACTTGTCGGAGAAGACGGGGTCGCCGATGTTTCTGTAGTAGTAGCCGGGCGTATTGTCGACCGCTTCCTTCAACGACGAGTACTTCTCGACGCGGAGCTTCTGGAAACTGATGGAATCCAGCCCGATTTCCTGGGCGAACTTCGGGATGTAGAGCATCTCCTCTTCCGTCTCGCCGAGGTTGCCGTAAATGAAGTAGCCGTGCAGGTGGAAATCGTATTGCGTCAGGACGGCGAAGGCCTCGCGGACCTGCTGCTGCGTGATTCCTTTCCGCAGTTGGGCCAGGATGCGGTCGTGGGGCGACTCGACCCCGATCAAAAAGAGGCGAAAGCCCGCCTGCCAGCATTTGTCCAGGAGCCGGCGGTGTCGGGCGATGTCCACCCGCGCCTGGACCACGAAGGTCTTGTGGATCTTGTTTTCGATGATCAGGTCGCACAATTGTTCCGCGCGTTTGGGATTCGTGGCGAAATTGTCGTCGCTGAAGAGCACGATGTCGGCCGTGATGGTCTTGAGCTCCGCCAGCACCGATTCGAGGGGGCGCTCCGTGTATTCCCGCTTCTGGCCCAGGGGATTGAGACTGAACGTGCAGAACTTGCACTTGAACGGGCAGCCGCGCGCCGTCAGGATCGTGTCGAACGTATAGCGCATGTAGCGGACACCGTTGTGGCCCCAGTAGTACTCGTGCCGGCGCAGCGAGCGATCGGGATACGCGATGTGCTCCAGGCTCGGCAGGGCCTGGTTCTCGTTGTGCACGATCCGGCCGTCCCGCCGATAAGACAGGCCTCGAATCTCCTCAAACGGGACCCCGGTCACGACCTCCTTGATGATTTCCTCGCCCTCGCCGCGCACGACCGCTGTGATATTGGGACAGCGCTCGAACATTTCCTCGACTTCCAGGGTTGCCTGGTAGCCGCCGACGATGGTGGTGACTTCGCCGGGCAGTTGGGAGATGAATTCGCAGATCTGCTCGAAACGCGAGCGCCACCCGACGCTGATGCACACAAGATCGATCTCCCGGCGGATGAACGCACTGAGGGCCCGGGGATCTTGCAAGGGTATCTCCTGCCGCAGGTCCATCACCGTGACCTTGCCGACGAGCCCTTTCATGCTGGCGGCGATGTACTCCAGACCGGTCGGCGGAAACAGTCCCCGGGTATCGGTCGAATGTCCAAAGTACGGACTCAATGCCAGAGCATGCTTGTATTTTGTCATGGGCGCAGTATAGACTCCCTGCTCCCCGAACGCAAAGAAATTGCAGGCCGCCCGGAGAGTCGTCCTCACGACGCCGGGCTCACGCTTCAACTGCGGGGTCTGTCCGTCCTTACGCCGACCGGCACAGGGTTCTGGGCCGATCGAACGTCGGCAGACCGGCGTCCGCGGGAAGCTTGGTGTTTCCATCTCTTCTTTTCGCTATGGGTCCTGACCCACTGACCCAGGATGAGCGGCAGCTTGAGCGCAATGCCGGCAATGTCCCAGTTGGTGACCAACCCGATCCGCCGAGCCTTGCGGGCGATGCGCAGGAGTTGCGGCACGTCATAGAACTCCGACTGAATGCGATTGCGGATGCGCTTGAGTTCCTTGGGTCCGTACGTGGCGGAGAAGACGGGGCCGCCGATCCTCTCGTAGTAGTAGCCGGGAGTGTTCTCGACCGCTTCCTGCAAGGGCGAGTATTTCTCGATGCGGAGTTTCTGATAGCTGATGGAATCCACCCCGATTTCCTTGGCGAACTTGGCGATATAGACCATTTCCTCTTCCGTCTCGCCGAGGTTGCCGTAGATGAAGTACCCATGCAGGTGGAAATCGTATTGCGTCAGGACGGCGAACGCCTCCCGGATCTGCTGCTGGGTGATGCCCTTTTGCAGTTGGCCCAGGATACGGTCGTGGGGCGACTCGATTCCGATCAGCAAGAGCCGGAACCCCGCCTGCCAGGCCTTGTCGAGGAGCCGGCGGTGCTTCGCAATATCGATCCGGGCCTGGACCACGAACGTCTTTTGAATCTTGTTCGCGATGATCTGGTCGCACAGTTGCTCCGCGCGTTTGGGATTCGTGGTGAAATTGTCGTCGCTGAGGAGCACGGTATTGGCCGTGACGGTCTTGAGCTCTTCGATCACCGCCTCGAGGGGGCGCTCCGTGTACTCCCTCTTTTGGCCCAGCGGGTTGAGACTGAAGGTGCAGAACTTGCATTTGAACGGGCAGCCGCGCGCCGTCAGGATCGTATCGAACGTGTGATGACTGAGCGGGATTGGGCCACAGCCGTAGTAGTAATTGTGCCGGCGGAGCGAGCGGTCCGGGTAGGCGATGTGGTCCAGGCCCGGCAGCGCCTGATTCTCGTTGTGCACGATCCGGCCGTCGCGCCGATAGGAGAGCCCGCGAATCTCCTCGAAGGGGACCCCCGTCACGACCTGCTGGATGATCTCCTCGCCCTCGCCACGCACGACCGCATCGATATTCGGGCAACGGTCGAACAGGTACTCGACTTCCAGAGTCGCCTGGTAGCCGCCGACGATGGTGGTGACTTCGTCGGGCAGTTGGGAGATAAAGTCGCAGACCCTCTCGAAGCGCGCCTGCCACACGACGCTGAGGCACAGTAGATCGATCTCCTTGCGGATGAATTTGCCGAGCCTCTTGGGATTCTGGTATCGCTTCTCATAACGCAGGTCCAGGACCGTTACCTTGCCGACCAGGCCCTTCATACTCGCGGCGATGTACTCCAGACCGGTGGGCGGGAACACCCCCCGGATGTTGTTCGAGAGTCCAAGGGACGGATGCAACGCCAGAACATGCTTGTACTTGATCATGATCGCAATATATGACCATGGTCTTGAGAATACAAGCAGATAGTGAATGGCTGATCTGCCCTCAGGGCAGGGAGGCGTCCTTGTGCAGCAGTCCGCCTCGGGCGGAATCGACGGTCACAGTGAACGGACCGCTGCCCTGGAGGATGAACTGCACCCGCACGGCCTCCATACCGCTGATGGTCTCCAATTCCACCCGCTGGGGGCGGTATTCGACCGCCTCGGCCCGCTGGAAGAACCGGTCGGTCACGCGCCCGCTCGACAGGACCCTGACGCTGTCGCCTTGGATCGAGACGATGTCCGGCGGGCTGATCTGGTGGTCCACATCCTGGGCGGTCCGCGTCGGCATCATCCGCTGGTTCTCCACCGTCACCCAGACCTTGAACAGATTCCCGCCCAGCGGCGTCACCGCCAGGTCGCTGATCCGCAGCCGCGGCAGCGTGCCCGCGTGATAGAGCGTGAACGCCATGTTCCGGTGCAACTCCTCTTCGAGCAGGAACGAGGGCGGCGTCCGGCCCCATTCCTTCTTGGAGCCGCCGATCTCGATCGCGCCGTACGTGGGATGGTTGTAGGGCTTCCAGGGGACGACGCCGTCGCCCAGGAGGACCTGCTTGAGGAACTCCGCCTCATCCTCGTTGGAGGGCGCCTTGTCGCCTTTGTACAGATTCCGCTCCGTCCACATTTCATCGGTGTAGGCCAGAATGCCCCGGCCGCCGTAAAGCCAGGTGTCCTCATCGCCCCAGGTCGTGTAGAGATCCTTCCAGGTGATGATCGAGCGGTAGTAGGGCAGGATGCGCTCGCCCCGCGCGCCGATGATCTCCAGGAGCCGCTCGTCGGCGCTCTTCATGGTGCCGCCTTCCCGGCCGGGCCCGCGCAGGATCATGCCGCCGGAGTTGTGGTAGCACTGGGCCGCCGCGATGTTGGGATGGGCGAGCACGAAATCGGCCACCGCGCGTGTCTCCGGCTGCGAGAGCGGGTAGTCCCGGGCGCCGTACTGGATGTAGGGGGGCCGCCAGTCGTAGGGGTAGTTACGGTTCATGTCGTAGCCGCCCTTGCCGTCTTCATTCACGCGGCCGTCGCCGTCGTTGTCGATCCCTTCCCAGCCCAGCAGGGTGTATTCGCCCGGTTCATCGGGCTTGGCCCGGACCATCAGGTACTCGGGATAATCCGGGTGGCGCTTCCAGCGGCCCTGCGGGTCCTTGATCCGCATCTGGGTGATGCACCCATCGCCGTTGAGGTCCTCGCAGTCGTCCTCATCGGCCACGCCGTCCCGGTCGTTGTCGGTCGGCGCCGAGCCGCCGCGGGAGGACATCGCCCCGTTGCAGTCGCGCAGCCAGCGGTCCCGGCCATCCGGGTTCACCATCGGCACAAGATAGAAGACATCGTTGTCGAGCAGGGCGGTGACCCGGTCGATCCGGCCGTACTGGTGGCACAGGTACCAGGCAGTGTAGTCCACGACCTCGGCCGCCTGGACCTCGTTGCCGTGGATGTTCCCGTCGATGTACATGCCGGGCTTGCGGTCGGGGTTGCCCACCTTCCGGGCGGTCACTTCCAGGCACCATAGGTCGCGTCCCTCCGTGGATTTGCCGATGGAATACAGCTTCGTCAGGTCGGGAAAGGCCTCGTGCAGACGGGCCAGGATGGACCCCAGGCCCGCATGGTCGTGGAATCGGTTCCATGCGACCTCCACCTTAATGGGGAACGAGGCGCCGAGGGCGGGCAGGGTACCCTCCGCCGGATCGGTTGCCCCGGGCTGGCCGCCCCAGGCCGCCGACCACAACCAACATGTGAGCATCGACGCAATCACACCGACGCGAATCCCAGGTCTGGATGTCATGGCGTTTGCCTTTTGCAGGGTGGGGCTTGCCCCACCGATTCTTCTCGTCATATGGTCCTGGTGGGGCAAGCCCCACCCTACTTATTCTCCGCTGCCTGGAGCAGCGGGATCGTTCCTTCCGCCTGGCCGCCCAACATGGACACGACCTTGAAATGAATTTCCTGCCCGTGGGCGACATGAATCGTGAACCGTGCCTTGGCGGTGCCGCCGCTGCCGGCGATCGTGGGCAGGAACGTGGTCCTGGCTCCGGCGAGGAAGCACGCGGGCTCCAGGTCCAGGATCAGCCGTGTCGGATAGACCTCCTGCGTGGTCTCGCCGTGGGCCAGGACGGTCGGGAGAAAGCCCGTGTTCACCACGTGAATCTCGATGCCGTAGACCGAGTCGGCCAGCACGTGGCACTCGATTTTGCCGATGCCGATCCGCGGGAGCCGCCGGGCCAACTCCATCAGAAAGTCGCCTTGTTTGGCCGCGACTTCCGCGAGCATCGGTGCCGGCGGATTGGCCAGCGCAAACGGGCGATAGCCGCCCACCTCGACCCGCTGGCCTTTGAAATCGGGATGCTCAACCGCCTGCCACGGGATAAAGGCCTCCGGCGCGTGCTCGTCGAACCACTTGAGTTCCTTGCGCTCGTCTTCGTCTCGCTTATCCTCCTTCTTCGCGGGCTTCTTGTCGGTCTTGGACGCGTTGGGATCGGTGGGGGCACCCTCCTTCTTGTCCTCTGCCGTCGAAGCTTTCTCCTTGCTGGGTTCGGACAACTCGCGGGCGAGCGCCACGTCCCAGGGCCGGACCGCCAGGGACAACCGGCCGCGCTGGAAGTACATCCAGTCGCTGAAGGTCCCGGGCTCGGAAAGCGTCTCCATCTCCTTGCCGAGTCCGATCGCCTTGCGGTAGAGCTTGCCGAACGTCTCGTAGTAGCCCACATCCCTCTCATCGACGGCGGCCCGGCCCGGCGGCTTGGCGGCCCTGGGGGTCTTGCGCAGATTGTCCGCCGCCCCGTAGGTCAGGATGATGCCAATATTCGGGTGCGCCACGACGAAATCGGCCAAAGCCCGCGTCTCGGCCTGGCTGATGGGAAGGACACCCGCCTCTGCCGTGAAATACTGGTAATTATGTGGGAAACTGCGATTGAAATTGCCGCCGCCGGGGCCGTCCTCGTTCCACCGCTTGTCGTGGTCGTTGTCGATCCCTTCCGGCAGCAGCTTCCAGGAGCCCTTTTCGCCCTGGAGCGGATCGGCTTTGAGCAGCAGCCGTTTCTCATTCGGGTCGAGGATATACTCGCCCTCCTTATCCTCCACCCGCATCATGGTGATCAGGCCATCGCCGTTGAGGTCCTCGCACGGGTCCTCGTCGACAAGTCCATCGTGGTCGTCGTCGCGCGGGACGTTGTTGCCGCCGCCCTCGATCCTGGGGCTGGCGAAAAACCGCTCGAGGGCATCCGGATTGAGGCAGGGGACCACGTAGATCGTCGTCTTCTTCAGCAGCTCCGCCGTCGGCGGGTCCTCCCGATACTGTTTCATCAGGCGTTCGATCCAGGCCCTAGCGGTGAACGGCCCGACCAGGTCGTTGCCCTCGATGCCGGCGACGACCAGCACCGCCGGCCGCGTACTGCGGTTCTCGTCCGACCCGATGCCGATATCCACGAGCCAGACCGGGCGCTTCTCACGCGACCGGGCCAACTCGCGGACGCGCACGAGATTCGGCTCCTGCCGGGCCAGGCCGGCCAGTTGTTCCGTCAGCGCCTGGGAGTTGGCGTATTCCAGCGCCGGCCACGCCGGCGCGAGGAACGCCAGCGCGAGAAAAACCGACAACATCTGTCTGTGATAGAATCCGAGGTCCACGGGGTCACCCTTAACAAGGCGTTCTCACACTTGTTGCGAGAGACCTCACTCTACCGCACGCTGACCCGCCTGGCAACCCGCGGCTCCGCCGAATCTGTCCCGTGGTGGGTGCGATAATCCTGCTGCGGCTATGGGGGTGGTTGTTATGAGACGATCCGCTGTCTCAGGTTTCGCCGGCGACGACCTGGGCGTGGTTGAGGGCCGCCGCGATGGAGACGCCGCCGATGATGTTGCCGAGGAGCGTTGGGATCGCGTAGGAGCCAAGGAACGCGCCGAAGGATGCTTGGCCGACGCCGACCAGGTAGAACGTCTCCACTGAGCCGGCGACAATGTGGGACAGTTCGCCTAATCCCACGAGGTACGTCATAATGATGATGATGCCGACCCGCGCCACCTCAGCCGCGGGCAGCAGCCAGACCATCAGGGCAATCAGCCAACCGCCGAAGATTCCTTTCAGGAGCACGGTCCCGAAGCCGTGCTGCATCGCGGCCTGGCCGATCTGCGCAAAAGCCTCTCTGGACTCCTCCGAGAAGACTTCGGTGTTGCCCGCCACCCACGCAAAGAGAAAGACCCCCGCCAGGTTCGTGATCAGCACCACCGTCCACAGCCGCAGGACATTCTTCAGGCAGACCCAGGTGCGGCGCATCAACAGCGGGACGATGGCCGTGAGGGTGTTTTCCGTGAACAACTGCTGCCGGCCCAGGACGACAATCAGGAAGCCGAAGGTATATCCGAGTTTCGCGAGCAGCGGCGTCCACGCGGCCTCGGGCAGATGCGCTCGGATCAGACCTTCGCCGACGAGCGAAAACCCCATCGACAACCCCGCCGCAAAGCCCGACCACGCCAGGGCGGACGACGGCCGGCACAACTCGCCCTCGCCTTCTTTGCGAATCGCCTCGTGCACGACAACCACCCGGACCGCAGACCGCCGCTCGATCTCGTCCTGCTCGGATTCGCTCAGATCAGCCACAATGTTTTCGCGCTGCGCCCCGGAGGACCGGACGCCCACGGGGGTTCACGATGGGGGGCCACCGTACCAGGGTTCGTAACTCGGAATCTGTGTGTTTGCCTCGATCCTCAACAACCTGAGCAGACCTGTCAATCAGGCGAAAGCTGATTGCGGCCGGCGTGATGCCTGAGCAAATGTCTTCGCTAAGCCAGGTGACTGTGCTGGTCCTGCCTATCGACCTGGCCGCCGGGCAGGCGGGTCCAGAGGCGTCTCCTCGATGGTGTGCTTGGTCAGGGTTTTCCGCGTGATCGGATCGCCGAGAAAGGTCTCCGTAATGAGCTTGCGGGCCCGCAGATCGACGATGCGGACCACCATGCGCAGGGCGAGCGGGTCATATTCCGTGATGTCCACGGTGCAGATCGAATTCGCGTCGACGGAGACGTCGGCACCGGCCAGGTCGCCTACGATGTCCCGGGCCCGGAGCGTGTAGACCGGGGCGGTGTCCGTCCGCTTCAATTGGATCGCGCCGTCCTCGGTCCAGGTCTGCCACCAGACAGGCTTGCAGTTCTGATCGAGCTCGGCCCACCACGTTCCGGCGGGCGGATGGCGGTCGCCCTCCTCGCAGCCCGGCACCGTCCAGAGAATCAAGGGCTGGCTGACCTTGCCCTCTTCGGTGGTGTAGAAGTGCGTGTTCACGTGGCCCGACCACTTGGGCCAGATGAAGTTGATGTGGACGTGCGGCGGATAGTCCTCGTGCTGCTTATGGAAGCCCGTCTCGGCCTCGGCGAGTTGCACGAACCCGCCGCCGGGATGCTCGGCGCCCACCACCTTGCTGATGCTCCACTCGTCGCGGAATAGCTGTCGGGCGGCAAACAAGAGGGCCCGTTGTGTCGCCAGTGCCCCTGGCGGCCACGCGGCCGGCGAATACAATCCGGCGGCGCGCTCCTGCGCGTTCCACTCGCAGTCGATCTCAAGGTTAGGATCATTGCCGATCACAAACGTCGTGTCCCACGGCTCCCCCCCGGCCGCCGAGCCCAGCGCGACCAGCAGGAAGGCTACACACGCCGCCATCCCGCTACCAGTAATGATCTTGCACCTGCGTTTGAGACTGTCCATCGCTATTCCTCCTGTCAAGTCCGTGCTGATCTCATCGTTCCGGGCCGAATACCAACTCGCTCGATACTACGGCCCAGCGCTCGTCGGTGGCCGTGAGGAACCAGATAGTCGCCTCTTGCGGCGGAGCTTGCGCGATAATGTGTGACCCATCGACCCGGCCCGGCACCGTCTGCCACTGCCGCTTGTTGATCGGCCCAGTCTCTGTGGTGTAGTGCAGGGCGGCCTCGACCAGATTCGTTCTCGGCCGCACCCGGGCCAGCGTCTGATCGTTGACGACCCTGGGCTGCGAGACTATCGGCAGCGGTTTACCGCCGCGCAGGCAGCTATCGAGGAATAGCCCGATCTCGGCCGGCGCCCAGCCCTGCGGGTGGCCGTGTGGCATGTTCACCGTGATGCGGACCTGGCGCCGGCCTTTCACCAGACCGTACGTCTTGGCATAGCTGTCGAGCGGGTAGGCGAAGTCGTTCGTGCCGTTGATAAAGAGCACCGGCATCTTCGTCGCACCGATGTACCGCGAGGGGTCCCACAGCCGGACCCACTTGTCCCTCTGCTCGGGCGTCATCTTCGCGAACTGCGGGAGCCATACGCTGTTCTCATGCAGGAACCCGCAGCCATAGACCGGCACGGCCGCCTTGAACCGGTTGTCCACTCCCGCCACGATGCACGTCAGATACCCGCCCCAACTGATCCCGGTGACCGCCGTGCGTCTGGCGTCGACCTCTTTCAGACTCCGTAGCAGCGAGTGAGCCAGAATCACGTCGGCCACCGCATGGTACGTCCACTGATCCTGGGGCGGTTGATCGGTCGCGCCGAACTTGGTATCGTCGCTCTGGTCCGGTCCACCGTCCGCCCAGCGCTTCTTATCAGGCCCGCACCCGGCCAAATCCATCGCAATCGCCGCATACCCGCGCTTGGCCCAAAGCTGGGCCCACTCCTGGAACGCCGTCCCGCCGCCCCCATGCACCAGCACGACGCCGGGAAAGCCCCTGCCCGTCGCGGTTCCACGACCCAGTGTCACCGGACTGGCATAATAGGCGAACACGCGGGTCGGCTTGCCCTTGTAGGCCGGTCCCTCGTAGAACAGCGACCACGCCAGCCCCTGGCGGTCCGCCCACTGGTATTGCGGCGGCCGGCTCAGGGCGGCTAGGTCCCACGGCTGAATAGTGGACGGCGACTGCGCCTGGCGCTCCGGCCGCAGCATCGTACACCCGGACCCCGCGAGAAGGACAGACACTCCCAACAAGCACGTCACACGCAAGGATCGCACAACCACGTCAGTCTCCCTTTTCCAGCCGTCAATGTCATTCCTGCCGTCGCAGCAGCGACGGATCGTCCCGATCACGGTCCCGATCATAGCCCGCTACGTCGCCTGCCGCAAGAAAGAGGCAGGACGATTGCCGCCAAGGCCGGACGGCGGCTTTCAGCCGCGCACCAAGTGGGACTATTGGGAGTGGCGAGACGGGGACGGTGTACCTGCCAATCGTGAGATTGCGCTCACGACGCCCAATGTCACCTGGGCCATCCGGGAGTAGTCGAGAGTGTCGGGGGTGTCGGTCGGCAGGTGGTAGTGCGGGTTGCGGAGGAAACTGGTGTCCGTCAGCATCAGCGCCGGATAGCCTTGATCCCAGAAGGAACTGTTGTCCGAGAGACGAATTGCGTTCACCGATTCGGGCAAGACGATGGAGAAGAGCGGAAGACAAGTCGCCTTCTTGAAGCCACGCCGGAAGGACCACGCCAAGTGCCATGATCGGAAGTTGCCGACCGCCGCGAGGAAGTTGCCGCGACGCGGCAACGCCGTGCGAAGTAAGCGCGGAATCCCTTCGGGAGCTTGTTGGGTGCGGGGCTGATCGGTGTAATAGCCGACCATCTCAAGGCAAAGCATCCCCACGATGCGTTCACCATGTTGGCGGCAGGCACGGGCATAGATCTGGCTGCCCATGTCCCCCGTGTAGAAGTGGGGCGGCTCCTCGCAGGCGAAGGCGACGAAGCGGATCGTCCTTCTGAATTGCCGGTCGTGTACGAGCCGAGCTACTTCCAGCATTACGGCCACCGCTGAGGCATTGTCGTCGGCGCCTGGGCTCGCCTCAACCGTGTCGTAATGAGCGCCAAGGATGAGGATGCCTGTCTCTGGCACCGTCCCGGGTGTCTCCGCGATCAAGTTTGCGACCTCTATATTATGGACTCGGTATGGCTGTCGCTGTACGGCGTGCCCGGATCCAGAAAGCTCGCGCTCGATGAGGGACGCGGTGGAGTCCAACGCGCCGAAGCGCCCGAGGTGACGCGGCCCGATCAGGCCGGCCAGCCGATCCACGTGCTGGCGCAGACGCTCGGCTAACTCAGGATGGCTCTCTGGCTTTGATCCGAACGGAGCTATCATTGGGCCTCGCGGGCTTTGGGATCTCCACGTTCTTCTCTTCTGTCGTCGGTATAGCGGCCCCGGGCAGCGGGATCAAGGACAAATCGCTGTTGCCAAGACGCTGTCAGCGGCGTTTTCCTCCAGTCTGGTGGTGACGATATCGCCGGCAGAATAGGTCCCGTTGGGCTTGCCCGCGATCTCGACCTCGAAGTACCGCTCAGCGCGACCTCCGGCGTGGCCATTGGCGCTCTCGATCAGGACCTGGGCGGTTTCGCCGAGGAATTGAGAGCGGAATTGGGTCTGAAGAATCACATCCAGCTCACGGAGGATGCGGGAGCGGGCCTTCTTAACTTCAGCCTGGATCTTGGGTTGCATTCGGGCGGCGGGGGTGCCTTTTCGGGCGGAGAAGACAAAGACGTGCATCTTGGCGAAGGCGACTTCTTTGGCTAGAGCCACCGTTTGGCAAAAGTCGGAGTCCGTCTCACTGGGGAAACCGACGATAATATCGGTCGTGATGGCGGGTCTATCCAAACGGCTGCGAACCAGGGCGACTTTGGCGCGAAAATCATCCGCCGTATAGGGGCGTGCCATGCGGCGCAAGATCGCATCCGAGCCCGATTGGAGCGATAAGTGCAGATGGGGCATCAGGTTATGATGCGAGCAGAAGACGTCGAGAAGGGCGGGCGTGACATCGGCGGGGTCCAGAGAGCTTAGGCGGATGCGGGACAAGCCCGCGATTCTGGCGACTTGGTCCAGCAGGGCGGGCAGGTGCGGGTTTTCTGGGGTAGGCCACCGGCGCCGGCGGGCGGTCGTCTGGCCGTAAGAGCCGATGTGGACGCCGGTTAGGACGATTTCCTTGTGGCCGGCAGACACCAGGGCCGCTGCCTCCGCAAGGATTTCTTCAGAATTCTTGTATCGGACGTGCGGCCGGGCCGTCGGTATTATGCAGTAAGAGCAGAACGCGTCACAACCGTCCTGGATCTTGAGAAAAGCACGAGTTTGACCATGAAAGGACGTTAGCGGGGGCAACTCATCAGAAGGCCATAAGTCTTTTTCGCACTTGACTTTGGCGTCACTTTCTGGTCTAATAACCGCATCTGCGGGATGCAGATATGGCGGCGATATTACCCCTGCGGAGGCAGGGGGCAGTCGAGCCGAATCTGGGGCGGTGGATTCGGTGTGGACCAGCCGGCTCAGCGTAGCCGCGAGGTCACATCGGTTCTTGACAACATGGACGTTTTCCCCGAGTGCTTTTAGTTCGTCTGTTTCGACTGTCGGCAGGCAGCCGCAGATGACGACGGCTTGAGGACCGCGTTTTTGGGCCTGATTGATGAGGTGGCGGCTCTTGGCTGAGGCGGTGTGCGTCACGCAACAGGTATTGACGATCACCAGTTGCGCCGTGTCCGCGGGATCGGCTTGGGCCAGTCCGAGGGTCTCTAGAAGCTGGCGAATCTGCTGACTCTCGTACTGATTCACTTTGCAGCCGAGAGTTAAGATGGCGAAACTGCGAAGCATATGATATAATGTAGGCGTACTGAAGGCTGTTTACAAGGCCAAGGCACGAAAACGACAGTGGCAGCCCGCGCGCGACAGGTCGCGGTGGGCAAACCATACGCTGACCGTAGAGCGGGAGGTTTGTCATGGCAGCAGCATCGGATGCGGTTTGGGCAATCGACTTGGGCAACAATTCGCTGAAGGCGCTGCACCTTGTGGCGGTTGGGGAGGCGGTCCAAGTCATCGGATTCGATCATATTCCGCACGGCAAGGTCCTGGCGAGCGGGGTCAATGCCGCGGAAAAGGAGGAACTGGTCGCCATCACCTTGCGGCAGTTCGTCCAGAACAACGATTTGGGCTTCGACCCCATCATCATCTCCGTGCCCAGCCAGAACAGTTTCGCCCGGTTTGTCACCCTGCCGCCGGTGGAGGCCAAGCGGCTGCCCGAGATCGTTCGCTTCGAGGCCGCCCAGCAAATCCCCTTTGATATGAATGAGATTCAGTGGGATTGGCAGCTTATGAGCGACCCGGACAGCCCCGAGAAGAGGGTGGGGCTGTTCGCCATCAAGAATGAAGTGGTCAACTCGGCGCTGGAGTCCTTCGAGCGGGAGGAGCTGCAAATCAGCTACGTGCAGATGGCCCCGATGGCCCTGTACAATTATCTGTTGTTCGACCGGCCGGACCTGGTCAGTTCCGACAAGCGGGCCACCGTGATCGTCAACATCGGGGCCGAGAGCACCGATCTGGTCGTTTGCACCGCCTCGGGCGTCTGGCAGCGCTGCATCATGATGGGCGGTAACGCCTTCACCAATGCCATCGCGCAGACCTTCAAGCTCAGCTTCGAGAAGGCCGAGAAGCTCAAGCGGACGGCCCCGGTGAGCAAATACGCGCGGCAGATCTTCCAGGCGATGCGGCCGGTCATTACCGACTGGACCGGCGAGGTCCAGCGGTCCCTCGGCTTCTACACCGGCTCGAACCCGGATGTGAAGCTGGTGCGGGTCGTGGCCCTGGGCGGCGGCACGAAGCTGCGCGGCCTGGTCAAGTATCTCAGCCAGACCCTCCAGATCCCCGCGGAGAAGCCCGATGCATTCAAGCGGCTGGCGGTGGCCCCCGGCGTGTCGGCGGCCAAGTTCCATGAGAGCGTCAGCGACTTCGGCGTCGTCTACGGCCTGGGCCTGCAAGGGCTGGGTATGGCCCGCATCGAGAGCAACCTGCTGCCCAAGAGCAAGACCCGGGCCCTGGCCTGGGAAGGCAAGATGAAGTACTTCATCGGGGCGGCGGTCATGCTGCTGATCGTTTCGGGCATGTGCCTGGGACGCGTCGTCCTGGACAAGGTCAACTATACGCGGAACGAGAGCACACGCGCCAAGATCAGCAGCGTTATCCGGCAGGCCAATGAAGTCACCACGAAGACCAGCGGCGTCAAGGACCAGGAAGCCACGTACCAGGAGCGCATGAAGAAGGATGTGGAGTGGTTCCGCTATCGCGAGGTCATTCCGCAGCTCCACGAGATCATCGTTTCCTGCCTGCCGAACGAAAAGACCAACCCGGACCAGGCGGAACTCTACCAGGCTTTCGCCCGCGGGGATATCGCCAAGATCAAGCAGATCCCGCGTGCAGACCGCAAGCAGCTCTTCTTGACCACGGTCTCGATCTACTACCACGATGATCTGGACAAGGCCCAGTTCCGCCAGAATGCGATGATGCGCCGGGACGCCCTGATGCGCGACGCCATGATGATGGAGGAATCGGAGGGCTACGACGACGAGATGCGCATGCAGATGGAGCAGATCTACGGCGCCGACTACATGAAAGCGATGATGGGCACGACGGCCGCAGTGCAGAAGTACCCCGGCTTCGTGGTGATGATCGAAGGCTACAGCCCTTACCGGAAGATCGGCGATCTGCTCGATCCGTCGAACGTCAAGGACACCCCGGCCAAGTGGGGGTTCGTCACGCGGCTGGAGAACCTGAAGCAGTTCCTGGATCTTCCCAAGGATGTCAACAGCCCCTTCGAGATCTACACGAAGAACTCCGACCACTTCAAGCTGGAGACGGGGCCGGCGGACCCCGATGGGGATGTCCCGATGGGCGTGGGGCAATGGAAGTTCATTCCCGAGCCGCCCGCGCCGGGCACGATTCCCGCCACCAACACGTATGGTCTGGGCGGCATGGGCATGGGCGGCCCACAGAATGGGACCTGGATTCTGATCGACCCGATGACCAATGAAGTGGTCAGCGCCGAGCCCGTGAAGGACCAGTACGGCAACGTGGCGATGGACAACCTGGGCAAGCCGAAGAAGGTCGCGCACGATTACTGGTTCAAGCTGCAATTCAAGATTCTGTGGAAGGAGGCGCCGAAGAGCGCTGCGCCGGCGGCGGGGGCCGGGATGGCGCCGCGCCGGTGATAGACACGCATTGGACCGTGAGGATGAAGCAAGCCAAAACAGGCAGGTAGACAAATGGCAAAAGACATCGATCTCAAGGATCTTCTCTCTCTTCTCAAGATGATCAACGTCCTGGCTCTTCTGGGTTTTCTGAAGAACAACCTCGCGCTGCTGGTGCCGATCATCATTATGATCCTGGCGATCCTGTTGTTCATTCCGACGACGCTGCTGTCCCGCAGCCTCCGCAAGACCATGGAGACCAAGAGCGTCAAGGCCGGCCAGGATATCGACCGGCTGATCCGGGACGTGAACCAGGCGGCCGAGGCCGAGGCGCTGACGCCCTACATCAACGCGTATGCCCAGGACGCCAACGAATTCGACAAGCTGATCCTGCACACCACGCAGCGCGAGTTGCTCAGCTACAAGATCTTCGCCGACCCGAACAACATCTCGCAATTGGCGTTCGATCCGTTCCGCCAGGGCTTTGTCTCGGGGATCGAGGCGATGCTCTTGAGCCTCAAGGCGGGCCTGCCGCCCACGGAGACGGAAATCTACGCCGCCCTGGAGACCTCGTCGCGCTCGCCGTTCAACCGCGGCCGTCCCGGCGGCGGCCGGACCCCGGCCGCCGGCGGCGCGTACGGCGGCGGCTCTGGCCGTCTGGGCGGCATGGGCGGTCGTTCTCGGTCATCAT
>JAMCWO010000128.1:1454-18647 GCA_023481165.1 Planctomycetota bacterium | reverse complement strand
GAGCGGCGGCTCGGCACCCTCCTCGCAATCCGGAAATATCGCGCGGGTCTCGTCCTCGGAGGCCAGCATCACATCCTCGGTGCCCAGATAGTCGCGCAGCTTGTCGAAGATCACCTTGTCCGGTGCGCTGGCCCGCAGGACGAACTCGACCAGCAGGACCAAAGCGGCCAAGGCTGTTGAGGAAACCAACATCGGCAGGGCCAGCCGGACAAAGGCTTCGCCCATAGTATTCAGTTGTGTGATGATCCATTCCATATCGTTTTTCCTTCACCCTTTAAGACGCCCGAAACGGAACTCTATTACACCGGGAGATGAAAATATTTGCGCAGGTCCGGGCGGCACGAATCGGATTCATGAGCGCCGCTGGGGCTTCGCGAACAGACCGGGGGGCGCTGGCGCAGGAGAGGAAGCACTTGCCTTTCGGAACCCGCTGCGATACACTCATCGAGGGCAGATGACAATTGCGCAGTCTCAGGTAAGGAGATTCGGCCACGTGGTAGGCATGATTTTGTTAGGACCCGGCGAAGTCCTCGTGCTGATGGTCATCACGGCGGTGGTGGTCCTGCTCGCGGTGCGCGGGCGGAACGTCAAATAGTCGACGCGAAAAAAAAACGGGATCGCGTTCAATCCTCTCCCCAGTTCCTCCCCCTTCTCTGCTGCTTGCGGCCGCTGCGCTGCTTCTTCTCCTGAAGCCGGCGTTCCCGTGCGGCAGCCGGCATCCTGGTCTTGCGGCGTACCGGCACGGGCTCCAGCGCTTCCTGCACCAACTGCTGCAAGCGTTCGACGGCCGCCCGCCGGTTGGCCTCCTGGCTGCGATGCTTTTGCGCCGCGACGTGCAGGACGCCATCTTTGTCGATGCGGCCCGCGAGTCTGCTCAGGACCTGCTGCTTCTGCTCCTGCGACAGAGTCGGTGAGCCGGCCACGTCCAAGAGCACGGTCACACGCGTGTTGAGCTTGTTGACGTTCTGGCCGCCCGGGCCGCTGCTGCGCGAGGCTTTGAAGACCAACTCGGCCTCCGGAATGGGAACACTTTCGGCTGTATCCATCGTCATTGACCGGCCCGACCACCTGCGCTCGTACCGTACCACTCCCAGGCATCTTACGTGCTGCAAGCTGCCGCGGCAAGCCGTTGGATCAGATTCTCCGTTCCGGGCGGTAGGCGAAATCGACGATCTCCGGCTGCGCGAGGGCCAGGTAATCGCTCATGCTCATGCGCACGGCCCTGTCATGCAAGCCCGCCTGAAAGACGATGTGGTCATCATCCTCGAGAGCGCTATCCAGGATCGTCCGCAGGCCGTACAGCCGGCCGAGCGGCGGCTCGGCACCCTCCTCGCAATCCGGAAATATCGCGCGGGTCTCGTCCTCGGAGGCCAGCATCACATCCTCGGTGCCCAGATAGTCGCGCAGCTTGTCGAAGATCACCTTGTCCGGTGCGGCCAGCACGCACATGATGTAATTGCCCTCGGCCTTGACGATCACCGGCTTGGCCACGTACTGTCCTTTCTCGTGCTCCTCCGCGGCCATCACCTGAGCCGAGTACGTCGGCGCGTGCTCGCTGACCGAATAGTGCACATTGGATTGGTCCAGATACTCGAAGACATTCATGCTCACCTCCCTGCGTGCAGACAGGATTTCCAGGGTCGATCCTTCACAGATCCATTGCCATTACAGGACGTAGACTATCGCAGAAAATGCCGGGGAGGGAATCGGGATATTCCTGAAGGAAAGCCCCTCCTTTGCTCAGAGCGCTTCCGGCGCAGGAAAATTCAAAAATCTCGCCCCGGATGCAGAAAAAAATCACGCCCGGTCCGCGTGGTTATAGGGGCTAAAACAGGCAAGCCGTCCAAAGCGGTGAAGCAGATCCTCGGCGGCCGAAGGGGACCTGAGGGAGGTTGGGAACTCCTGGATGGTCGTCGCGGAAAAGCGAGGCTTTCAGTCTTGGCACGCCGCTTTCCGGCCCTATTGGGGCCGCGCAAAATCCCTCAAGAACGGTAATTCGACCCGCCGATGGTCACTCTCGGAGCAACGAAAAAGGAATGACAAGATCGACAAGACGGTTTTGAAAACATGGAGGTGCCTGGGAGAAACAAATCAAACATGGCATGACGGTCGCCCCTGAAGAGAATAACAGGCGGGTATTTCAAACAAGATCCATCACACTGGCTTACGGGAATGTCCTCGCTGTGGCTCTGCAGGGGCCTTATTTTCTCCGGCGGCAAACGCCCGCGCATGGTTACGGCCGGCTGTCCTCTCCGCCGTCGGACCGATCCGCATCCCTGTCGGTCCGATCTTCGAGAGGCAACGGCCGTTTCCATGTGTAGCCACACCAGCGAAAGAGCGAATTTTCGCTTTGCCCCCTGCAACCAACAGGCTTATAGTATGCCCGTTGGCCGGCAAGGGCGGCCACTAACCGCTGACAGATGGATTGTGGGAGGTAACCAATGATGAGCCGAAATCGCATTCGCGGAACCGTCCTAAGCTTGTTCATGGCAATCACTCTGATCATCGTCACGGCGCTCTGGATGGCGATGATCTCCTCCCCGGCCGATGCCCAGCAGAAGGCCAAGCCCGGCGCCGAGGACTTGCGGGCGGGCAAGAACTTCATCGAGACGACAATCTACAGCGAGCAGGACGACCAGGAGATTCTGAAGCGGTTTGAAGGGCTCCGCGTCTCCGATGTCACGGATGGGCTGGACAAGGTGGGATTGACCAACAGGATGATCATGTCCCCCGAGATCCACGCCGCCTGGAAAGACACGATACACTACAAGCACCGCTTTGCCGGCATCGCCGTGACCGCCCGCTACGTCCCGACGACCCGGCCGCCGGCCCCCGCGATGGAAACCAAGCCTTACGATGCCTGGTCCGGCAAGTGGTACAGCGAACTGTCGCCCGAGCCGTTCGTCCCTCTGATCCGCCAAGGCACGGCCCTGGTGATCGATGATGCGCCCGACTCCGACGTCGGCACGATCGGCTCCAACAATATCATGGGCTGGAAGGCGCGGGGCTGCGTCGGCGTGGTCACGAACGTCGGGGGCCGGGATACCGATGAAGTTGCCACCGAGCAGATGCCGCTCTATTTGCGTCATGTGGCCCGCGGGATCCGTCCCGGCCGCAACGAGATCGAATCGGTCAACCGCCCCATCGAGTGTGGCGGCGTCCTGGTCCGCCCCGGCGACGTGATTGTCGCCGACGGTGATGGGGTGGTTGTCGTCCCGCGGGAGAAGGCGAAAGAGGTCGCCGAATACGCCCAGGGCATCCTCGCCGGCGACAAGGCCGGCCGCCGCAACCTCTACCAGAAGCTCGGACTGCCCGAGGACGACTCGGTCAGGTAGAACTTGATCCGCCTAACGAACTACAGGTCGTCTTCCGTGAACCAGAGCTCTTCGCCAGACAAGAAGATTCCCTAACCGGCAGTTGATGCGAGTTGAAGGGACGTAATCGGTATAGTTTCCAAGGGGGAAGGAGTATAAGCGGATAACCGGAGAATATCGCTCACGGGCGGATGCAGTAGAATCTCAAGTACGACACCTCGAAGCTCTTCGGACAACTCCGCCAGCCCTGTCAAGGGGAAGCTGCGGGGACCAACCTCTGTCCGCTGCGCCAGAATCGAGTACTCAAAGAAGGTCAGCCCTATCGCCCGACGTTCCCGCCTGTCGATCCGCAATAAGATATGTTCGTTCAACTCGATCCCGGTGGCCGCTTCGCCGGGAGCAAAGGAAACATACAATGTGTCGCTTGTTTCGTCGTAGTTGAGAACTGGCTCGCCCATTGTTTCACCCAATTCTCTTTTGGTACGCGGTCACAATGTGTTGTTCGGCGCAGGCCTGCCGCTGTCGCCCTCTTTGAATCGGAACAGCACAATGGCCACGATATGAGTGTTCTCTGCGGCCAGACCGGCGACGGCCCTGACATAACGCTATTTCTCGGGGTTGAGCTGATCTTGCTTCCGCTGGCCCAACTGAATGGTCTCTTTCAGGTGGCCCTCGTGTGCCAGCATCTCCGGGTGATTGAACAGCGGTCCGATATGCCCCCCCGTTCCTGCGTCAAATAGACCTCGTTGCCAAAGCGATCCCGCACAGTCCAACGTTTCACGAGACGGTTCCTATCACAGTAGAGGAAACCGCGTCGAATCATCCTCCCCTATCTGACACCGGTCAGAACTGGCTCAGGAAGCGCAGGTCGTTTTCGGTGAGCCAGCGGATATCGGGGATCTCGTACTTGCGCATCGCCAGGCGCTCGATGCCGAAACCGAAGGCCCAGCCGGTGTACTTCTCGCTGTCGATCCCGACGGCGTCGAAGACGTTGGGGTCCACCATGCCGCAGCCGCCCATCTCGACCCAGCGGGCGTTGCCGGCCTTGTCCGTCAGCAGCAGATCAACCTCGGCACTGGGCTCGGTGAAAGGAAAGAAGCTCGGGCGGAACCGCCACTGCGTGTCGGCGCCGAAGAAGACGTGGATGAATTGCTCGATTGTGGTCTTCATGTCCACCATGGTGACGCCCTCATCGACGACAAGGGCTTCGAGCTGGTGGAACATGAACATGTGGGTCGCATCGACCGTGTCGGGCCGGTAGACCCGGCCCGGGGCAACGACCCGGATCGGGGGCTTGGTTTTTTCCATCACGCGGATCTGGATCGTCGAGGTCTGGCTGCGCAGCAGGACGTTGTCCTCGATGTAGAAGTTGTCCAGCGGATCGCGCGCCGGGTGCTCCGGCGGGATGTTGAGGGCCACGAAGTTGTGCCACTCGTCTTCCACTTCCGGGCCGTAGGCGACGCCGAAGCCCATCCGCCCGAAGATGTCCAGCAGTTCGCTGATCGTCTGGGTAATCACGTGCGGCTTGCCGAGAAGGAACGGAACACCGGGCACCGTGACATCAAGGAGTTCACGCTTCTGTTTCTGGGCCTCCTCCAGAGTCTTCCTGCGATGCTCGAAGGCCGCCGTGACCTCGTTCTTGGCCCGGTTTGCCAGTTGCCCAGCGCGAGGCTTCTGCTCGCGCGGAAGCTGGCCCACCTCGCTGAGCAACTGCATGATAAGCCCCTTGCGGCCCAGGTACTTGATCCGGAAGTCCTCCAGGGCTTTCAAATCCCCGACGTGCTCCAACTCCGCGAGCGCCTGCCCGGCGGCTTGTTCGAATTGCTCCAGCATAGGTGATCCGGGGCGGCTCAGGCGAGAGCCGCCTTGGCCTCCTGGGTGATGGCGTCGAACCCCTGCGGGTCGGCGATCGCCATTTCACTGAGCATCTTGCGATTCAGGCCGATGTGCGCCTTCTTGCAGCCGTTGATGAACTCGCTGTAGCGCAGGCCCCGCTGCTTGCAGGCGGCGCTCAGCCGCAGAATCCACAAACCGCGAAACTCCCGCTTGCGCTGCCGGCGGTCGCGCCGGGCGTAAACCTCGGACCGTCGCAGGGACTCCGTGGCCAGGCGCCACGTATGCCCTGCCATCGCCCGACGGCTGCTCGCCCGCTTCAACTCCCGCTTCTTCGCTTTTCGTACCGCCGCACCTTTTCTTGTTCTTGGCATGTCAGCTTTCCCTTAATCCTTCCCAATTCACGCTTGCTACGGCAGCCGATAGGAGCTCGCGCACACCCGCTATCGCGGATGGCGGCCCAACGCCGGGAAGCAAGCCCTATTCACTTTCGTCGAACCGGTCCCTCCGGGACACTCAACCACCCAACGCTTCTCTCATCTTCCTCGTGAACGTATTGCTCGCCACACCGCCGGGACGCCGGATGCGCCGGCGGCGCTTCGCGTTCTTGACGCTCATCAGATGGCTCGCGCCGGCCTTGTGGAGTTTGATCTTGCCGCGTGCGGTCACCTTGACGCGCTTGGCAAGCCCCTTGTGCGTTTTGTGCTTTGGCATACTCTACCTCAACCAGTCCATCATGTTAGGGCCACACGGATAAAACCTGGAGTATACCTTCCCCGGGCGCAGGGGTCAACCATCATGGGAAAAATTCCTGCGCAATTGCCGTTTTGAGGGGTTTTAGGAAACGAACGCACCCCTGCTGTTATCTCCCGCTGGAGATAACCATGAGGTCGGCCCTACTCCACCGGCATGGCTATTTCGGAACGATCAGTAACGTCATGCGGCGCCCGGTCATGGCGGAGGGCCGCTCGACTTTCGCCACATCCTGCAGGGTCGCCATGATCCCATTGAGCATCTCGTTGCCCTGCTCCCTGTGCAGCATCTGCCGGCCTCGGAAGAAGACGGAAAACTGCACGCGGTGCCCTTTCTCGAGGAATTCCCGGGCGTGGCCGACCTTGATCTCCAGGTCGTGACTGTCGGTTTCGGGTCGGAGCCGGATTTCCTTCAGCGTCGCGCTCGAGTGCTGCGCCTTTTTGTGGGCGTCGCGGACCCGCCGCTTCTGCTGGTACAGCCATTTGCCGTAATCCATGATCCGGCAGACCGGCGGCTCACTGTTCGGCGCGACCTCGACCAAGTCCAGACCCGCTTCCTGGGCCTTGTTCAAAGCTTCCGCCCGCGGAACAACACCGATTTGATTGTTTGCCTCATCCACGAGCCGAACCTGGTCGGCTCTGATCCCCGCGTTGATACGCAGACCTCGTTTCACTGTTGTGCACCACCTTGCCTTTCTTAGCAAAACTCAAAAATAGGTTCCTGCCGCAGTGTACCACATTTTCAGCCCTTTTCGGCGTCTCAAAAGGCCAAATCTGCGGTCTTAACGGCGATTTTCTGCCGGGCCCTTGCCAGGAACTGCTCCACCGAGACTGTCCGGCTGTCCTGGCTGCCGCGCATCCTCACGCTGACCATATTGGATTCCGCTTCCTTCGGCCCCACTACCATCATATACGGAATCTTCTCGCCGTGGGACTTGGCGATTTTCGCCCCGATTTTCTCATCGGACAAATCGATCCCGCAGCGCAGACCGGCCTCGCTGAGCTTGGCCTGCACCGCAACGGCGTACTCATTGGTCTTCTCACTGATCGTCAGCACCCGTACCTGCTCCGGCGCCAGCCACAGCGGCAGCGCTCCGGCGTATTGTTCGATCAGAATGCCCAAAAACCGCTCCATCGAGCCCAGCACCGCCCGGTGGATCATCACAGGGGTCTTCTCGGCATTATCCTCGGCCACGTAGGTCAGCTCGAACCGCTGCGGCATGGAGAAGTCGAGCTGGATCGTGCCAAGCTGCCAGGAGCGGCTGAGGCAGTCCTTGATGTGGAAGTCGATCTTCGGGCCATAGAACGCTCCATCGCCTTCGTTGATCTTGTACGGAATCTGCTTGTGCCGCAGCGCCGCTTCCAGGGCGTTGGTGGCCGTCTCCCAGATCTCATCCGAGCCGATATGATTCTCCGGCTTGGTCGACAGCTCGACGTTGAAGTCCTCGAAGCCGAACGCCCGGTACGTCTCGAAGATCAGGTTGATGACGCCGATGATCTCCGCCTCGATCTGGTTCGGGGCACAGTAGATGTGGGCATCGTCCTGGGTGAACTGGCGGACCCGGAAGAGCCCATGCATCACGCCGCTGGCCTCGTGCCGGTGCACCATGCCGAACTCGGCCAGCCGCAGCGGCAGCTCGCGATACGAGTGCTTGGTGGTCTTGTAGAGCAGGCAGCCGCCGGGGCAGTTCATCGGCTTGACCGCGTAGCCGACCTGGTCGATCTCGCAAAAGTACATGTTCTCTTTGTAGTGGTCCCAATGGCCGCTGCGGCGCCAGAGCTCCTCATTGAGAATGATCGGGGTCCGGATCTCCTTGTATCCATACTTGCGGTTCAACTGCCGCATGAAGTCCACGATCTCGTTCCAAACGATCATCCCTTTGGGATGGATGAAAGCAAAGCCCGGCCCCATCTCGCTGAAACTGAACAGGTCCAGTTGCCGGCCGATCACGCGGTGATCGCGCCGCTTGGCCTCTTCGAGCCGGTTCAGGTACTCGTCGAGCTCCTTCTTCGTCGGCCACGAGGTCCCGTAAACCCGCTGGAGCATCTTCTGCGTCGGGTCACCATGCCAGTACGCGCCGGCGACCGACATGATCTTGAAGCTGCCGACCTTACCCGTGCTGGGCACGTGCGGCCCCCGGCACAGATCCCGGAACCCGTTTCCGTGCGAGTAGAAGCTGATCACATCGCCTTCAGCGCGTTGGATGTTATCCGTCTTATAGGGGTCGCCCTTGAGTTCCTCCAGCGCCTCCTGCCTGGACATCTCCCGGCGGACGATCGGCTTATCCGCCTCGGCAATCTCGCGCATTCGCGCTTCGATCCGGGGAAAATCGTCCGGCCGGATCGGCTCATCGAGATCGATATCGTAGTAGAACCCATCTTCCACGGTCGGTCCGTACACCAGCCTGGTCTGGGGCCAAAGGCTGCAAATCGCCTCTGCCATCACGTGCGCACAGCTATGGCGCATGATGTTCAGACCGTCCTTGTCTTTGGGCGTGACAATCTGGAGCCGCGGACTGTTCGCAATCGGCGTGCTCAAATCGACCAGCTTGTCGTCGATCTTGGCGGCCACGGCGGCCTTCGCCAAGCCGGCCCCGATCCGCTCCGCCACCTGTTTCGCTGTGCTGCCCTCGGCAATCTCCAGGGTACTGCCGTCCGGAAGTGTGACTCGTGCCATAGATTTTTCCAATACTGCATCCTGTTTACGCTGTTCTGAATATAGCGAACCCGCTGGGGCTGTCAAGTATCGTCAGGATTCGCGGCGGTCTTCCGTCAATATTGTGGCCGGCCACCCTTGACAAGGGGGCCTTCCAGGATTTAGCTATTGTTATAGGACGGACCGTCTGGTATAATACTTTAGTTGGAGTATTTCGGTCGCACGGGCGCCAGCGCCCAGGGATTCAGTACCACGGGCCAGGGAATCCCCAGGATACCCGTGCCGCCGGAAACCCGATTGGAGGGAAGCCGGATGAATGCCAGTCTGGTGCTTCTCAAAAAGAACAGCGCGCACAAAGCTTTTCCGCTTCCCAGCGCCGTAACGGTCATCGGCCGCCGCAGTGACTGCGACCTGCGGATCCCGCTGCCGATGGTGTCCCGCCGGCACTGCCAGCTCAGCCTGAACAAGAACACGCTGGAGCTGCGCGACCTGGAGTCCCGCGGCGGCACCTTCCTCAACGACAAACGCGTGGACGGCGACACCGCCGTGAAGGCCGGCGACTACCTCCGCATCGGGCCCCTGATCTTCGTCTGCCAGATCGACGGCAAGCCCGAGAAGATCGTGCCGCCCAAGAAGGCCGCCCCAGCGCCGCCGAAGGCTGCCGCGAAACCCAAGCCTGCGAAGCCTGCTCCCAAACCCGCCGCGAAGGCCCTTGACGACTCCGGCAGCAAGCTGGATGAGGATTTGTCCGATCTCGATGTGTCCGACAGTTTCATCAACCTCGATGAATCGGACTCCGACCTGGAAGACCTCAAAAACATCTGAGCGAGCACCGGCCCAACCACATGGCATCTCTGCGACGGGTGGCACAGGGCGCCGCCGGAATTGGGTGGCATTTCGTGCCAAACGCCAAGAGACGACCGCTGGGCCCGCCTCCTCACGAATACTCGTACACGGGCGTTTCGACCATACGGGCGGGCTTCTGTTGCCCTTTGATGAGCGATTGGATGCGCTCGACCGTCTCCGGCGCAAAGAACTGTTCGCCCGTTTCCTGGCAGACCCGTGCCGGCACGTGTTCAACAATGTAGAACTTCCCGCCCAGTTCCAGCGTGTAAGTAACCCCCGTCTCAACCAGCGTCTCTCTCATATACACAACCTCGTCAATCCTGCCTTCTGACCCGCAGGTCCGTCCACTGGTGCGGGTCTGGCTCATAGACCGTAATGATCTTGATCCATGGCCGGCTCGGGATGCTTGGAAAACTCGTATCGCCGCCGCCGTATCTTGCTTCGGATTTCCGCAAGCATGTTCATACGCCCATCTTACCGTCTTACCGTGCTACCTCCTGCCGGTCAATCCGGCATCTGGGGCCGCCGGTCGCCCGGCCTCCTCCGCCGCCCCCCTGCCGGATGAGGTCCGCCAACGGCGCGGCTGGCAGAAACAGGACAGGCTCCTGCCCGGCGCCTATCCCGCCCATCCCTGATCGCGGATCGAACCGACCACTGTAGTCCATCAAGAGCATCGGACGCCTTCCTTCATCCTTAATTGCTAATTTGAGGACAGGCCCCCGAAGTGCCCGACCACGGTACTCCCCTCACACTTCACGGTCCAGCCCATCAATGCCCGCACCAGGGCGGTTCAGTGGGGTAGACGCTACGCCCGTGCCCACCGCTGGTCCAGGACCCCGTCGACCTCGCGTTCACCTCCGAGGTTCTCCGGAGGCGGCTGGGTTCCCAAACGCGATAGATCGCGTTTGGGGTCCCTTTCCTACGGAAGGAGTCTGATGGAGAGCTCCGCTTGCTTATTTCCGGCCTCATCCGTCTGTGCCCGGTCTCTTCTGGTTCCGGGCACGTGTGATCTTACTCGCAGATGGACCGACGCGTCCGATTCAGCGGCTGACTGCGCCTGGAAGGGTCCGACCATTCGCGCATCCTGAACCGCCTCTTCTCTTTTCGTCTTCTTCGCAGTGGAATTGCGGGGACTTACTTGTTTCGGCCCCCGATCGAGTATGGCGTCCCCCGGTTCCCCTCCCTTGTGACGAGATGTACGTACTTTCCACAATAGCATCGCCGATCCGCGATGGGTATATGGGGCCGTGGTTGGCAAAGAAGCAAATCCAGGGACGCCATGCTTTTTTCGGGATGATGGTTGGCAGGGTGGTAGTTCGGCGGCCCGCTGTTGCCGTGCGGTAGGACGACAGGTCGCCGGCCGCAGGGTATTTGTCGTCGCTTTTCTCTGTCTGCAAGAGCCATGATGAGAATCAGTTTGGCCAATCGAGTAAGAAGATACCCCGGAATTCCCGGGGATCAAATCAGCACAGGCGAACAAAGGAGAACGAAATGGGCAACGCAAAATCTCTTTCGGGATTCGACATGCACCGAGTGTCCGTCAAGCTTGCTGCCACGGTCCTGATCCCCGTCGCTGTTGCGATGTTCACCTCCGGGTGTACGCGGTGCTTCGTCACGTCTGAGACGCCCGCGCAGGCAGCCTGGCCCTCAGCGAGACCCGGCCCTGCAACCATGCTCAGCGACGCCGATCTCGCGTCCGGTCCCCCGAAAGGCTATAGGCTTATCGGGGAAATGGAGATGGTCGAACCCTATTCGGATTGGGATGGCATGCAGTTGAAGCGCGACCCGCAAACTGTGGCTGCTGCATGGGCAAAGTTCGCCAAGGAGGCCGCAGAGCGCGGAGCGGATGCGTTCATCCCGAGCAGGGTCGTCCGATATAGAGAGGGGCAGAATGTCACGATGATCCCTGAGACAACATACCGCTATGACCAAAATGGCAAGTACCGCCCCGATATAGTAATGAAGGCGGTTCCGACCGGCTACAACGGCCAGGGATATCCATGGGGATATATGCACGGCCACTTACTGCGCAAGGAATAGCGAGCCTGTGGCGCTCGTCATTTGTGTCGCTCAAGCAGCCTCGGTGTGTCCCTTTGGGAATTGCGGGGACAGCTTGAAAGCGCCGGTCAAAGCCGGCAGAGAGTAGCGGATGAGAGAGCCGTACAAGAAAGGAGCAGCGTACCATCTTGACCCCGAGTCATGCGCCGGCGCGGGTAACCGGGCGGGTGAAGCGTTGACAGGGGCACATGCAGGCCAGCCATGGAGTTCCGAAATCACCTCCCCTGGGAGTCACACGGGGTCAGACACGGGGTCAGGTCTCGAATTAGCAATTATTCGGTCAAGGGTTCGCATGGGCAGATGCATCGTTGTTTCTGCGCCACCGCGGATGCATCGTTGTTTCTGCGCCACCGCGCAACTGGTATTGCAGTGAAGACGAAGAGAAGAGGCGGTTCAGGGTGCGGGAATGGTCGGACCGTTCCACGCACCGGGAACCGCGGAATCGGACGCGGCGGTCCGTCTGCAAGGAAGATCACGCGTGCCCGGAACCAGAAGAGATCGGGCACAAGTGGACGAGGCCGCAGTCAAGAAGGCGAAGCCTCGAATGAGACTCCTTCCGTAGGAATCCGCCTATGGGCCATCTGCAAAAGGGGTCCGGCCCATGAACCGCCTCCGGAGAACGTCGCAAGTGGACGCGCCGTTGCCCGCAGCGCCGCTGCGCGTCGGGGTTGGGAGGCTGGACCGGCGGCGAGCACGTGCGTAGCGTCTGCACCCCTGAACCCTTGGATTTATGATTTGGATCGGACGCCTGCGGCGGGATGGTCTTATCCGCGTTCATCGGCGTTCATGCACGGTTGCGTTATCTCTGGGTCCTCGGCGACCTCTGTGGCAGATCTGACCTCCCCAGCCGAAGGCGGCTGAGCTACACCTTTTTTCGCATTTTTGCGTTTCTTTCGGCTCATGGGGGTCTGGATTCCGTTCTCCGTCGTCTGCCCTCTGGCATCGGCGTTCATCAGCGTTCATCTGCGGTTGAGAAGCAGTTCCCAGCGGGATGGTGGGCATAGCCCACCCTACGAGCGGTCGCGTTTGTGCAACAGTTGAAAAGGTAAAACACCCCAGGTGCGAAGAACTCGTTATTCCTTTGGCAGCAAGGCGTTGCGCCATTTTCGGGCGTTGTCTGCGCACAGAATTTCGGCACGATTCGTGCAACACGGCCCCTATATAGAGAGACAATCTGCGCCAAGGCAGAGCCTCAGAACTGATGATTTGTGATTGATGATTTGGAGGCGGAAGCAAGAGTCGTCAGGACGCGAACGAGTTGAATTGCGGATTACGGATCATGTCATTGCGAGCGAAGCGGGGCAGTCTGGATTGCGGATTGAAGACAGAGTTGCGGTGGGACCACCCAGCCCGCGGCTGCCACCCCGCGCCGGCGCGGGCCGGTTGTACGAACAAACCCAATTTCCCGCCGGGGCCCGGTGGGACGCGGCCGGGGCGACGTGGGGCAAACGCGCAAAACAAGCCCAATTTTCCGGGCGGGCCGAGGCCCCAGGGACGCGGGACGTTGTCAAACAAAGCCAATTGCCCGAAGCGGGGCACCGAGGCGGTGTCCGCCGGACCAAAAACAAGGGTAAGCGCTTGGCGGGAAAGGAGTTATGGTGAATAGAACATTCGATAGGCCTCAGCAAAACAAAGCCAATTCCCGCGACGGCCCACCCGTACCCGCGGGGCGAATCGTACAAGACAAACCCAATTCGCAAGGGTGTCGGGCGGGAACGCCCAACCCACGAAGAGCCCATCGTGCAAAACAAAGCCAAAAGGCGGTAGCCGGTAGGCAGTTGTACAAACAAACCCAATTGCCCGGAGCCACAGGAAGAGACAAGTGCTTGGCAGGAAAAGAGTTATGGTGAATCAGACATGGACGGGACTTCGGCGAAACAAAGCCAATTCTCCGATTGCAGATTTCGGATGGCGGTCCCCGGTCGCAGCCGGGGATGACATGATTGCGGATTGGGGGCGGACCTGCCACCTCCGGTCCCGAAGGGCGGAATGTGCAAAACGAACCCAATTCCCGGGGGTGCCGGGTGGGACGAGGCCCCAGGGGGTGAGGGACACGGGGCAATTGTGTCAAACAAACCCACTTTCCGGGAACCGGCCGGAGCGGGGGTCGGCTGTACAAACAAAGCCAATTCGGCCCGGCTGGGGCAGGGCCAGGTTCCGGGCGGACGAAAGATACGAAACAAACCCAATTGGGCCGGCCGAGATATGCCAGCATGGCAGTATTTCGATTTCACGCTCAGGGCCTTGCCCATTTCCCCGGGATCTGGTATGGTATGGGCGCTGTGGTTGCATCCTCATTTCCAGAGGCAAGAGAGGTGACGCTGCGATGCTGGCTTTCGTCACGGTTTCTGAATTCCCGCGTGCGACCGCGCTGCCCCTCGGCAACATCGATCTGAGCTTCAATCCGATTCGCCTGGCCTTGCTGGTGGCATGGGTGTATCTGTGCCTGTACCTCGTGCAGCGGGCCTACTTCAGTCCGCTCGTCCCCAAGAACTACAAGACGCTGGCCAACGTGGTCACGCTCTTCACCGGGCCGCTGCTGCTGCTCGCCCTGTTCATCCTGGATACGTCCCGCAAATCGCGCGGGACCGGCGACAGTTTCCTGGTCGTTCTGAAGAGGCAAGTCCAGCACCTGGGACAGCAATTGCAGCAATGGCTGGCCGCCGTGCATTGGCCACACTCCGAGCCCGAGGATGAGACGGCGCTGTGCCTGCTGGACACGGCGGGCCGGAGCATCGACGAAGTCTGCGGGCGCGGGGACGCCAGGCACGCGGATGCACGCATCCTCGACCTGACAGAGAGGATCATCGCCGACGCTCTCGAACGCCGGGCCAGCGATATCCTCATCGACCCCAAGGACCAGTCCGCGTACACGATTCGCCTGCGCATCGATGGGACCCTGCGGGTCGTGCAGGAGTTGGAGGGCGAGTTGTGCCGGTCCGTCATCAGCAGCGTCAAGGCAGTCGCCGGGATGGACATTTCGGAGCGTCGCAGACCCCAGGACGGCAGTTTCACGGCCCGTAAAGACACCTCCATCGCCTCGTTCCGCGTGGCGAGCGCCGGCGCGCTGCACGGCGAGAAGCTCTCGATCCGAATCCTGAACAAGGACGCCGGCTCGTTTTCCCTTGACAACGTCGGCCTGTCCGACAAGCAACGCTCGATCCTCACGAGCCAGATCGCCAAGCCGGCCGGCATGATCCTGATCTGCGGGCCCACCGGCAACGGCAAAACCACGACCATGTACGCCCTGCTCAACCAGATCGACCGGTTCACCCGCAATGTGATCACCGTCGAGGACCCGATCGAGGCAGTGCTGCCCCAGGCGAGCCAGATCGAGATCAATCCCAAGGCGGATATCACGTTCGCCAATGCCTTGCGCAGCGTGCTGCGGCAGGACCCGGATGTCATCTGCGTCGGCGAGATTCGCGATGAAGAGACGGCGGAAATCGCCTTGCGGGCCGCTCAGACGGGTCATCTCGTGCTGGCAACCCTGCACTCGGAGAATAACGCCACGGCCCTGATCCGGCTCCTCGATTTGGGCATCTCGCCGCTGTTGCTGTCCGGGGGCCTGAATCTGGTCGTCTCCCAGAGACTGTTGCGTTGTCTGTGCGGACACTGCAAAGCGCCCGCGCACCTGAGCGACAGCCAGATCGAGGAATTCGGCAAAAAGAATATCGACCCGGCGTGCATCTTCGAATCGGTAGGCTGCAACCACTGTGGACAGACCGGATACTCCGGCAGGACGGCGGTCTGCGATCTGATGGTCGTGGACGATGCGCTGAAAGGCGAGATGGCCGAGAGCGGATCGCTGATCGACCACCTTCGGAGCGAAGCCTCGCGGAGCCACACCGGCCTCCGCAAACAAGGGCTCAAGAAGGTGGTGGCAGGAATCACCAGCCTGGATGAACTCAAGCGAGTAGTGGGGTAAACGCTATGATGTTCTGGATCGCCATTCTCGGGGGCGTGTTGTTCGTCTGGCTGGCCGTGCGCCTCGGCTTCTACGAGACTTGGACCCTGCTGTTCAACATCGTCGTGTCGATCTACGTGTCTGTCTTCCTGACGCCGATTCTGGCCGAGTTCGCTCCCGCATCGGGCGGGGCCTCTTCCTATCACACGGCCCTGTGCCTGATCGTCCTGGCCGGCGGCTGCTTTGCCCTTCTGCAGGGGCTATCCTTCGTCTTCCTGACCGGCCAATTCCATATTCCCTTTCCACGGATCTTCGACGTGGTGTTCTCCGGCGTGCTCGGGTTCGTCGCCGGATTCCTCGTGCTCAGTTTCGCCGCGCTGGCGCTGACGACCACACCTTGGGCCGGTCACAAGATCGTCGGCGTCCTTGGGCTGAGCCAGCAATCCCGGCCGGCGAACCTTGTCTGCATCGCGCGCTCCTGCGACCTCATCCACTTCTTTGCCGGATCCGACACCAGCAGTGACACGCCCCAAGCGGCTCTGGAAAGACTTTTGCCGATGAACACGGCTCATCCTGCTCCCCGCCCCCGACCGCCCGATGCCAACGAGCCACCCCGGAGCGGCAAGGGCGAATGATTCTTCGCCCTACTTTACAGCTTCGTTCGATCTGGTAGACTCTTGCCCTTCAGAGTTTCCTAATCGTTACAGGACACGCTATGAATGAATACCTGATCACCAGCGGACTGGGGACGATCATTGTCCTGGTCTTGGCGTTGCCTTTCCTCATCCACAAGGTGGAAAAGCAGCTTGAGGTCTTTCTTTTCATCATGGGAATAGCGGCCGTGACGATCGCCGGCCGATGGGACGGCCACCTGATCGTCGATGCCCTCCTGGATCCCATTCGTCTCAAGCATCCTATCGTCGAAGCCGTGCTTGGAGCGGGCTTGCTCTTTCGCATCTTCCGAGATGCAATTCGCCGGCATGTGATGGGCCTGGAGCGGGTGGTCGGCCAACGACTCTTTCTATTTCTGGTCGTCGTGGTGCTGGGGCTCCTCTCCAGCATGATCACCGCCATCATCGCCTCCCTGGTGCTGGCCGAGATCATCACCGGCTTGCGGCTCGATAAGAAGATCGAGACCCGACTGGTGATCGTCACCTGCTTCTCCATCGGCCTCGGCGCCGCCCTGACGCCCGTGGGAGAGCCCCTGGCCACCATTGCCATCACCAAGCTCGCCGGCGAGCCGTATCACGCCGGGTTCTGGTTCCTGTCCCAGAAGCTCGCCATCCTCATCATCCCCGGCGTGTTGGTCCTGGGAATCGTGGCGATGTTCCTCCGGGGCAGAGAAGTCGCCTATACGGAGTCCATCGCCGAAAGCCGTCTGGAGCAACTCTCCGATGTTTTCGTCCGGGCCGGAAAGGTATATCTCTTCGTCGTGGCTCTCGTGCTGCTGGGCACCGGCTTTCAGCCGCTGATCGACACCTACGTCATCCACCTCCCGACCGCCGCCCTCTATTGGATCAACATGATTTCCGCCGTGCTGGATAACGCCACCCTGACCGCCGCGGAGCTCTCCCCCAAAATGACGGTCGCGCAGATTCAAAGCATCCTGATGGGCCTGCTGATTGCCGGCGGCATGCTGATTCCAGGCAACATTCCCAACATCATCTGCGCCGGCAAGCTCGGGATCAAGAGCCGTGAGTGGGCCCTGCTCGGCGTGCCACTAGGATTGGCGCTCATGGTGGTATTCTTCGGCGCCCTGCTACTGATGCAATAGGACCCGGACTTATGAATTGGGACCAGCGGATTCGGGATTCTGAAGCGCCCTCC
>JAMCWO010000128.1:0-1397 GCA_023481165.1 Planctomycetota bacterium | reverse complement strand
TATCCTTCGTCTCATGGATCAGAGGTCCGGCAGAAGCGCGTGCACCTTCGCCACGAGTTCCTTGACATGGCCGAGGGACGTACGGAACTGCATCTTCTCCGACTCATCCAGGTCCAGCTCGACGATTCTCTCGACCCCACCCCGGCCGAGAATGGCCGGGACGCCGACAAAGTAACCGCCGGCCTCGTATTGTCTGTCACAGTACGCACAACAGCAGATGAGGCTCTTTCTGTCCCGGAGAATGGCCTCCGCCATCTGCACGGCGCCGGCCGCCGGCGCGTAAAAGGCGCTGAAGCCCATCAGATTGACGATCTCGATGCCGCCCTTGCGGGTGCGCTCGATAAGCTGATCAATCTTGTCTTGCGGCAGAAGTTGCCGGATCGGAACACCGCTGACCGTAGTGAACCGGGGCAAAGGCACCATATCATCGCCATGGCCGCCCATCAGCACGCATTGGACGTTGGCAACGCTGACGCCCAACTCAGCGGCCAGGAAATAGCAAAAGCGCGCCGAATCGAGCGCTCCGGCCATTCCCATCACGCGCTGCTTGGCGAAACCCGTCACCTTGGCGGCCACGTGCACCATCGCATCGAGGGGATTGCAGACTACGATCACAGTGGCGTTGGGCGAATGTTCGACCACCTGGCGGCTGACGTCCCGGACGATCTTGGCGTTCGTGGCCAGCAGGTCATCGCGGCTCATGCCGGGCTTGCGCGGAATGCCGCTGGTGATGATGACGACATCGCTGCCGGCGGTCGCCGCCCAGTCGGTCGTGCCGAGGATCTCCTGCTGCGACAGCTCGATCGGACTGGCCTCGGCCATGTCGAGAGCCTTGCCCTCGGCCAACCCCTTGACGATATCCACCAGCACGATCCGGCCCAAGCGCCTCGTCGCCGCGATAAACGCCGTCGTCGCCCCGACATTCCCCGCTCCCACCACGGTGATCTTGTCCTTAGCCATTCGGATCCCCTGTAGGGGCGACCCCCTGTGGTCGCCCTCGTTCCTTGTGGTCACCCTAGCCAAAGGGCAGGCACAGGGGCCTGCCCCTACACCGGTGTCGCGGCATGATAGCGGGAGCCCCCGGAGATGTCAACGCATCTATTGTCCCGTCTGCGTGGGGGTGGTCACATGTCCCAGGAACAGAATGGCGCCGGTGCGGTTCTCCCGGGTCAAAAATGGAACAAGGAGACGCGAAAAGCAGAGCCGCCCGGCGCTGGGCCGGGCGGCGATAGGTTGACTCGGGTAAGGGCAACTCTCGGTGGTTGCCCGGTCTGATCCGGGCAGGCATGGGGGCCTGCCCTACCGTGGGGAGACCCCGTTATACGGATTCGGAATAGTTCGTGCGCTCCACGTGGCATGGGCGCGAGCGCCCATGCAGCATCGGCGGGACGCCGATG
>JAMCWO010000043.1 GCA_023481165.1 Planctomycetota bacterium | reverse complement strand
AGTTGAGGTCGTCCTATGCCTAAGAAGATTCGGTGGGGTGTGATCGGCTCCGGCGGCATCGCCCGACGACGAACGATTCCGGAAGGTATCACAAAGGCGACGAACGCGGCCCTGTCCGCTGTCTTCGATGTGAATCCCAAGGCCAACGCCGAGGTCGCGAAGCAGTTCAAGGCCACGCCGGCGGCGAGTCTGGACGAGCTTTTGTCCAAGAACATCGATGCCGTCTATGTCGCGACGCCGGCGCATCTGCACTACGACCACGTCAAAGCGTGCGCCCAGGCGGGCAAGCACGTGCTCTGTGAGAAGCCGCTGGGAATGACTGTTGCCCAAGCTGAAGAGATGATTGGATTGTGCGACCGCAACGGCATCAAACTCGGCTGCGCCTTCATGATGCGTTTCGTCACCCAGCACCCAGGAAGCGCTGAAGCTGATCCAACAAGGTCGACTCGGCAAGCCGGTCTACGCGCGGGCGCAGCTCTCCTGCTGGTATCCGCCCATCGAGAACGCCTGGCGCCAGGACCCGACCACCGGCGGGGGTGGTTCTCTGATGGACATGGGCGGGCATTGCCTCGACCTGCTGGAGATGTTCTTCGGAAAAGTCGCCAAGGTATCCTGCCTGATCGGCAACACGATCCACAGTTACCGCTCCGAGGATAGCGCGGTCGCGACGCTGTTCTTCGAGAAGGGCGCCCTGGCCACCGTGGACACGTTCTTCTGCATTCCTGACGCCGGGAGCAAGAACGTGCTGGAGCTCTATGGCTCCCAAGGCGCGATTCTGGCCCAGGGGACGATTGGGCAGGGTCCGGCCGGCAAGATGGTCGCCTTCCTGGAAGGAGACGATCGCGCGTACGATGCCCAGCAGGCGCGGGCCGCCGATCAGGGCGTGGCAATCGAGCCTGAACCGGTGAACACCTACCAGGCCGAGGTCGAGGAGTTCGGCCAAGCGGTTCTTGAGGACCGTCAACCAAAGATCGGTGGCGACCTAGGCCTGCGCAGCCAAAAGATCCTGGCGGCCTGCTACGAGTCCGCCCGCTCGGGCCAAGTCGTCGCGGTGACCTGATGCCTGTCACGGCGGAAGCGCAGGGTGGGCTGGGCCCACCAACCCGCACGCCGCAAGAAGAGTAATGGTGGGCCCAGCCCACCCTACGGCCATGGATTTCACTGATGCCATCACGGAAAACACGCGACGGGCTATCCGCTTTGAACGGCCGGAGTACATACCGGTCGTCTTCTGGATCAACCCTGCCTGCTGGCACCACTATCCGCAGGACAGCCTGCAGGAGCTTATATCGAGCCATCCACTGCTGTTTCCCCGCTCCCAGCCGTGTCCCGCTCTCGCTCCCTGGGAGCGCGCGGGCCAACCCTATGTGGACTCCTGGGGCTGCACCTGGGAAACCACCGACGACGGCATTACCGGCTCCGTGGTCAGGCATCCGCTCGCTGACTGGAATGCTCTGGCGAGCTTTGTGCCTCCGAATCCGGACCGGGTCAATGGCATGGCCTCGATCGACTGGCATGTCATTGAGGAGAAGATCGCCGGCATCAGATGTGCGGGTGAGCTTGCCGTCGGTAGTCTGGAGCACGGTCACGCCTTCCTGCGGCTGAGCTATCTGCGCGGATACGAGCGGCTTCTGTACGACATGGCCGATGACGACCCCGGGCTCGGGCGTTTGATTGAGATGGTGGAGACCTTCAGTCTCGGAATCGTGCAGCGCTACATCGATCTGGGTGTCGCGATGATGCGCTACCCGGAGGACCTCGGGATGCAGCGCGGACCAATGCTCGCGCCGGGGCATTTCCGCAAGTACATCAAGCCGGTCTACGAGCGGCTGATGGCCCCAGCGCGTGCGGCGGGCTGCTTGGTGCACATGCATTCCGACGGCGACATTCGGGACCTGGTGGATGATCTCGTCGTCAGCGGTGTGGATGCCCTGAACCTGCAGGACCTGGTCAATGGCGTCGACTGGATCGCGGCCCGCCTCAAGGACCGGGTCTGCATCGACCTCGACATCGACCGCCAATCCGTCACCCGCTTCGGCAGCCCGGTTCAGATCGACGCCCTGATCCGCGCAGAGGTCCGGAAGCTCGGCGGTCCCCAAGGCGGCCTGATGATGATTTATGGCCTGTATCCCGGCGTCCCGCTGGAAAATGTCGCCGCCCTGATGGACGCCCTGGAAAGATATGCTACATTCTATTCCTGATGTTCATCGCAATCCGCAATCATAAAGGAGCTGAACATGGACAAGCTGGGTGCGGCGATTATCGGTTGTGGCTGGGTGGCGGAAGAGTATGTCAAAGCCTTCCAGAAGGATGAACGGTCCGAGATCCGGGCCTTGGTCAGCCGGAACTGTGCGAACGCGGAACGTTACCGGGACCGATACCATCTCAACTGTGCCATCGAGACGGATGCCGATAAGGTGTTCCAGCGGAACGATGTGGATGTCGTGGTGGTTTGCACGCCGCATAATGTCCACACGCAGTACGTGGTCGCCGCCGCCGAGGCGGGCAAGCACATCGTCATCGAGAAACCCCCGGCCCTGACGCCGGAGGATGTCCGCAAACAGCGCCGCGCGGTCCGCAAGAACAACGTCAAGACGGTCGTGGGCTTTGTCCTGCACTGGAACCCGCTGCTGATGACCATCGACAAGCTGATCGAGCAGAAGGCGTTCGGGGACATCTTCATGATCGAGGTCGATTACATGCACCACATCTGGATGACGACGGACATGAAATGGTACAGCCGCCGCAAGATCAGCGGCACCGCCCTGCCCACCGCCGGGATCCATGCCGTCGACGCCCTGCGCTGGTTCGCCCGCAGCCCGGCCGAGGAGGTCTTCGCCTACCAGACCAGGACCGACAATCCTATCGAATACCCGGGGACGATCTCGCTGAACGTGAAGTTCAAGGACGGCAAGATCGGCCGCAGCTTGACAACCTTCGACGCCAAGATGCCCTACCGCTTCCCCATCGGGATCTACGGCACGGAAGGCTCGCTACGCAACAACGAACTCTACGCTCCGAAGCTCCTGCCCGGCCAGAACGAGTTCGCCAAGATCCCCTGCATCCAGCCGGACAGCGGCGACGTCACCCACCATCCGTTCCAGGGCGAGGTCTCGCACCTGCTCGATTGTATCATCAACGACCGCCAGCCGTTCCCCGACCTGGAGGACGCGGCCCTGACCCAGGCTGTCTGTTTCGCCGCGGACCAGTCCGCCGAAACCGGCAAACCCGTCCGCGTCAGCGAGTTCGAGAAACAGATGCAGCCCTGAGCCAAGCAGCAGGGTCTTGGGTGCCATGCCTACGCTCGCGTAGACATGGCACTCGCTTTGTCATCCTGAGCGCAGCGAAGGATCTGGGCTGCGAACGGGAGAACCCCTCAATTCGGTACCCAGATCCTTCGGCTTCGCCTCAGGATGACAAAGCGTGTACCGCGCGCGAGTTTGCCCGAATTCGTGTCACTTCGTCTGCGACACCAGGACCGTGCGGGCTTCGGCGTGAGTCAACTGCTTTTCAATCTCCAGGAGGTCGCCATAACTCGCCGACTCCAAAATGAACGGGTTCAGATCGACCTCGTGCGTGAAGGTCAGAACCATCGGCTTGTCGCCTTGCGCGTCCTGCTTCGTGACGCGGACCCGCGCAGTGCCGCCGTTGGCGGGCAGTTTCCATTCTTTCTGGCTGGGGGCGAGCACGATGTTCGAGAATCCCTTCGGCAGCTCGACGATGGTCGTGATGCGCAGACTCTGATCGCCGCCCTGGTAGAACGGGTTCTCGTGCGTGTCGGAGCGCAGGCCGAACGGATGACTGAGCGAGCGGGGCAGCTCGAAGTACAGGTAGTCGCCGTCGCGGACGGCGTACTTTTCCACCTGGACGCTGTAGGACTCGGTGCCCGGATAGGTGTCGAAATTGGTGACGAGATTACTATCGGCAACCGCCGCCTGGGCGATCTCCGCCACCATCTCCTGGTAGAAGCGATTGCGTTCCTCCGGCGGCATCTCGTCGAACATCTTGTGCCGGACGCCGAACCACTCGCCGTAGTTCTTCCGCGTCACCGCGATCCGCGCGTTGCCCTCCGGCGTCAGGGCGATCCGGTACTCGTACGCGCGAACCGTTTTCTTCTCGGGCGCGACGGCGACCGTTTCCAGCTTGCTCTGGTCCAGGTCCAGAGCCAGATGGCCGTCCGCCGACGTAGTGCCCAGTTCGGCATACTGGTTCGTGTCGTTCAGGTAGATGTCCCGCGCACCATCGTTCAGGCGAACCAGCACGCTGTCGAACGTATAGGCGGCCGGATACCGGGTCTCGAACTGCTTGAGCGATTCTACCGGCGAGCCGTAATCGACCAGAACAAATTCGGGGCTCAGCCCGATGGCCTGGAGCATGGCATGCAGCAGAACCGCGCGATCCGTCATATTGCCGTAACCGTCGGCCAGGGTCTGGTCGGCCTTGGTGACGGTGCTCAGCGGCAGTTCGGCCAGGCCCGGCCCGGCGGCCCGGATATTCTTGACGATGAAGTCGCGGATCGCCGTGATCTTCTCATCGGCGGTCTTCGCTTGTTTGACGATCTCTTTGGCACGCTGCGCGGCGGCGGTCTGCCCGCGCGCGGCCTCGTTCAAGGCGGCAAGCACCTGCTGCGAGTAGGCCTGCCAGTTTCCGGCCGTGATTCGCAGGACGGGATTGAAGCTCTGCATCGGAGGCAGCGAGTCTTCCGGCTTCAGCGGCGTCTGCTCCCGCACGTTCCATTGCCAGGTGGCTTTGCCATTTTGACGTTGGGTGGTCTCGGCAATGACCGCCCCGGCCGTCGTCTCATCGGGCACCGCCACACCATTGTCATCCTTCAGGATCTGCAGGGCCAGGGCGGCGGGCGCCGTCAGCTTTACCGTCTCCTGGTTGATCGGATCGAAACCGCGAAAGATGTGCGTGGCGGCGAAGAACGGGCGGTCATGCTTGGTCCGCTGGACCTCGTATTCGATCACGCTGCCGACCTCGACCGCCGGCAGGCTGGCCACCACGGTTTTGGCCGCCGGATACCGCGGGGCCGAAGCCACCCAGCCGGCATCCATGAAGTTGATCTCCGGATTGCTGACCGCCTTCGTCTGAGTACCGTTGGTGACGGTCGCCTTGAGCAGCTTCACTTCCTCCCAGACGGGGTTGTAGTCGATCTTGAGCTCGGCGTTATCCTTCTTGCCCTTGTAGGTGAGGATCTTTTTCGTGACGTGGTGCTTCTCGGTCCAGTTGTGCGCATCCTTCAGATCGTACTCGACCTGGTAGTCCAGCAGGGTCACGTCCGCCGGAGAGTCCGTGCCGGTCTTGCGGGCCAGGACGGGCATCTTGCGCTCGTTGTACTCGATCTGCTTGAGGTATTCCTTGAGCTGCAGGTACTGTTGGGCACTGAATTCCACTACCTTGATCAGAAACTCGCTTTGCCCCTGGAGCGAATTGGTCTGCTGGTCGAGCGACTGCTTCCAGGAGATCGTCTTATCGTCGATGGGCGCGTACTGGGGCAGGCAGACGAAAGAGCCGATAGCGGGGTCGAGCTGCAGGCTTAACTTTTCCTGCACGCCGCAGGCATACTCGGTCTTGAGCGGGAAGCGCCGCTTCTTGAGGCCGGTCTGGCCAATGATGAAGTTCACCAGGCCCACCCGCGTCCCGATGTGCGGCACGGGCATCATCACCGTCTCACCATGGCCGACGAGAAGGTCCTTGGCCGTGTACTTCAGGTGCACGGACAGGTTCGCCGAGGTGTCCTGCATATCCGCCGGCCGCAGCTCGAAGTCGGTCAGCGTGGCCGTGGGCATGGAGGACTTCAGGACGCCCTCGAAAAAGCGGCGGCGCTCCTGGGCCTTGATCCGGGCGAAGTAGCCGCGATAGGCATTGTCGTTGATCCCGTTAAGCTTGATCTCACTCTCGGCGGCGAGGTTGCCCTGTGCATCGATCCGGCCGGTGGTCTCGACCAGCACCATGTTCTCGTGACACGGGACGATGGGAGAGGTTTGCAGGGTCTCGCCTTGCGGATGTGCAACCAGATAGCTGCAATCACACAGATAGCTGGGCAGCAGGTCCTTCGTGCTCTCGTCGGTACAGTCCATCAACTGGTACAGGCCGTCGTCGTTGCGAACCGCGGTGATGGCGTGATTGAATTGAACGTTGGGGACCTCGCCGTCTTTCTTCGGACCGGCCTGGATGAGGACCGGATACGCCTCGAAGCCGGCCAGGCGCAGCATCGCTACCAGGAGAGCCGCCTTGTCCCGGCAGACGCCGTGGCGGTTCTCGAAGGTCATCTTGACGTCGTGCGGCTCCCAGCCGGGGGAGGTGCCTTCCGTGGTGATTCCCATGTAGCGGACCTGCTGCGAGACCCATTGGAAGATCGCCTCGATCTTCTTCTGGCGGTCGGTGAGGCCCGCCGTCAGCTTGTCCACCTGGGCCTTCATTTCGGGGGTGGTCGCCTCGAGGTGCGGCTGGCACAGCCGCCAGTACCAACTCGATACCGCCTTCCAGTCCGGCAGCGTGCTGACCAGCAGGCGCTGCACCACTGTGTAGGCCTCCGGCATCCCCGGCTCCGCGTAGTACCGGGGCACATCACGGATCTCCCACCGGTGGATGGTCTGCCCTTCGCGCTCCTGCTTCTCGTACTTCACCGTGCCGCCGACGGGGTCTTTCAACATCGTATGATAGAGGGGCCGGTCTTTCGGCGCCCGCACCTCGTACACCCCGTGCTTGATGCATCCGGTTGACTCGAACACCTGGTAATCGTCCCACGTGTCCGGCATGTAGCGCCGCAGGGTCGGCTGCTCCATGACGAGGTGGACCACATCGCCGATCTCCACGCCGGGGATGCCCACCTGCAGAACCTTGCTGTTCGGATCGTAGATATTGGCGGACATCTGGCTGCGGTCGATCATCACCTTGCTCTGCTTGGCGATATCAACCGGCACGGCCGAGCCATCTGCCTTGACCAATTCCAGCACCCTCACCGCCACTGTGCTGTAGGGCAGCACGAAGCCGAAGGACATCGCCTGCTCTTCCCGCCGGCCTTTTTCGGTGAGCACCTTCGTGTAGTTGTCGGACCACAGCGTGCCCGTGCCGTCCGGCCGATACTCACAGAGCGTGTAATCATCGACCTGCACCAAGTCGGCGTTGGGATAGACTTGGCTCGTTACCTCGGCCGCCGCCTTGATGACCTGCGCGCGATCGAGAATACCTTTCGAGTAGTCGGTAGTCGGTTGCCGGTTGTCGGTTGCCGGCGCCGCAGAACCGGCTGCTGACACCGGCTGACCGGCAACAGCGCCCAGACAAATGACCAAAGCAAGAACAAGAGCGGTGCGTTTTCGCCTTTGCATGTAAACCCCCTATGGCGCAAAGCGTCTCTACTGCATCGGGATCATCAAGTTACAAAGCGAGCAGCGTACCGGCCGACCGGGTCAAAGTCAACCCTTCTCGCCAATCCATTCAATGACGGAGATGACAGCGTTGGAGCCTTGGCGCAGATTGCGGGCTTGGATGGGAATCTTACCGTCCGCCGATTCCTCGGAATTGACCGCCTGCTCCAGCCAGCGGCCTTCTTGAAACTTCTCGACTGTGCCGAGGGATTTGCCGGCCACGAGCACTTCCTGCTTGCGGCCGCCCTGGAAATTGTCCGGATCGATCACATGCAGACGAACCGTGCCTTTCGCCCCCTTCGGTACGGTCAATTCGAGCCGCAGTTCCTTATTATCCGCGCGGCAGTGATAGACCGGCATGCCCCAGCCATCCCAGGCGTATCCGGAGACGGCCTTGACAGCGAAGCCCGGTAGGGCGTAAACGATTTCCTTCTCCGGCCGGCCGCAGAGCATCAGCAATTGCACGCCCCGCCTCTTCAAATCCTGGGCCGTGGGCAGTTTCTCCTGATCAGGCCAGAACGCCACTTCCGGCGCGGGAGCCCGATTCGCCGCCTCAGGCAGGACCGGCAGAGTTGCATGCGGCTCCGTCTGATACCAGTACACCACGCTGGACAGTTGCAGCGTGTTGCCCGGCTGGCTGAACTCCTTGCGGAAGGAGGGGTCCTCGTTGACGCCGAAGCCGATCTTCACGTCGAGCGACTTCTCGAAGCTGATCGCATCGTTGACAAAGAGCCGGTACGCGCACGCGCCCTTCAGAAAGGGGAACCAGCCGGTCAACGGGAACATGCTCTCGGTCGGCGGAAAGCCCCAACTGAACCCGAAGGAGTCCTCCAGCCCCTGAAATTCAACCGAGGCAGTCTGCTCACCATCGATGTAGAACTTCTCATTCTCATCGACGGGGTAATTCGACCGCCCCGGCCGGCGAATCGTCACGTTCCAGCCGACGAACTTGCCCCGGCCCTTGGCCTCCAAGGCGACATAGTCGCGCTTGCCCAGAAGCAGACCTTCCTGTCGCCAGGAGGCATGGAAGTAACCGCTGTCCTGCGGAACCTCCCTCAGCGTCCGGTACATGACGTAGCTATAGCACGGCATGGCCTTCCACAGCTCCTCCCCCGGCGCCATCGGCCCATCGTACACCAGCTCGATTTTCGCCGAGGTCCGGAACGGCATGGGGAAGTACGCATTGAAGCCCCGCCGCTTATTGACGAGGCTCGTGTTGACCGCATCCCGCAGTCCCGCCGGATCGCAGAAGAAATCGACCAGGGGGCAATCGATGCTCGGCGCAGTCTCCCCATCCCAGTACGCCTTGAGCAGCACATCGCGATTGAGCTTGAGCGTCGCCGGCATGGCGAAGTGGATCATCGTAATGACTGCCGGCCCCTTGATTTCGGCCACCGTAACCTGCTTGGCCGAATTGAACCGCGCCGTCAGCGCATTCTCGATCCACAGCGCATTCTCCGCCCGCACCCGCCCCGCCACCAGCCGCGGCAAATCCTCCACGTCCGCCAATTCGCCCGCCCCTGCCGCCAGACTCAGCACCGCCATCTGCATCACCAGATACCATGTCGCCATAAAGCGCCTCCTTAGTGGCGAGGGCATCCTGCCCTCGAATCGCGGGCAAGATGCCCGCGACACGCCGTATCTCAACTGCGCCTTGCCCCATGATCTTCTCAAAACGCCTGCGGGCCATATTATCCAATGCGGCACTGTTGACATCAATCCGAAAGTACACGTCGTACACGGCCCGGACTTCACGAAACCGGAAAGGGACCCTGACCTCGACTCTGTCATTCCCGCGCAGGCGGGAATCCAGACATCTTCAGGAAGGAACAGGCCGCAGATTTCGCAAATTACGCCGATTTGTTCCTTCGGAATCCTGAGCCACGACCACATCGCGTCTGCTTTTCCTCTTATCTCCCTTCCCTTTTGGGCCGATAGAACGCGTAGCAGAGGATTCTCGCATCTCGGATGGGGCCAGCGGAGCATTTGTGAACGTTTGCTGAAGAGCCGGACTCGGCGGACCGTTTCATCAGACGATCTGCCAGAGGACCTCTCTATTGGCAGCGTCCTGGACCATGACGGAGCCGACCAATCAACAGGCCGACTAGAACAAAGGGTACAAATTGGAGGCTTAGAAATGTACCGGCACATAAATCGAAACGTCGAGCCGGTTCTCGTTCTGCTCCGTAAGCAGAATCACGTGCGGGACTATGACAATCTCATGGATGACTTCGCGAAGACGAATGTGGCAAATGACAGGCAGTTCCAGAAGAACTATGTAGGCTTCTGGCGACTTCAGGGTGTGAACAACGCATGGCGTCAGAATTACTTTAACCTCCTTCAGACCATCAAGAGTCGGGGGGACCTCGATCTCCAGCAACAACCGCAATTGCTTAGGCACGTGTGCAATGAAACCCGTGGCACCCGCGGGGGCAAAGAATCGCTCGAATTCGTATTCGCGACGAAACTGGTGCACATGGTGGACCCGACATCGCCTGTCTACGACGACAGGGTACGGGCTTTCTACTTCCTTCCGGACTTGAGCAACGGTGGCGGCTTCGAACGACGAATACCTCTTTGTCTCGAGGCGTACAACTTCCTCGTGCGGGAGTACGATCGAATCATAAAGAATGGCCTACTTTGCCACTCGATTCATCGCTTTCGCGAGGAACTCCATCCTGATGAGAAATTCACGGACGTCAAGATCATCGACTCGCTGATCTGGGCCTTTGTGACTTGGGCGGACCAACGCCCTGCATTTGCCACGGGGGGACTCCAATACGAATAGGCCGTCGGCTGGAATTCCGGTACTCAATGTGGGGCAATCTGGCCCCACGAAACCAGTTCCTCGGCGAACGAAGGAGAATGCAGTATGAATTCTACAGTAGAAACATCGACAACAGAGACAAGGCACACTCGACCAGTTCTCTGTGCTTTTCTCGGTTTCATCATTGTCGCTCTTGCTGTTACCGTCCTCCCGAGACTTGGATCTGCTGTTGGACAATATCGAAGTGCCAAGAAACAGGAGATGGCCGCTACCGATATGCTCGAAAAGGCTGCTGGTGACAAGATCCAAACAATCAAGGAGATGGGCCTCTCGGAGTATGCAAGAAGAACCAACGCCACGGCCAGCCGCCAAGATTCGGCGGGGAGTTGCGATGATTCGTCGGATGGCCCCCAACGGAATGAGGACGCTGTACTTGAGCAGAAGATCAGACAAGAGCTTGAGAACTCCGTGGCGAGACAGAATCTCGGCTGGCATTGCACAAGGGTCCGATTGGCGCAGTGCGATGCCAACACCTATTTGGGCCTTGCAGAGTTCGATAAGACAAAGCCATTGGCCTTTGAACTAATGACGGATGGGTATCGTCGATCCTTCGGTTTCAGCAGGCTCCTGAGCCGCGCAGACTGGGAGAAGGAATTCCGGAACGCTCGGCAGGACAAGCAAGGCGCTAAAGCCGAACCTGATTCGGCTAGATCAGAGAATACGCCTGGCACTTCCGTCGGCAGAGGGAAGAGTGAAAGACAGACCCCTCTCGGTGATGACGATATAAAGAGGCTTCGCATGTGCCAAATCGGCTACGTAACTGAGGTGGGGTTGGCGGCAGCGGGGATATCATTTGGCGAGTTCACGGATCGTCTATCGCGCTCGCAAATATCTCCGCCGGTGCTGACCCAATCCACTGACGGGCAGACGGTGGTAACCATTAAGGAAGGTACGAAGACGACAAGATTGTTCTTTACCTGTGATCCGACCGGCGGAGCTTGCGTGATCGCAGGCGGTGAGATCAATGGCGACGAGATCGACTCCTATACCGCCATGGCGATCATGATAGGATTGACTGGCCAATGAGCAACCCAGCCTATCCCTCGTTTGCACGAGGACTTTCAGTAGGGCGAGCGTCCCCGTTCGCCTGAAGTGGCACGGGCATCTTGCCCGTGATCCGGAATCCATCGGCAAGATGCCGATGCCACGACGTCGTGCGAGGACGCACGACCTACGAAGAGAACGCCTTACGGCGTCACTACGAGCGGCGCAGGTCGCGGAGAGTGCGGCCGGTGGCGACAGACTGGCCTTCGTCCTCCAGGTCCTCGGGGAGAGAGCCGACGTAGTCGTCCTTGAGCTTGATCAGGAGCCAGTTCGACTTGTCGGTGCGGGGGCTTTGCATCTGGATCAGGGTTGTAGCCCACCCTACTGCGCCCGGCTTTGAACCGTTATCTCAGCACCGGACAGGCCGTCGCTGGTGGCGGTCACACGGACCTGGCCAGCTTCGTTCGGTTTCGTGCGGAGGATCAACATGGCCTTACCGTAGAAGAGCTTGCGGTAATCTGCCTGGAAGGGCTCCAGCGAGAGCGGATTGCCGTTGCCGACGGCGGCGATCTCGGCGGGACCATCGACCTTGAAACGCACGAGATTGTCCGCCAGCGGACAGAGCGTCCCTTTGTCGTCCAGGGCTTCGACGAGAATGTAGCAGAGGTCGTCGCCGCTGGCGGCCAGGTCCTTGCGGTCCGGGGTCAGGCGGACCGTGGCGGGCTTGCCCGCCGTACGCATGATCGCTTCGCCAATCGGTTGACCATTCTTGTAGGCGACCGCCTTGAGCTCGCCCGGCTCGTAGACCACGTCGTTCCAGCGAAGCCGATAGGTGTAGGTGGAATCATAGTAGGACGACTCCGCTTTTTGTGGATAAGCGGCGAATTCCCTGACCTCCGGCTTGGCGCCGTTCGGCAACGCCGTGAACTCCACGCGCAGGTAGCGTGCCTGCGTATCCACGTTGTGAACGATATCCTTGGGGCCGTCATAACGGGGAGTCTGTCTGGTGGGCTTGGCCACGAGGGTCTGCCAGGTCGAGCCATCGGTCGAGCCTTGGATCTGATAGCCGTAGTTCTTCTCTTCCCGCTCGAAATCCAGAGCCAGGTACCGCACTGGCCGAGTCTCGCCCAGGTCCACCTGCCACCAGGGGTTCCCGCCCTGCCCCGCGCCACCTGTCGTCACGGATTTGCCCTGCGCGAAGTTCTCGGGCCGGTCTATGATGCCCTTTTGCCGACGGCCGAGGGACTTGCCGTTGAGGAACAGCTCGGCGGAATCGCCATTGGTGTAGACGAATACCGGCACGTTCTGGCCCACCCGGTCGGGCCAGTTCCAGTGCGGCAGAATATGGATCGTGGTGGTGTCGGGCCGCCAGTAGCTGCGATAGAGATAGAAGCGGTCCTTGGGCATGCCGCACAGGTCCACGATGCCGAAGTAGGAGCTTTTCGCCTCCCGGCTGAACGGCGTGGGCTCGCCCAGGTAGTCGAAGCCCGTCCAGACGAACTCGCCCGCGACGAAGCGGTCATCGTTCATCAGCTTGAACTCGCGGTCCGGGATATCCGACCAGTCCGCCGCATTGAGGTCGTAGGAGTTGACCTGGAGCTGCTTCGAGTACTCATTCTTGCGGTCGGGCAGCGGCAGTTCGTAGAACCCGCGGGTGCTCAGGGCCGAGGCGGACTCGCTGTAGATGATGGGCTTGTCCGGGTAGCGCTCCCGATAGATGGAGTAGCGGCGCAGGTAGTTCCAGCCGGTCAGGTCCAGGGCATCATAGATGGGCTGGGCGGCCTGGCTGGGGATGCAGCACGCCATGCCGACCGGGCGGGTGGCGTCGTATTTGCGGACGAAATCGCTCATGAATTTCACCCGTTCCCCCGTTACACCGTCGCGGCCCCCGCTGCCAATCTCGTTGCCAACCGACCAGACGACAATCGAGGGATGATTGCGGTCCCGCAGGACGAAATTGCGGAGCTGCTTCTCGCCGTACTCTTGCAGCGGCGGTTCGCCCTTGACGCGGTCGGCGGTGCCATCCCACTTGTCGAATGCCTCATCCCACACAACGAATCCCATCCGGTCGCACAGATCGAGCAGCTCCGGCGCCGGCGGGTTGTGGCTGGTGCGAATCGCGTTGACGCCCATGTCCCGCATGATCTCCAACTGCCGCGCCATCGCCCGGGGGAAGAACGCCCCGCCGAGCGGACCCTGGTCGTGATGGAGGCACACGCCGTAAAGCTGCACGCGCCGGCCGTTAAGATGAAAGCCGTCGTTGGCCGTGAACTGAAACGTCCGGATGCCGAACGAAGTCGCCTCCGTGTCCATGATCTTGCCGCCGGCGCGCACGAGGACTCGCGCCATATACAGCTTCGGCCGCTGGATGTCCCAGCGTTGCGGATTGATCACGGCGATCGTCTGCTCCACGTCGCGCGAGCCCCCGGCCGGCACATCCTCGGTCGTGCCGCCTCGGCCAATCGGCCTGCCGTCCGGATCGAGCAGCGTGGTGATGAGGGTGATTTGGGAAGCGGCGCCAAGGTGATTCTCGACGGTGGAGCGCACGCGGACCGTGGCCGAAGTGTCGGTCACTTCCGGCGTAGTCACATACACGCCCCAGTGTGCGAGGTGTACCGGCTGACAGATCGTCATCGTCACCTTGCGGTAGATCCCCGCGCCGGGGTACCAGCGCGTGCCGTGGTTGCGGGTGTCCACGTGGACCGCGATCGTGTTGGCTTGGCCGAACTTCACGAAGGGCGTGGCGTCGACGCGGAAGGACATGTAGCCGTAGTCCCATTGGCCCGCCAATTGTCCATTCACGTAGACCTGGGGAAAGGCCATTACGCCGTCAAAGTCAAAGTAGATGCGCGACTCCCGTAGGGGCAGCCCCCCGTGGCTGCCCTGTTCCTCGGATGGGTAGGCACGGGGGCCTACCCCTACGGTATCTTTCGGCACGAACGTCTTGCGGTACCAGCCCTCGCCGCGCCAGGGCAGCTTGCCGGCGTAGCCGTTCTCACTGGGATTGAACGGCCCCGCGATGGCCCAGTCGTGCGGCAGACGAACAGCTTGCCAGGCGGAGTCGTCGAAGTCCGGCTTTCCCGCACCGGCTTGCGCCCCCGTGGCGAAGCGCCAGTCGCCGTTGAAGTTGACGACCCGCCGGCCGCTCTCCGACTGGCCGGCCGCCATTGACGCCAGCATCCCCAGTATCGCCATCACGACCATACCTCTGCGCACGTCCATCCGCGTGACCTCCCAATCGTTGCCCCAGACACAAAGCCGGTTCCCCCGGAAATCCGGCCCCAGCATACTACTCGCGCGCGACAGATGCCAAGGTTTTCGCGGCTCAAGAAGAAGTCCAGACTTCAGATGGGCCCTGGAAGGAGATGCCGTCCGCCGAGCCGTGGGATTCTGGTCTACCACGCCTTTGTGACGAGGAGTTCCGGCATCGGGTAGTGCTTCTTGTTCAGCGTGAAGATGTTCCCTCCGCTGTGGAGAGCGGTGGCGGCCAAAATGCAGTCGTGGACGTCCACCCCATGACTGGGATGCCAGCGCCGGTACAAGACGGCACCCAGATCGACAATCGACTGGTCCACGGCGGCGGTTCTAAGTTCATTGAGCAGAAGCAAGGTAGCCTGCTCTTCCTGCGGTCGCATGAAAAAGACAATCTCCGCCCGCTGCAAGGCCCCGGTCCACAAGTCGTACTTGCCGTCCTTCCTCAAAGTCCCCAGCAGCTTGGCCGCCTTGCGTTCACCCCGCAGGTGCCAGATCAGGACGTCGGAGTCGATATAGGCTCTCACCGGCGGCGTCTCCCCATGGACCCGCGAAAGGCGCGCCGAACTTTGGCCACGGTCCGCGGCGGCGCTTCTTTGCGCGCCCAGGCTCCGAGAGTTCGTTCGAACACGTCCGCCTCACCGGATTGTACTTTCTCGTCGTATAGATGAACCGCCTCCTCGATGACGGCCTTCTTAGTGGTGCCCATCTGCCTGGCCAAAGCTCCGATTTTATGGATGACGGATTCATCCACGCGTGCCGATAGTATCTTGTCCATACGAGTTTCCTTTCTTACGTATACATATAACGTAAGAACCGCGTCTCAGCAAGGCTCTTCCCGGCTACCGCGCTTTTGCCGTCTTCTTCCCGGCGTCGAGGCACAAGACGCGGCCGTCGATCGTCGTTTCCGCATGAGGATACCTCTCTGGGGAAACGGTGTCGCCCGAACCAGTCCCCTCCCCTCTATCGGAGGTCTCAACGAGAGACAACGGCCGGAAAGAAGATCGTCCCGTCGTCCCGGGCATCCTCCCCTGCACCGCTCGACAGCCCCTGCCGCGTGGTCACCCTGGCGGGCGCAAAAAAGAAGCCCCTGAGAAGGCAGAGCGAGGTTATTCCCAAAGTCAATATCAATTGAGATGTTTGAAATACCCGCCTGTCGCTCGACCCAGGGGCGGCTTTTTAACGGCCAGTATATCAGTTCAAGGCTGGCTATCCCCTTTCCGGAAAACATCACTGCCAGTACTGATAACACGGTTTTCGTCAACCCACAAAGACCATCGGTAGATGCTCCCGCCGTACTTGAGTGCATTTCTCCACCTCCGGCAGGCGCGAGCCACGCGATCGTGGAAGAGGCGAGCAGAGATGTCGACCCGAGAGTTTTCCAGTTCCTCCAGACCGCCCCGCTCAACGACAGAGCGAGCGAGTCGCACATCCCCGGACTTGGTTGGCTTGCCCGGCTTAGCCCCGATAACTCACAAGAGACGGCCGGCAGATTTTTGCCGGAAATCCGTGCGGAGGAACGAAATTCTCCTGCTCCGGGCACAGGCGGCAATTCCTGCTATCCGAATTGCGGCTATTGCTGCTGGAATTCCTCATACCATTCTCCCTATGCTCAGAAAAGCAGAATGTTCCGGGCGCGTAAGAACGGAGGACAAGACATGAGAACACCGGCAATAGTCCTGGCGGCGATCATGCTATCTACGACGAGTGCGGCTTGGGCCCAGGGCTGGGTGGCCCCGCCCACCCGCGTGGGCGAAGTCGGGCATTACACCTGTCCGGACCACCCACAGATCCAGGCAACCTGGCCTGCTCGCTGCCCGCTGTGCGGGATGGTGCTGACCGCGGCCCGGGGCAGTAGCGGCGCTGCCGGGGCGACGACCGGCATGAGAACCACAGGAAGGGCAAGCGCACGTGCGGGGGCCCTGAGCCCGGAGGCGATGGGACGGGCCGAAGGTGGATCCCGGTCCGAGGCCGGACCTTTTGGCGGTCGAGAATTCGAGGATCGACGCAGCGAGCAATTCCGTCAGACACCAGAGCAGCAATTTCGCCGGCAATTCCCGCAGACACCGGAGCAACAGTTCCGCCGGCAATTCCCCCAGACGCCGGAACAACGATTCCTCCGGCGGTTCCCCGAGACACCGGAACAGCAATTCCAACGGCAGTTCCCTGAGACACCGGAACAACGATTCCTCCGGCAGTTCCCCCAAGCACCCAGGCCACAATTCCGTCGGCCCTTCACTGATCAATAGTTCGGCCACGTTTGTGCAACAGTTCAAAAGGTAAAACACCCCGCGAACTAAAAAATCGTTATCCCTTCTGGCACAATGAGTTACGCGATTTTTGGGCATCACGCGCGCACAGAATTTCAGCACGATTCGTGCAACACGGCCCCAAGGTGGAGGGAGCTTCGGACTTATGATCTATGATTTATGATTTACGATTTGAAAGCGCAAGGAAGAGACAGGAAGCCAGTTCTTGGCGGTGCCGGCCGGGCCGGGGCATGGGGATCAGGGCCGGATGGATTGCGGATTGGATACAGAGCTGTGGCGGGACCACCCGGCCTCCGACCTGCGGAGAGAAGAATGCGCAAAACGAACCCAATTTGCCCCTGCCGGGCAGGCGGGGCCGGGCTGGAGCAGTTTGTGCAAAACAAACCCAATTTCAAAGGCGAGCATGCAAAACGAACCCAATTTCTGTGGCGGTTGGCCAAGACGCGGACGGCCCATCGTGCGAAACAAAGCCAATTCCAGCCCGAGCGAAACGACGGGCAAGTGCTTTATGGAAAAAGAGTTATGATGCATTTGGTCCGGAAAAGGTATCAGCAAAACAAAGCCAATTGGCAGGCAGGTGGCCAGTCTGGAGTTTCAAGTTTCAAGTTGGCGAACCGGGGCCGCATCCTATGAGCCTTCCGACTCCGGACTTCCGGCGGGCCGCCGGACAGAACAGTTGTACAAACGAAGCCAATTTGCCGATAGGGACAGAGGCAATCGTGCGAAACAAAGCCAATTGGTCCGGGACGATGGCAAGGAGCAAGTGTCGTGTAAAAAAGGACTTATAACGAATTTGACACGCACAGAGCTCCGGCGAAACAAAGCCAATTTCCGGCCGTGGGGCCGATGCGAGGGATCCGGCATCCGCCCCCGGATGGCGGCCATACCCACGGGTGGGGCGACAGGGACAATTGGCTTGTAGTTTCGCGTGGTTGCCGGTAACGTGGTGCAGCTTTGAGTTGGAGACCCGCTTATGCTCGCAACGAGATTGTTCGGTCTGGTAGTCGTTCTAGGGTTGGCGGTCGGCGGCTGGGCCGGGGCCCAGGGAGCCGGAGCCGCCGGCGGCAGCGGGAATGCGAGCCCCTCCCCGGCGAGCGGCGTTCGGGCCATTACCAAGCCGAGTGCGGATGTCATCCAATCCTTCGTGCAGCCGGGCCGGATCGCCGCGGTGCACTTCAAGGAAGGCGATGCCGTCAAGACCGGCCAAGCCCTCGTGCAGCAGGATGACGCCGCCGAGCAGGTCCTGCTGGCCCAACTCAAAGCCCAGAGTGAGGACGTGACGCAGATCCGCGCGAGCGAAGCCTCGCTGGCGCAGAAGAAGGTGGACCTGCAGAAGCTGGCGAAGGCAGCGGCCAGCAATGCCGCGACTGCCCTGGAGGTCGAGCACGCACGGCTGGATGTGACGATCGCGCAGCTTTCGCTGGACCTGGCCCGGTTCGAGCATGAGCAGGCGGGCCGGAAGTACCAGGAGCAGAAGGTCCGCGTCGAGAACATGCTGCTCAAAAGCCCCATCGACGGCTATATCGAGAAGATCGACGTGGAGGTCGGCGAATCAGTCAATACAACCACCGAGGTCATTCGCGTGGTGCAGGTCGATCCGCTATGGATCGATGCCCCGGTCCCGCTGGCGCAGGCCGCGGTCCTGAAGGCGAGCATGACGACGCGGGTGGAACTGGCCGAGTCCGGAAAAAAGGGCCTCCTCGGGGAGGGGCGGATCATCTTCGTCGGCGCGGTCGCGGATGCCGCCAGCGGCACGTTGCGGGTCAAGATTGAAGTGCCGAATGAAGCCCGGCGACCGGCCGGGGAGCACGTGCTGGTCAGTTTCTGAAGTGTTTAGCAGGGCAGCCATGATGCGAAAGACACTCCCCTTCCCCGATCCACAGCGCAGTTGGGTTCGGGTCCCCACCGGCCCTGTTTCGCCGGTGGGAGCCCTTCCCAAACGCGATCTTCCGCGTTTGGGGTCCTCTTCTGTG
>JAMCWO010000011.1:16881-18743 GCA_023481165.1 Planctomycetota bacterium | reverse complement strand
ACCCGGACGCCAGCCCCAAGGCCTGCGGCCTTGAGGCTGCTACCCATACAGTCAGCCGGGCGGAAACCGAAGAAATCCTCTGGCACAGCGGCGATTTTTATGTTATGAGAGAGCGTTTTATCGCGCGTGCGCGGATTCCGTTGGTATTCTGTGTGTTCGTCTATGTTTGCCATAGTAAGCGATATCCATTCGAACCTTGAAGCCCTGACCACCGTGCTGGCGGACATCGAAAAGCGCGGGATCAAGCAGATTTATTGCCTCGGCGACGTGATCGGCTACGGGCCGAACCCGCGCGAGTGCCTCGATTTGATCATCGAGAAGGCCCAATGGTGCGTCCTGGGCAATCACGATTACGCGGTGTTCTACGAGCCGACGAACTTCAACTACGGCGCCGAGCAGGCCAGCTTCTGGACCCGCGAGGTTCTGGAGATGGACGGCCCGGGGGCGCAAAGCGACCGGCGCTGGCGGTTTCTGGGCGAATTGCCCATGCGCCACTCGGTCCAGACCCAGTTGGGGCCGACGAAAGCGACGATCGATTTCGTCCACGCCTCGCCCCGGCGGCCGATCAACGAGTACGTCTTCCCGGACGATGTCTACACGAACCCGGCCAAGGTCCGCACGCTGTTCGAGAAGATCGCGCACATCTGCTTCATCGGCCATACGCACATGCCGGGCGTTTTCCTCGATGAGCCGGATTTCTACCTGCCGGATGAGCTGGGCGGCGTCTACCCGGTGCTTGAGGATGAAAAGGCGATCATCAATATCGGCTCGGTCGGCCAGCCGCGCGATAAGGACAACCGGGCCAGCTACGTCTACGTGGCGGAAAACAAGGTGCATTTCATCCGGCTCGAGTACGACTTCGAGACGACGATGAAGAAGATTCTGGCGATCGACCGCTTGGACAGCTTCCATGCGGAGCGGCTGCGCGACGGTCGATAGCCGGTAGGGTGGGCTGTGCCCACCAATTCCCGTTGAGTCAAGGTGGACGACGAATGGTGGGCACAGCCCACCCTACATGAATGACCGGTGCGTGAAAGGGATTATGAGCGCCAAAACGGTTTATGTCTTGATCCTCGCAGGATTTCTTTTGCTTTGTGGCGGGCTGATCGTGGATTCGGGATTCCTCCGAACGACACAGTCGCCTGCGGTCTCGGCAGACTCGCCAACTCGCGGCCGGGGCGCGATCATGTTGCAGCAGACGGCCGAGGTTCCGCCGCCGGCTCCGGCGGCGCAGCCATCCGAGCCGAACCAGACTCCGGCCCCGCCGACGCCGCCGCAGCTTCAGGCGCCCGCCCTCAGCTTCAGTGCGGAAGGGGGGCCCGAGCAGGAGGTCTCCATTGGCTCGACGGACAAAGCCAGCGGATTCAAGTACCAACTCGTGCTGGATTCCCTGGGCGCCGGCATTCGGACCGCGACGTTCAGCGAATATGACACCCGTGACGGCGGGAAGCGCGAGCCGCTGACCTTCCTGACCCCGGTGCAGATCGACGGACGCACGATCCTGTCGCTGGCCAACGGGGCTCTGACCCTGGTGAATCAGCGGCAAAGGCTGCGGCTGGACCAGTTCAGTTGGCGGTCGCTGGGCGTCCAGACGCCGGCGGAAGGCGGCGAGACGGCCTCGTTCGAGGCGATAATCTTGGATTCCGAGAACCAGCCCGTGCTGAAACTGACGAAGACCTACCGCATCCCACCCAACACCTACCTGCTCGATTGCACCTTCAACATCGAGAACCTGACGAAGGAGGCGCAGAAGGTGCAGTTCGATCTGAACGGCCCTGTCGGGCTGGAGTACGAGGGCCTCAGCACGGATATGCGCAAGGCGGTGGCGGGCTTTCGTACGCCGCAGGGCCAAGTCACCAGCG
>JAMCWO010000011.1:0-16871 GCA_023481165.1 Planctomycetota bacterium | reverse complement strand
AGGCTTTCCTCTGGGCGGCGCCGGTCAACCGGTACTCCGCCGCCATCGTGGTCCCGGTTCCCCCCGATCCGAACGGCTATGTCGATTGGATCGCCGGCAAATGGGGCACCTACTACAACGAGAACGGCAGCCGCCCGGACCCGCGCCGCAGCACCATCGGCGTGCAGTTGGCCAGCACGGAGATCACCTTGAATCCGGCGGGCCAGGCGGACAGCGCCCGGAGTTTTCCTTTCGACGTCTACATCGGGCCGAAAGACAAGGGCATCTTCGACAAGACCGCGCTGTATCGTCGGCTCGGCTTCGTTCAGACGATCGACTTCATGGGCTGCTGCTGTTTCCCGATGAGCATCATCAGCCCCATCGCTTTCGGCATCCTGGCGATCATGAAGGCGATGTACTTCGTGATCCCGAACTACGGCGTGGTCATCATCATTCTCGTTCTCCTGATGCGGCTGGCCCTGCACCCGATCACGCGGTACAGCCAGATCTCGATGAACAAGATGAGCAAGCTGGCCCCTCGGGCGGAGGCGATCAAGAAGAAGTACGGCAACAACAAGGCCGAGATGAACAAGAAGCTGATGGAGTTGTACCGCGAGCAGGGGGCCTCGCCGATCATGGGCTTTATCCCCATGTTCATCCAGATCCCCATCTGGGTGGCCCTGTGGAGCGCGATCTACACGACCATCGACCTGCGCGGGGCGCCGTTCCTGCCGTTCTGGATCACCGACCTGTCGGCCCCGGACGCCGTCTTGACATGGACGCCCTTCACGATTCCGCTGCTGGGCTGGACGGTCCATTCGCTCAACCTGCTGCCCATCCTGATGGGCGTGGCGTTCTATCTCCAGCAGAAGATCATGCCGATGCAGCAGCCGTCGGCGGCGACCAATCCGCAGCTTGCGCAGCAGCAGAAGATCATGATGATCATGATGCCGCTGCTGTTTCCCTTGATGCTGTACAATGCGCCCTCCGGCGTGAACCTCTACATCATGACCAGCACCTTCGCCGGCGTGATCGAGCAGTGGGTCATCAAGAAGCACATCCAGGAGAAGGAAGAGCAGGAGGCCCAGGGCCTGATCTCCGCCACCAGCAAAACCGGCGGCAAGGTCAAAAAGAAGAAGCCCAAGCCGTTCTACAGGTTCAAGTGAGAGGTGAGGTTGTTGATTTTTGATGGTTGATCTTGTACGACCTCAGCGACACCATCGTGGCCGTCAGTTCGCCGGGCGGGGGTTTGCGATCCATCCTTCGCATCACCGGTCCACAGGCGCTTCCGGTTTGCGAACGGGTCTTCGAGACGAGCTTGGGCTCTGAAATCAAAAACCAAAAATCAACCATCAACAATCGCGCGCTTCTCGCCGGCTCTGTGCAAATCAACAGTGATGTGGCCGTGGATGCCTGGCTCTATCTGTTCTTCGCCCCGTGCTCCTACACGGGCGAAGACTTGGCCGAGATTCATGTCTGCGCCAGCCGGGTCATCGTGGAGGCCCTGGTACAGGACCTGCTGGCCCGCGGTCTGCGCGCCGCCGGACCGGGCGAGTTCACCGCGCGTGCCTACCTCAACGGCAAGCTCGATCTCGGCCAGGCGGCGGCGGGCAATGAGTTCATCAGCAGCTCGAACCGGCTCCAGTTGGAGGCCGCCGAGAAGCTCCTGAGCGGCCGGCTGACGAAAGCCGCCGACGAGATTCGTGCGGCGCTGCTGGATGTCTTGAGCCTGATCGAAGCCGGTCTCGATTTCAGCGGCGAGGACATCGAGTTCATCGGGGCCCGGGAGGCCGCCGAGCGCTTGGCCGCCATCGGGCAGAGTCTCGAGGAACTCTTGGCCGGCAGTATCCGTTACGAGACTTTATTGGACCTGCCGGCAATCGGGATCGCGGGCGCGCCGAACGCCGGCAAGAGCAGCCTGCTCAACGCCTTGCTCGGCTGGGAGAGAAGCATTGTTTCGCCGCAGCCGAAAACGACGCGCGATGTCCTGAGCGGTGTGCTGATGACGGACCGATTCCAATGTGTGTTGTTCGACTGTGCCGGCCTGGTCGTCGAGCCCGCCAACCCCCTTGATACGTTGGCGCAGCGCGCCGCCATCGAAGCGCTGCAAAGCTGCTCGGCCGTTCTCTTCTGCGTCGATGCAGCCAAAGCCGATCTGCGCGAAGATGTCGCGGTCCATACTTTGGTTCGGCCGAAGGGCACCATCCACGTCGCCACGAAAACCGATTTGCTGTCGCCTACGGAGTGCTTGCAGAGGATCTCGGAGTTGGCAGAGTTCTTCCATGCGGAGTTTCTGCCGGTATCCTCCAAAACGAGCCACGGTTTGGCGGATCTCCTCGGTGCTGTGGAAAGGACGACAAATGGTGGGCACAGCCCACCCTACGAACAGCACGCGGCGGACTCTGTATCGTTTCTGGCATTGACCGCCCGGCATCGGCAGGCCGTGACGGAAGCGAGGGAGCAGATTGCCCAGGCGATGGCAGAAGTCACACGCGGCCACGAGGAAGTGGCGGTGCTGATGATTCGTGCCGCCTGCCAGGCGCTCACCCAGATCGAGCAGCAGTCCCTCGACGAGCAGGTGCTGGACCGCATCTTCAGCCGCTTCTGCATCGGGAAATAATCCGGCGGTCCGCACGCCCGGCGTGACACAAGGCCGCGGTTCCACGATATTCATGATTGGCCGGCCCCTCGTAGGCCGGTATCATGATCGGCACCAACACCGAGTGGCGCGTTTCGTCAACCGCCAGTTGCACCTCGACGTGACCCATCGAACGTGGGGAGGGGCTTGCTCCGGAGCCGTTCCGTACGTATCGTGAGTGGGCCTGCGCGGACCGTCGGGCCGGCGCCCCACGGAATCCGGCCGGGAGGAGCAGACCCAGGGAAAGGGAAACGTATGTTCTACATGGCGAACAAGCTCGGTGCCTGGCAGGTAGGCGACGATCCAGCCAAAGGCAAAGTGGAATTCAAGATCTTCTTCCCGAAGGGCTTCGATCCGCAGATTGCCTCGATCCAGGTGGCGGGCGATTTTCAGAGCCAGATCGCGCCGAACGCGGATTGGGACTTCCCCAATGGATTCGCGCTGACCGCGGCCACGACGGGCGACGGAACGTTCTGGAGCTGCACCACGCCCACGGAGTTGCAGGCCGGGTATTATCAGTACAAGTACCTGGTCACGTTCACCGATGGCACAGCGCGGATCGTCTCCGATCCCTGCGCGCGCTACGGCGGGACGGAGAACCAGAACGCCGCGTTCGTCATCGGCGGCAGCAGCCCGGCGCAGAATGTGGTCCAGCCGCTCGCCGGCGGCCGCAAGCACCTGCGCGACCTGATCGTCTACGAACTGATGATCGACGACTTCACCGACGAGGACCGCGGGCCGCGTGCACCCCTGGCGGTGGTCATGGACAAGCTGGATTACCTCCAGGACCTGGGCTTCAACGCCATCCTGTTCATGCCCTGGACAGCCTGGAAGAACCGGGATTTCGACTGGGGTTATGAGCCCTTCCAGTATTTCGCCGTGGAATATCGCTACGCGAATGATTGGGAGAGGCCCGCCGAAAAGATCTCCTGGCTCAAGCGGCTCATCTCCGCGTGCCACGAACGGGGCATCCACGTGATCATGGACGGCGTCTTCAACCACGTCAGCGTGGACTTCCCGTACAAATGGATGTATCGCAACCCCGACGAGTGCCCCTACGCCGGCACGTTTGGCGGCAGTTTCGCGGGCCTCCAGGATCTGAATTTCAACAACGACTGCACGAATGAGTTCATCCGTGATGTCTGCCTGTACTGGATCGAGACCTTCGGAATCGATGGCATCCGGTTTGACAATACCGTGAATTTCTATGTGGCCGGCAACCCCAAGGGCTTGCCGGAACTGATGGAAGCGATTCAGGCCTACCTGAGTCCGCCGCAGGCCGGGACCTTCTCGCTGACCCTCGAACACATCGACCCGTCGGCCGCCGATGTGACGAACAAGACCAAGGCCACGAGCTATTGGGATAACGCCTTGTACAGCCAGACGTTCGATTCACTCTGGTGGAACCAGATCCGTCCGGGTTTCCTGAACGCCCTCAACGATCAGCGCTTCCTCGCGACCGCAGAGAAAGTACCGACGATCTATCTCTCGAATCATGACCATTCCCACGTGACCTGGCAGGCGGGCGCCGGGACCAACGAGGGCGGCATGAAGTGGTTCAAGACCCAGCCCTACGTGATCGCCCTGTACACCAGTCCTGCGACACCGATGGTCCAGAACGGGCAGGAGTACGGCGAGGACTACTGGATCATGGAAAACGATGCAGGCACAGGACGGCGGGTGAATCCCCGGCCCCTGCGCTGGAAGCGGTCCAAGGACCGCATCGGCCAGGCGCTGCTCCAGCTCCACACCCGCATGGCCGAGATTCGCATGCAGTATGCGGGCCTGCGCTCCCCCAATTTCTACCCGCAACCTTGGGAGGATTGGCAAACGCAGTTCAATCCGCAGGGTTACGGCATCGATGTAGCGCGACAGCTCGCCATCTACCATCGCTGGGGGCAGGATGAACAGGGAGTCCTGCAGCGGTTCCTCATCGTGCTGAATTTCTCGGATGCCCCGCAAGACGTGAGCGTGCCGTTCCCGGAGAATGGCGAATGGGTCGATCTCCTGAGCGACTACTGTGGCAGTTGGAAGCCGGTGGTGACCAACTACCGCCTGGTGTTCCAAGTCGGTCCCAACTGGGGACACGTATTCTACAAGTGAGCAGAGGTAGTCGCCCGCGGGGCACACAGGAGAAATGTCGAGTCGCAGAGGCGCTGGGCGGCGGGTAAGAGAAAGAGACCCACCGTGTTCAGGGTGCCATGCCTACGCCTCGTAGGCATGTCTCTCTCGCAGGTTTGGCATGTCTACGCAAAGCCGTAGACAGGGCACCCAGGCAGTCAGATTCTTACGAGCGCACACGGCGAGGGCAGGTGCTTGACCTGCCCTCGCCTGTTCCGTCGCTATCGATAACGAAACCGGTCGAAGTAGTTACTTCGCTTCGAACTCGGCGTCGATGACATCGTCGCCGCTGTCCTTACGCTTGACTTCGGCTTCCTGCGCCGGGCCTTGCGGGCCGCGCGGACCCTGCTGCGGCCCTTGCTGGGGGCCGGCGGTCGCCTGGCGCTTGGCGGCCTCCTCGTAGAGGGCCTTGCCCAGTTCCTGGGTGGCGTCGTTGAGGTTGTCGATGGCCCGGCGAATCGCGGCGGGGTCCTCGCCCTTGGTCGCATCCTTCAGATTGTTCACCGCGCTCTCGATCCGGCCGCGCGTCTCGGCGGAGACCTTCCCGCCGTGCTCCCGCAGCGTCTTTTCCGTCGAGTAGATCAGTTGATCCGCCTGGTTCTTGAGATCGACGACCTCGCGGCGTTTCTTGTCCTCTTCGGCGTGGGACTCCGCATCCCGGGTCATCTTCTTGATTTCCTCGTCGCTCAGGCCGGAGCTCGACTTGATCTCGATGGACTGCTGCTTGCCGGTGCCGAGGTCCTTGGCCGAGACGTGTAGAATGCCGTTGGCGTCGATATCGAAGGCGACCTCGATCTGCGGGATGCCGCGGGGTGAGGGCGGAATGTCTGTGAGTTGAAAGCGCCCCAGCGTACGGTTGTCCCGCGCGAACTCGCGCTCACCCTGGAGGACATGGATATCGACGGTCGTCTGGCCGTCCGCCGCCGTCGAGAAGACCTCTTTCTTGCTCGTCGGAATCGTCGTATTGCGATCGATCAGCTTGGTCATGACACCGCCGAGCGTCTCGACGCCCAGCGACAGCGGCGTCACGTCCAGCAGCAGAATGTCCTTGACGCCCACATCGCCCATCAGCACGGCCCCCTGGACCGCCGCCCCCAGCGCGACCACCTCATCGGGGTTGAGGCTCTTGTTCACCTCTTTGCCGAAGATGTCCTTGGCGATTTTCTGGACCTTCGGAATGCGCGTGGAGCCGCCGACCATGAGCACCTCGGCGATCTCCGATGTCTTGAGCTTGGCGTCCTCGATGGCCTTGTAGCAGGGGGCCTTGAGCCGCTCGAAGACGTGGTCGCACAGGCTCTCGAACCGGCTCCGCGTGATCGAGATCTGCAGGTGCTTGGGCCCGGAGGCGTCCGCCGTGATGAACGGCAGGTTCACGGTCGTCTCCATCTGCGAGCTCAGCTCGATCTTGGCCTTCTCGGCCGCTTCGAGCAGCCGCTGGTGGGCCATCGGGTCCTGGAGCAGGTCGATGCCCTCTTTCTTGCGGAATTCCTCGGCGAGGTAGCTGACCAGCACCGCATCGAGGTCATCGCCGCCCAGGTGCGTGTCGCCGTTGGTGCTGAGCACCTCGAAGACGTTGTCGCCGATGTCCAGAATGGAGATGTCGAACGTGCCGCCGCCGAAGTCGAAGACGGCCACTTTCTCGTTGCGTTTCTTTTCCAGGCCGTAGGCCAGGGCCGCCGCGGTGGGCTCGTTGATGATCCGCTCGACCTTGAGGCCCGCGATGGTCCCGGCGTCCTTCGTCGCCTGGCGCTGGGCGTCGTTGAAGTACGCCGGCACCGTGATGACCGCCCGCTCGACCTTGTCGCCCAGGTAGGTTTCCGCGGTCTTCTTGAGATCCTGCAGAACCATCGCGGAGATCTCCGGTGGTGTGTATTGCTTGCCCCGGACCTCGACCTTGACCAAATCGCCCGGCCCGCCGACGGTCTTGTAGGGCACGAGCTTCTCTTCCTCGGCCACCTCGCTGCCCCGCCGGCCCATGAACCGTTTGATCGAGAATATCGTGTTCTCCGGGTTGGTCACCTGCTGGTGCTTGGCCAGTTGGCCGACCAGGATTTCGCCCTTGTCCGTGAATCCGACGACGGAGGGGGTCAGCCGCGAGCCGGATGAGTTGATCAGCACCTTCGGCGCCGAGCCCTCCATCACGGCCACCACCGACAGCGTCGTACCCAGGTCGATCCCTATGATTTTATTCGTCGCCATGACTGCCGTCCTTTCCTTGCTCTTGCGTTGCCCGTCGCGATGCATCGCGTTTCGGGGCGCCCGCTCTCCGGCGTCGGGATATCAAACGAGATACGCCGCAGCCGGGTCCCCGTTCCGCGCATCGCGCACAGGAACATACTCATATACCGAACAATGCAAAACCCGTGCCAATGCTCCGGTGCGGCCGCCTTGCGCAACTTAACTCCTTATTTTCAAGCCAATTACGACAAACCCCCATCGGTGTCCGGATGCCTTCAAAGCCGGCGCATTTGCCACATTTACCGTGCCATTTTGGCAGGACGCCGTCTTGGCTCTGCGTGCTCCCGTCATCGCAGGACCGGACCGCTTACGAAGGTGCAGGCCCCTTCTCTCGCCTTATCGGCGTGAAAGCGGCTCGTGAGTCTTGCCTGATTCGATGATGTTGCGTTCAGCGCTTTGCAGGTACCGGTGGGGAGCTTGCCCCATGACGTCACCAGGGATAGACTAGGTGTGCCGGTTCGGAGGATAGGGCAACGCTGGCGAGCGACCCGAGCGCCGAAGCCGATGGTATACGGTGGGGAGGGCCCGGCATCTTGTCGGGCCTCCCACTTCTCCCCGCCGGTACCCATAATGCGATAAACGCACGCCGCGAATGGTGCCAGCCCGAAATGTCCGTGCAGAGACGCGCATGTGCGCTCTTTGAGATCACTTCTCTACCAGGGATGCGCTTCGTGGTAGAATGGGGACTTCGGAGACAAAAGTATGGCCGATGGCTCGGAACAGATAGTCCCCTGGTACTGCCACGTCTGTGGAGGGGAATTTGATATTCCCTACGATGGCGGCATCTGCTGCATCTGTATGGAGCCTACTTGTTGTTCCTGCCTGCGGCGGACCTGCGACAAAGACCCGAGCACCGGCAAGCGGCAGATCGGCTTCACATGCACATCTTGTCAAAAGAGCATGGACCTCGCGTCGCGGTGCTTGGAGACACAGCGATGAAGGGAACAAGTGTTGTCTGGGGCCTCGTCTTCCTGCTTTGCCTCGTCGCATTCCCTGCTATTGAATACACTGGTGGACGACTCTGCATGCCCTTGATTGTCCCGCCTCTTTTCCCGGCGCAGGTTGTGCCTGCGGGCGTTGGGCTGCTCGCAGGATTCAAACTCATGAGTGCGGTCGTCCGGTCACTGATTGCTCGACAGTACCGTGCTTGGACGCTCGGCGCATTGATCATTGTCATTGCCGCAACCGGAGCTTTTTGGCTCTGTGCACCGCACTTGCCCGGATTTCTTCACGGCCTCAGAGATCGTTTTGTAGCCAAAGTCGGGTATGCCAGAATGCGCGAGTTTGCCCAAGAGGTCTCCCAGACAGGGAAAGAAGTCGTCATCGCGAGACCAGGCAAGTGGAGCCCGGCAACGCCGGAACAGCAGAAGCAATGGGACGATCTTCGTTCCCGCTATCCTTTTCTGCGTTGGACTTTCGGGCAGGGCGTGGTAGTCGCACGCGACGGAATCGTCTTGCTGGCTTGGGGATCGCCGCTCACCGGACACTGGGGATGCCGGGTTGCGCCCGCCGGAAGAGTCGAAAATCCAGAAGAAGATCGTTGCAGAATCCTGCGGGTCTCAGAGGATATTCTGTTTGTCTATTTCTCCGATTAGGGTGTCCCGCGTTTCAAGGCAATTTGGACGGCACTTGACGTTGAGGGAATACGTGAGGGCCAGTATGAAGAAGACAGGCGTTGTTCTGTTGTGCGTGTTTTGCGGGATGGCGGTGGGGCAGCCACAGGAATTGCTGCTGCGGCCGCCGGGGGAGTTCTTTCCGGTCAAGGCGCAGGATCACCGGAAGGCCCCGTCGTTCAAGAGAGGCCAACCGCTGGTCGGGACGACCTACTTCTACTGGTATGACATTGAGAGCAAGGCCCATATCATCAATCACGATGGCACGGATGCTCTGACCACCCATCCGGCGGATATGGAAGGAATCAGCTACAAGCGAGTGGCTTGGCACAAGGCGCAGCTCAAGGACATGATGGACGCCGGGATTGATTTTCTGATGCCGGTCTATTGGGGCGTGCCGGGCAAGTATGAGGGCTGGAGTTTCGCGGGCCTGCCGCCCCTGGTGGAGGCCCACACCGCGTTGGAGAAGGAGGGACTCAAGCCGCCGGCCATCGGGCTGTTCTACGACACGTCGATCCTCCAGCACAACGGCTCCAACGCCGACGGCAGCAGCTATCACGTGGATCTGACGACGGACTTCGGCAAGCAGTGGTTCTACACGGCGATCCGCGATTTCTTCAGTCTGATCCCGTCGGCGAAGTGGGCCCGCATCGATGGCCGGCCGATCATCTTCTTCTACGAGGCGGCATTCGCGAAGAAGCAGGACCCGCAGCGGCAGTTCGAGTACGTCAAGACACGGTTCAAGGAGGACTTTGGCGTCGAGCCTTTCCTCGTCAAGTCCTCCCGCTGGGAGGGCGAGGCGGACGCCGTGTATTCCTGGGGCGGGGCGGTCAATGGCCCGATCCTCTTCCGCGATGTCGCGGCGCTGGGGCCGGGCTACGACCACAGCGCTGTGCCGGGCCGGCAGCCATTGATCGTCGAGCGCAAGGATGGGCGCACGTACATCGATCGCTGGACGAAGGTCCTGCAACTCAATCCGAAGGCCCGGCCGTGGATGGTCCATGTCGAGACATGGAACGAGTGGCACGAGGGCACGGACATCGCCCAATCCCGCGAGTACGGGCGCAGCTACATCGTGCTGACCCGCCTGTTTGCCGACCTGTGGCACGCGGGGACGCACCTGAACCTGCCGTCGAGCTACCTCAATGCCCGCGCTGTGAGTTGGACGCCGGAGGAGCCCAAGGGCTTGGACCTGCGGCCGAGCGGCGGCGACGGCAACTGGGAATTGCGTCGCTTCGGCGATGTTCGGGCCGCTGTCACTCTGCCGAATCCTCACTCGCAAGTCTCTCGCTACCTCTATTTCAACGTGGACGATGCCTTCGCTTACGGCCTGCTCGGCAAGCCGTTGGTGCTCGGCATTACCTACCGCGACGCCGGGTGTTCCTCTTTGGCCGTCGAGTACGACAGCATGGTGAACGAGGGTCCTTTCGATGGGGCATTTCGACCGGCCGGCAGCACGGCGGTCACGGGGACCGGCGAATGGAAGACGGTTGAATTCCGACTGCCCGACTGTTGCTTCATGAATCGCGCCAACGGCGCGGACTTTCGTCTGGTCGCCGGTGGCGGCCAGATGGAGCTTGCCGTCAACCAAGTGATGCTCCAGAAGGCCGATTGAGACCGTTCGCGGGCCGCCGTGACGCGCTGGCAGGGCTGCTATCTACCAGTTTTCCACGATGAGGGGAGCAGACTTTTGTGGATTCTGTGAATATGGGCAAAATAGAAAGGTGGACAGATTAGGTAAATTCCTACCAGCACCATCCTATTTCGTGAGCCACAAGGTGCATTGCAAATCCTTTATGTATTGGAACTTAGAGCAGAAACGTCCTGTAAAGATGTCACGATATCCGCGTTTTGTTATCCGACGCGGCATGGCGTTTGCAGCGTCTTCGGCCAAGCAGATGCGACAAGTTGTCCCGACCCTGAGACTTTTCAACAGGTTATCCACATGGGCACAAATTCCTTGCCGGGGCGGGGGCGGACTCTATAATGGCTGACCGCAAAAGCAGTTGGATGGTTCCGGGCTATGGGTTCGGGAGGCTGGCTTGTCATGGTGCGAAAGGTGATTGGCTGTCTATTGGCCGCGTTGGCGGTGGTCCTGTGGCTCGCAGGCGGCGGCTGGACGCAGACGAGGTCGCCCCAGGGCGAGATCAAGCTCGTAGTGCGGGCGGACGACATCGGGTCCTGCCATGCGGCCGACCTCGCCTGCATCAAGTGCTACCGGGAGGGGATTGTGCGGAGCGTGGAGGTGATGGTGCCGTGCCCGTGGTTCAACGAGGCGGCCAAGATGCTCCGCGAGAATCCCGGCTACGATGTCGGCGTGCACCTGACCCTGACCAGCGAATGGGAGAACTACAAGTGGGGGCCCATCACGCAGGCCCCGAGCCTGGTCGATGCGCAGGGGAACTTCTATCCCATGACCAGCCAGCGGGCGGACTTTCCGCCCAAGACCGGGTTCCTGGAGTGCGGTTGGAAGATCGAGGAGGTCGAGAAAGAGCTGCGGGCCCAGATCGAGCTGGCCAAGAAGATGATCCCGCAGGTGTCGCACCTGAGCAGCCACATGAATACGCCGACGGCCACGCCGCAGCTCAACGCCCTGGTGCAGAAGCTGGCGAAGGAATACAAGCTGCCGATCGAGACGCCGGGGGCCCAGTACGTGCGCTGGGCTGCAGACTCCAAGGCGACCGCCGAGCAGCGGGAGGCCGCGTTGATCAAGGCGCTCGAGGAGCTCAAGCCCGGCGTGTGGATCATCGTCGAGCATCCGGGGCTCGATACGCCGGAGATGCAGGGTATGGGACATAAGGGGTACTGGGAGGTCGCGCCGCACCGCGAGGGCGTGACCAGGGCCTTCACCAGTCCCAAGGTCAAGGAGGTCATCCAGAGAAGAGGCATCAAGCTGGCCGGCTATCATGACATGTGGCCAGGGTAGTGACAGAAATCTGAAATCTGAGATTCCAGATTTGAGATTTGGTTTCCGCGATTTGTGCTTACCTTAGATAGAAAGGAGATATGATGGCAGCAAAGATCTATTACGAACAGGATGCTCCGATGGCACCGCTCCAGGGCAAGAAAGTGGCGGTGATCGGGTTTGGCAGCCAGGGTCACGCGCACAGTCTGAATCTGCGGGACAGCGGCATCGAGGTCAGGGTGGCGGAATTGCCGGGGACGCCGAACTACAAGCTCGCCACCGAGCACGGGTTCAAGCCGGGCGACATCAAGACCGCGATGGAAGGGGCGGCCCTGATCATCGTGACGCTGCCCGACGAGTTGCAGGGAAAGATCTACAAGGACCAGATCGCCCCGAACCTCAAGGCCGGCCAGACGCTGGGTTTCTGCCACGGCTTCAATATCCATTTCAAGTACATCGTGCCACCGAAGGACGTTAACGTCGTGATGATCGCGCCGAAAGGGCCGGGCCATCTCGTCCGCAGCGAATACCAGAAAGGCGGCGGCGTGCCCTGCCTCGTGGCGGTCCAGCAGGACGCCACCGGCACCGCCAAGCAGATCGCCCTGGCCTGGGGTCACGGCATGGGCGGTGCCCGCGCCGGTATCCTGGAAACGACCTACAAAGAAGAGACCGAGACGGACCTGTTCGGCGAGCAGTGCGTTCTGTGCGGGGGCCTCTCCTCCCTGATCAAGGCGGGCTTCGAGACCCTCGTCGCCGCCGGCTATCAGCCCGAGATCGCCTATTTCGAGTGCGTCCACGAGGTCAAGCTGATCGTGGACCTGATCTACCAGGGCGGCCTGAGCTATATGCGGTACAGCATCAGCAATACGGCGGAGTACGGCGACCTGACCCGCGGGCCGCGGATCGTCAACGACAAGACCCGGGCCGAGATGAAGAAGATCCTCGGCGAGATCACCTCCGGCAAGTTCGCCAAGGAGTGGGTCAACGAGTTCCAGACCGGGCTCAAGAACTTCAACGAGTTGTACGAAAAAGACCATAACAGCCAGGTGGAGCAGGTCGGCCGCCAGCTGCGGAAGATGATGAAGTGGATCGATGTGAAAGAAGCGTAGATCATCAATGAGAAGGAGAGCCTTATGACCAAGATGCCGCCACCGAGGGGCCGCTGTGCTCAGGCAGTTCGTGCGGATCTGGTCATAACGGCTCTCCTTTTCTCGATTATCGCTTCCGGCTGCTGGGATGCGGAGTCGGAGAAGCTGCCTTACACCCGGCTGGCCCTGCCGTACGAGCGTACCCAGCTCAAGAGCAGCACGTCGCTCCAGGTGCTGAAGATCGCCCATGACCCGGCCTACCAGTTCCTGCCCCGCGAGGCCGAGCCCGTGCTCCTGACCCAGAGCGACACGACCATCGCGTATTCCGGCCGCAGCGCCCAGGGCCTCAAGACCTGGCTCAATATGGTCGTGTTCGAGGGGTCCAGGATGGCAGCGACCCGCAAATACTTCTTTTGTATCGATGAGCATGCCACCATCGATCCGAGCCGGCCGGAGCACCACTGGCTCGTGCCGCGCCCGGGTCTCTTGTTCGATAGCGAGTGCCTCATCGGTCCCGAGGTCCTGACCACGCCGTACGCAACGGAGGAGGCCCAGAAGATCGCGCTCGTCAAGTGGCTGGCGGAGCGGTTCCAGGGTGATGTGACGGCCCTGGCCGGCCGTGCCGGAACCTTCGCCCAGGGCAACGAGCAGATCGCGATCTCCGGCATGATGGTCCGCCAAGTCTTCCAGAGCATCCTCACCAAGCTGGCCCAATCGCCCGGCCTCGCGCAGAATCTCGGCACCGATCAGGGCATCCCGTTCCCGCACCCAAGTCTGGGCGAGGGGCGCCTGCGCCTGCTGGTCGGCAGCGACACCGCTGTGGTGATGATCCGCGTCAATCTCCCGCTGACCCCAGTGCCGTAGCCGCAGCGCGCAAGCGCCAATCGGAAATAGCAGACAGTAAATCCCAAGGTGCGGCTCTGTAAGCCGAGTTTTGTTCCCGTCTTGCGACGGGCGGCGATCATTTCTCTGGACCAACCGTTGCCGGCTGGCTCTCCCGCGAACGGGAAGCGACCTACCCGCCGGCCGAACGACCGTAGCCGCTCGCACCCGGGCCGAGTGCGGCTTGCGCCGACCGGCTGCTTGGTCTTGCAGGCGGTGGGGTTTTCCCTGCCGGCGACGTCGCCGCCGCCGCGGTGCGCTCTTACCGCACCATTTCACCCTTGCCTGAGCCCCGCCCCGCAGCGCCGTTGCGCGTCGGAACGGAGCCATCGGCGGTGTATTTTCTGTGGCACTTTCCCTGGGATTGCTCCCGGTGGCCGTTAGCCACCACCGCGCCCTGGGGTCCCCAAACGCGATCTTCTGCGTTTGGGGGCCCGCTATCCTGCTCGGACTTTCCTCCCTACGTTGCACGAGGCAACGCAGAGCGACCGCCCGAGCCGCCCCTTGGGATTTACGATTGCTATTCTACCACATCTGGCTCCGGCTCGCACGGGGGCGGGCTCTCTCAGTCCTATTGGTCTTATCTGTCCCATAGGACTTACAGGCTCGCTCCGCTCTTAGTTCGCCCGCACGACCTCGATGTGCTTCCGGAAGTGCTTGTCGTCGGTCTGCGTGTGGTCCATGCGGTAGTGGACGCCGCGGCTTTCCTTGCGCAGGCCCGCCGCGTGGGCGATCAGCAGCGCGGCCGTGAGCATGTTCTGGCACTCCCAGCCTTCCGGCGTGTCGAAGACCTTGTCCATCACGTAGCGATGCCAGAACCGGATGATCTCCTGGGCCTCGTTCAGCGGCTGGGCCTTGCGCGTGATGCCGACATTGCGCCACATCAGCGACCGCAGGGAGTTGCGGACATCCGCGGTGTCGAGCCGGCTGCGATCGGACTGGGGAATCTGATACTGGATCGCCGGATGCTGGAGCGAGGCGGCGTCCATCGCTTCGCGCGCGACCACGGCCTGGCCGGCGATCTTGCCGAAGACCAGGCCTTCCAGCAGCGAGTTGCTGCCCAGCCGGTTCGCGCCGTGCAGGCCGGTCGAGGCCACTTCGCCGCAGGCATACAGGTTCTCGATGCTCGTGCGGGCCGAGGCGTCGGTCTTGACGCCGCCGATCATGTAATGGGCGCTCGGCCGGACCGGGATCAGGTCGTGGCTGACGTCGATGTCGAAGCTCTCGCACAGGTCGCTGATCATCGGGAAGCGCCGGGCGAAGTATTCCTTGTCGAGGTGCCGCACGTCCAGATAGACGTGGGTCGCGTCGGTCTTGCGCATCTGGGCGAGAATGGCCCGGCTGACGACATCGCGCGGGGCCAGCTCGCCGGCCTCGTCATAGTCTTTCATGAAGCGCCGGCCCTTGGTGTCGAGCAGATAGGCGCCCTCGCCGCGCAGGGTCTCGGTGATGAGGGCCCGCGAGGCGCCGGCGATGTAGAGCGTCGTCGGGTGGAACTGCACGAACTCCAGGTCGCGCAGGACTGCCCCCGCCCGGTACGCCATGGCCAGTCCATCGGCCGTGGCGACCGCCGGATTCGTGGTCTCGCGGTACAGTTGACCATTGCCGCCCGTGGCGAGGATCGTGCTGGAGGCCCAGATGATCTGCAGGCCGCGGTTCTTGCACCGGCCGAGGATGCCGACGCAGCGGTTCTCCTGGTCCGTGAGCAGGTCGATGGTGAAGAAGTTCTCGATGACCTTGATGCGCGGCTGGCTCTTGACCTTGGCGATCAGCGTCTCGGCGATGGCCCGCCCGGTCTCGTCGCCGTGGGCGTGGATGATGCGGGCATGGGAGTGGCCGCCTTCGAGGGTCGTATCGATCTCGCTGTTCACGCGATCGAACTTCGCGCCCCACTCCTGCAATTGCCGGACCAGCTCCGGCCCCTGCCGGACCACCTGCTCCACCGTGTCCAGCTCGCACAGCCCGCAGCCTGTCCGCAGCGTGTCGGCGATGTGCGACTCGAACGAATCGTCCGGGCGGAGCACCGAGGCGATGCCGCCCTGGGCCTTCCAGGTGTTGCTGTCTTCGAGGCCGGCCTTGCAGACGACGATGATGTTGCGATGGTCGGCGGCCTCCAGAGCGGCCCGTAGACCGGCGACGCCCGCGCCGACGATCACGCAATCGGTGAAAAGCTGGCTCGTGGAGATCGAATCGATATTGACCAGGTGCCGCCGCGGCTCGCCGAACCGGATCTGCTCGGCAGGCATCGGCCCCTGTGTTTTGTCCTGCTCAACCATATACTGCTGTGCCTATCCTATGCAAGAATCGTGTTGCCCATGGCAGCCCGCCATCATACAAACGTGCCGGGCTCTTGGAAACAGAGAACAAACCGTGGCTTCGTTTCTCGCCCAGCACTTGCCTCTTCTTTTCCCGCCGCCGAAATTGGGTTTGTTTGTACCGCAGCCCAGGCCCGGCCGGCGCGGTACCGCCGGACACCGCCTCGGTGCCCCGCTTCGGGCAATTGGGTTTGTTTGGCGCAATCCGCAATCGAAGAATTGGGTTTGTTTCGCATGTTCTGCACAACGGGATCCGCGCCTGCCATCCCCCAGACGCCCCATCTTGCCCCAATTTGGGTTTGTTTGGCGCATTTGCCCCTCCCGGGAACACTGATCTCCGGGTCGCCATAGGGCAGGAATTGGGTTTGTTTGTACAACCGGGCCCCGGCCCGGTGGCGAGATTGGGTTTGTTTGGCATAAGCGGCCCCTCGGTCCCCCGGTGGACCACCGAATTGGGTTTGTTTGTACAACCGGCCCGTGGTCCGGCGGCCCGCAAAGGGCGTCCCGCCGCAGGTCTGTATCCAATCCGCCATCGAAGAATTGGCTTCGTTTCGCACGAATTTGCACCACCGAGGCACAGAGCACACGGAGTCGGAGCCCGGCCATCTCCCGCGACAAGCTGGAGTTTCCTCTGTGATCTCGGTGTCTCTGTGGTGAAATCATGGCATCTCGCCGAGGCACGCTGAATTCCTACTGGGATCCGGGAACTGGCAACTGACAACCCTTTGCCTCCAAATCATAAATCATAGATCCGAGGGGCTCCGCCTCAGGGCAGACCGTCCCTCTACCTATGCTCCGTGTTGCACGAACCGTGCCGGAATTCTGTGCGCAGACGAGGCTCGAAAGCCGCGTAACTCCTTGTGCCGGAAGGAATAAAGAATTTCTCGCTCGCGGGGTGTTTTGCCTTTTGAACTGTTGCACAAACGTGGTCGTTTCCTGCCAATCTGCCGGAGGGACTCCAACACACGACTTTGCCAACTCCGCCGCCATAAGACCTCCTTGCTTCGCCTGCCACGATACTCCCCTCACACTTCAGCGTCCCGCCCGCGAACCTGGGCACAAGGGCGGTTCAGGGGCGTGGACGCTACGCAC
>JAMCWO010000292.1:2239-3816 GCA_023481165.1 Planctomycetota bacterium | reverse complement strand
CACGGCGATGCGGTAGCCCCAATCCCAGCCGCTGCCGCCCAGGTAGGTGCTCCAGACCAAATTCGGATCGATCACCAGCTCGTACGCGGGGTCATACGGGCCCGTCACATCGAAGGCACAGGTGCGGCTGTCGAGCAGCCGAAAGCTCCCGGCGACGCCGACACGTTGGCCGTCGATCACCTGGTAGATGTAGGGACGATCGTCCCTCAGCGTGCCCCAGCCTTCGCCCAAGTCCACCACCAGCGCCCCATCGTCGGCCAGCGACAGACCGGCGATACCGTCATAGCGGATCGAGATAGGCGACCAATCGGCCCCGGGTGCTACGTGGAACTCGTATTTGAGGTGGCTGACCAAGCCCTGGACGTACAGGTCGATGCCGTCGTACAGGCCCTTGTACACGAGCTGTTCGTACGCCGGCACATCCGGCCGCCAGAGACTCGAGTCGCCGATGAAGTAGTTGACCACGGTCGGCGAACGTGCCAGGCCCGTGGGCAAAACCGGGCAGGCTCCCGCGAACGAGGCCGAGAACCGCCGCACGTCCGTGTAGGCCGTCTGCGTCCGCGCGACCTGGAATACGATCCCCTGGTCCAGCGCGGCCACATCGACGCAGTTGCCGTCGTGGACGTAGCGGACGGAGGGGTCGGACCACTGACCCTGGTTCTCCACGAACAGCGCCGGCGAGACATCGAACGTCTCCATGGCCTGCTGTGCCTGGGCTTCGGTCCCGGAGGCCGGTGGTACGGGCGAATAATCATTCGCCCCCACGACGACCTGCGCGGGAGCCATTCCCTCCGGGGATGGGGCCGGTGGCACGCCAGCCAGTGCGGCGTCCATGAGGACGCGGTGCTCCAGCGGCTCGAAGACCGATGCTCGTACCGGGCGGACCTTCTCCACGGCGGCCTCCCGACGAGCCGGGGCAGTCTTTCCCGCGGCAGCGGCAAATATCCCTAACCAGCGGCGGACCCTCTCGAACAACTTCTATTCTCCCGTTTCGCGGTCTGCGGATAGGCCCCAACTTCTATTCATCATTGTACCAGATCGTGGGCGGCGAGTCCATAGACGCCGGGACCGGCTCGTCTCCCGTGGACCGATCGGACCGTTCGTTGGACTTGATAGTCGCGTTGGAGTCGATACAATCGCACTGGTAAGGAATCGTGTACCTGCTGTTCCAGTCGCGGCCAAAGGAGGATGACGACCTATGAGACGCGCAACATTCGTGTACCTGGTCTTGAGCTGCCTGATGTCTCCCACCCTGCTTGCCGGCTCCGCCGACCGGGACCGTTACGGCGGCTGGAACCGTTTGCAGTTCGAGGCGACGGGCTATTTTCGTGTCGTCGAGCGCGCGGGGGTCTGGTGGCTCGTGACCCCCGAGGGCAACGCCTTCATCTCCAAGGGCGTCAACAACGTCAGCTTCCGCGCGGACAATGCGCCCCAGCTTGGTTATTCGCCTTACGAGCGGGCGGTGCAGGCGAAGTACGGCTCGCAGGAGGCCTGGGCCAAGGCCGCCGTCGCGCGGCTCTACGGCTGGGGGTTCAATACGCTGGGGGCCTGGTCCAGCCCCAGCACCTTCACCCAGA
>JAMCWO010000292.1:926-2229 GCA_023481165.1 Planctomycetota bacterium | reverse complement strand
TCACCCAGAACATGCCCTACACGATCAACCTCGGTCTGGCCACGCGGGCCGGCGCGGACTGGCTCAAGGGCGCCATCGGCGACTTCTTCTCCGCGGACTTTGAAAAGCGGATGGAAGCCGCGTGCCAGCAGTTGTGCGAGCCGCATGCCAAGGACCCCTGGTTGCTCGGCTACTTCACGGATAACGAGCTGCGCTGGGGCGCTGACTGGCGCGGCAAACAGAGCCTGCTGGAGGAGTACCTCCGCTTCCCGGAGACTGCGCCGGGACGCAAGGCGGCTCTGGAGTTCCTGCGACAGAAGTATGGCGACGTCGCCGCCCTCAACCGGGCCTGGGGCACGAACATCGCCCGCTGGGAGGAGCTGACCGGCCGCGAGACGGTCACCGGCGACGCGGCCCACCAGGACCAGGCCGCGTGGCAGGAAGCCGTGGCCCGGCGCTACTTTGTAACCTGCAAAGGTGCCATTCATAAAGCCGACCCGAACCATCTCATTCTCGGCTGCCGGTTCGCGGGCCAGGCGCCCGATCCGGTCCTCCGGGGCCTGCGCGACTACGTCGATGTCGTGAGCTTCAACAACTACGGCCAAACCACGCCCGTGGAGACTCTCCAGAGCATCCATCGCCTGACGGGCCGCCCCATTATGCTGACCGAGTTCAGCTTCAAGGCGATGGACTCCGGCCTGCCCAACACCAAGGGCGCCGGCCGCCCGGTCGCCACCCAGGCGGACCGCGCCGATTCATTCGCCCGCTATGTCCAGGGCCTGATGGACCTGCCCTTTATGGTCGGGTTCCACTGGTTCGAGCACGCCGATGAGCCGAAGGAGGGCCGTTTCGACGGCGAGAACTCCAACTACGGCGTAGTCACCATGGAGGACCGTCCCTGGGACGTCCTCGTCCAGAAGATGACCGAGGTCAACGCCGGCCTCGAATCGCGCCACGCCCGCTCCGCCGCAACACCTGATGAGTTTTGACAGACAAGATCGGTAATCCAAGTCCAGGGATCGCCGGGTGCCACGCCCAAGCGCAGCTTGAGCGTGTTCGCCGTGTGCGAGGGAGCACGGTCAAAGGGACCCCAAACGCGATAAGTCGCGTTTGGGAACCCATACAAGTTTGGCCGTGCCACCCAAGAATCACCGAAGTTGCTTGTCAAAACTCATCAGAGTGACGCACGCCGGGTTCGCTGTAGGGGCGAATAATCATTCGCCCCCTACCAAACCGGGCACTGCTCACGCCAGGGCGTTCTTGCAGTACTGCACACACTTGGCCACTTCCGCCACGGCATTGGAGCCTTCCGGAATCTGGTATT
>JAMCWO010000292.1:0-916 GCA_023481165.1 Planctomycetota bacterium | reverse complement strand
TCTGGTATTCCAGCTCGATGTCGGCGGGGAACGTCCACTTGTTCTTCCGCATTAGTTGCAGGATTTCCTTGAGTGGCGTCTCGCCCTGGCCCCAGACCAGGTTGCCACCCGCCTTGGTCCGGTCCTTCAGGTGCAAGCTGACGATCCGCTCGTGGTACTTCTCCATGAATGCCATCGGCGATTCGCCCTTGGTGCCGGCGAAATAATGGCCGACATCGAAGTTGATCCCGATGAACTTGCCGTACGACAGAATGCCTTCATCGTACGTCGTCGGCTTGAGTTGCGTATGGTTGTGGAACGCGACCCAGATCTTGTGCTTGTCCGCAAAGGGCCCGAGCCGCTTGGCGATGGCGTTGTCCAGCTCGCGGGTGATGCCGACGGCCCCTACGGCCTTGGCGGCCTGGAAGCAGTTGTCGATCTCCTCATCCGTCATGTTCTGGGCGCCGATGTTGTCGTACTTGACGATGTGGATATTGACGCCCGCATCGTTGTACATCTTGCGCAGGGCTTCATACTTCGTCATCGGGACCGCCAGGCGCTTCTGACGCTGCTCCTGGGCCGAGGGCCGACCCGCGTCCTTTTCTTGTCTTGACTTCGGGGCCCCTTTGTCTTTACCTTTGCCCTTGCCGCCGCGTGGTCCGCCGCCCCGGGCCCCGCCGCCCAGACCGACATAATCATCCACCGGTCCGCTCATCAGTTCGACTTCGCTGATCCCGCTCTTGAGGATCGCTTGCAACGTCCCCTGCGCGGTGGTTTCGACCCCGCGGTAACTGTACGTAATCACGCCGATGCGTACCCCGTCGAAAACGGAATTCGGCTTGGCCGCTGCGGCTCTCAGGACATGGCTCGGCACCATGCTGAACGCCGCCACAGCCGCCGCACTACCCAGCAACTCCCGGCGGGACACGAGTCCTCT
>JAMCWO010000140.1:8874-18802 GCA_023481165.1 Planctomycetota bacterium | reverse complement strand
TCACGTTTCACGAGCCGCTGATCTCGACCTTCGTACAGGCCAGCGGCTCGTGAAACGTGATGCTGTGGCTGGCGCCGGACCAGCACTCCGTGGGCGCTACGACCGTTACTTCGCCCAGATCGACCAGCCATTTGTAGAGGGCGGCCAAACCGGGGGCAAAAATTCCATCATCATTCGTCAACAGGATTCGCATTGCCGAAAAACCCAACTGCTTGGAACCATTGTTCACAGGGAGTATCGTCCCGTGATGGGCAGACATCGTCGGGCCAGGACACCACCCGCATTGTCGTGCCAACCCGACGCATTGTAGCAAGATTGACGACGTCCGTCAATTTGCCGAGCTTGACCGTAATGCGCCCGGATGGGTATAAGACGGGCTATGGAGAAGTACACGCCGGAGAAAGAGTTTCGGGTCATGAGCCGGGACGAAGTCCGTCGCGTGGACGCTTGGGCTATCGAGGAGGTCGGCGTGCCCGGCGTCGTGCTCATGGAGAACGCCGGCCGCAGTTGCGCCGAGCTGGTGCAGCAGAAGCTGGCGGGTGTGGCTCGGCCGAAGGTGTGCATCTTCTGCGGGACGGGCAACAACGGCGGGGATGGTTACGTGATCGCCCGGCACCTGCTCAATGCCGGCGTTTCGGTGCGGATTGTCCTGTGCGGGGAGCCGGACAAGGTCCGCGGTGATGCCCGGATCAATCTTGATATTCTGGAGCGGTTGGGGCACGCGGTCGAGCCGCTGGACCCGGGCGCGGAGGACCTTCCCGTTTATGTCAAGGCATTTGCGGGCGATGCGGACATGATCGTCGACGCCCTGTTCGGCACGGGTTTACGCGGCGAGTTGAGCAACGAGTTCCGGTCCCTCATCGAGACGATCAACGGTCTCGGCCGGCCCATCCTGGCCGTGGATATTCCCTCCGGCTTGGACTGCGACACGGGCACCTCGCTCGGAGCCGCTATTCGGGCTGCCTATACCGTGACCTTCGTGGCGGTGAAAAAGGGTTTTCTCACCTCACCTGACGCCCGCGGCTACGTGGGCGAACTCTACATCGCCTCCATCGGCGTGGAGCCTCCGGCGTGATTCCGATGGCTCGCGACTACGCCGCCAATCTTACCGCTTTTCAGACCGGGCGCCTCCAGCGGTTCTTTTAGATCCCCTGACAGAACGAATGCCAGTCCCCATTTGTCACCCCCGCGCAGGGCCTGCCCTCGACTTGATCGGGGGCGGGGGCCAGAAACGCGGCGGCGCAAGTGGATCCCCGCCTGCGCGGGAATGACAGAGGGCAGTAGCCCTCCACCGGACGTCATTGGGTCAGGGGCTCTTACAGTGCTCCCGGCCGGTTGGTCTGGTTGGCATAGCCGGTGAAGTAGAGGAACCGGTCGTAATTGAACATGGGGACCCAGAGCGCCTCGGCGCGCTGGCGGATCTGATTGTATTCGTCGTTCTTGGCCTTGGCGGCGTTGTACTTCTCCAGGGCCGTCGGATCGGCGGTCTGGGCCTCGGCGGTCGGCTGGAGCGGCTTGGGCGGCTCAGTGCCGAGGATCACGTAATCGGTCAAGGGTGTCACTTCTTTGGAGACCGCACCGCCCCATCTCTGGATCAGGCCCTCGATCTTGGTCACACCGTCGAAATCCGGTTTGCCGTCGCCGTTGAGGTCGAAGTCGCCCACAACGATGAACTGGTTCTGCCTGGCCGGGTCCCAGATCAGGTTCGCGACCAGATCGCCCGTGGTGATGGGGTTCTTGGTATCGGAGGAGAGCACGCGGGCCGCCGAGGATTTCTTGTCGATCTGGAAGACCTCGACCTGGGCCTTGGGCTTGCCGTCCCGCGGGATCCCGGCGCTGCGGTCGTACACGGAGAACGTCAGACCCTGGTAGACGCGGTCGTCGGAGCCCAGGTCGATGTAAATGACGCCCGCCGCCTCATCGACGAGAGACACGTTTCCATCGGGCTGGAACGCGGGGGCTTCTTTGTCCGGGGCGGGCTTGATCTCGCTGACCTGGGCCAAAGCGCCCTGGAGCCGCAACTGCGCGACGTTGAACTCGGCCTGGGTCTTGAGCAAATTCTCGTTCAAGTCTTTCGCCTGGGCCCGGGCTTTTTCGAGATCGGCCTGAAAGGCGCCGATCTGCTCCTGGGAAGTCTGGTCCACCGAGGTTTTCAGCTTGTCGTAGTTCGTCTTGATGTCGGTGACTTGCTGCTCGCAGGCGACGACTCTCTCGCCGAGCTTCTGCTCGGTTTCCTTCATAATCTTGACGGCATCGTCGAAGCGCTGCTTGAGCGTGTTCAACTGCTGTGCCGTGGCTGTCTTCTCGCTCGTGGTCTGTTCCAGTTTCATCAGCAGATCGCTGATAACGCCGGCCAGGGCCACCTGGGGTGCGGCGGCATTCGGGTCCGCCGGCTTGTTCGGGTCCGCCTTTTTCGCCGCACCTGCGTCCGCTGCTACCGCGACGCCCGGCAGCGTAATGTAAGCCCGCGCCTTCTCCAGCAGGGGCTGGATCACCTGCCTGACCTCGGCCACCTTGACCTCGGCGCTGGTCGTGCGGACTGGTCCACCCGTGACCAGCTTGACCATCTGATCGAGATGCGCGACTACCGTCCCGAGGTTGCTCTGGCCGGGCAGGCGGTTACCGACGATGGCTCCGATACTGCGGAGTTCCTCCTGGCTGACGAGCCTGTTGGTCTCGTCCTGACGCTCTTTATCCCGGGTGGTAAGTTCCTCGGCTTTGACGTAATAGATCACGGCGGCCGTGGTCGCGACGACAAAGAGTCCGACAAAGGTGATGAGAGTATAGAGCATCGCATTGCTTTGGCGTCGTTTACCTGCTGGCATAAAAGACTCCTTGGTTGATGAGAATGTCTCCCATAAGTGCCAATTTAGCCATATTATCCCCTTTGCCGGGGTTAGAGTCAAGAAAAAAGAACGGGACCTTAGTTCGGGGCGACATGTCGACCGGGACGCCGTAAGATGTTTGACCTCATGCCCTTACGCGTGTTCCGCGCATTGGGCGAGGACCCCGGACAGTTCGCCGATGGTAGCGATTTTGACCCTGGGTGCGGTGTCGGCCGGCGCCGACGGCTGGCGGTACAATTCGGCGGGACGCAGCAACTGGATTGTCAGCAGGCCCAGCCGGTTAGGGGCGATAAAATCCTTTGTCTCGTTGTCCGCCACGTAGACCGTCTCACCGGGACGCGCGCCGAGCTGTTCCAGTAGCTTCTCAAACCCGCGCGGGGACGGCTTCCAGAACTCCCGGCCCAGCTCCTCGGTGTACATGATCGCCCGGAAATAATGCTCGATGTCGAGCGCCTGGACCTTAAGTCTCTGGGTGGGGAGGTAACCGTCCGTCAAGAGTCCCAGTATGTACCTGTTGAGGTTCTCCAGGACGGCCCGGCTCTCGGGGGGCAGGGTCAATGCCGGCGTGTGCGTGCGGTGGACCTCCAGCAGCTTGTGCATGAGCGGCCCGTCACAGGGGATGCCGAGTTGGGCCAAGGCCAGATTGAAGGTCGTGCCGCAATCACCCGTGATGAAGCACTTCCAGAGAGTAGCGAAGACAGCCTCGGGCGAATGGGCGTCCGATAATACGGCGATGTGCTACGCCGCCGTCCGAAACCCGCTCCGGCAGAAGTCGATCTCGTCCTACAGCGTGTCGTCGAGGTCGAAAATCACCGTTGTTATCATGATGGGCCGCGGAATGGATAATGGATTATTGATAATTGATAATTGTAGGAGCAGCCCGGACCGGTTTCAAGATGACACCCACCGCACATTCCTGTAAGATTCCATCGTTGAAATTGCTGATGGATGATGGCAGAAGAGTCCGGGGGCACCTTCTGAATCATCAATTATCCATCATCAATTGATGAGGTCTCGCTGATGGATCTATTGCGGATTCTGCGGCCCGGCCACTGGGTCAAGAATGTCTTTGTCTTCGCGGCGTTGGTCTTCAGCCGACGGCTGGGCGAGCCTTTGGCTGAATCGCTGCCGGCGCTTGGCCTGACCCTGGGGGCGTTCTTCTGTTTTTGTCTTGCCTCATCGGCCGTGTATATCCTCAACGACGTCCTGGATCGCCGGACCGACAGCGTCCACCCCCAGCGGCGCAACCGACCGATTGCTGCCGGCCGGGTGATCATCTCTACAGCACTGGCCGTCGCCGCCGGCTGTGCTGTGCTTGCTCTTATTGGCAGTTTCCTTCTCTCGAAGACGCTCGCGGCGATCATCCTGACCTATATCCTGCTGATGGTCCTTTATTCCATCGGTTTGAAGCACGTGATGATCCTGGACTGCGCGATCATCGCGCTGGGCTTTTGCCTGCGGGCGGTAGCGGGGGCGGTAGTCATCAATGTCTACATCTCCCCCTGGCTCGTGATCTGCACGTTCGCCCTGACGCTGTTCCTGGCTTTCAGCAAGCGGCGCGGGGAAATCGCCCAACTCCAGGAAAATAGCGAAGCGTTTCGCAAGACGCTGGGCGAATACACGCCGGAGTTGCTGGCCCACATGCTGGATGTCAGCAGCATGTTGGCCGTGGTTTGTTTTCTCCTGTACGCCATGGATTCCGAGACCGCCAAGCGGGTCGGCACGAATCACTTGGTGTACACGACGCCCGTGGTACTGTATTGTATATTCCGGTTTAGCGCGTTGACGCAGAAGGGAATGTACTCCGATCCGGTCAAGTTGATCTTTCAGGATCGGCCGTTCCAGATCGGCCTGGCGCTCTGGGCTGTCCTCTGCGTCGGAATAATCTATTTCTAAATCATAGATCATGATTCATAAATCATAAACCCATGCGGGAGCGTCTTCAAAAGGTGATGGCGTCGGCGGGCGTGGCGTCCCGCCGGCAGTGCGAGGAGCTGATCCTCCAGGGCGTTGTGCGCGTCAACGGGCGGGTCGTCGATGAGCTGCCGGCCTTCGTGGATCCGGACACAGATGAGATCACGGTCCACGGCAGACGCTTGCAGGAGCCGCGGCGGGTGTACTACCTGCTGAACAAGCCCAAGGGCGTCATCTGCACCAGCAGCGACCCACAGCACCGGCCCCAGGCGGTTGATCTGGTTCCGGCCCAGCAGCGCGTCTTCTGCGTGGGCCGGCTCGATGCCGATACGACCGGACTGATCATCCTGACCAACGATGCGGAGCTGACGAATCTCCTGACGCACCCAAAGTACAAGGTCCGCAAGACCTACGTGGCCAAGGTCGCGGGGCATGTGGACAGCCAGACGGTCGAGAAACTAAGAAAGGGCATCTGGCTGGCAGAAGGGCGGACGGCTCCGGCGGCCGTCAAGGTGCTCAAGAGCGGCCACCATGACTCCCTCCTGGAGATCACGATTTCGCAGGGCCTCAACCGCCAGGTCCGGCGCATGCTCGTCAAGGTTGGACTGCCTGTCCAATCGCTCAAAAGAACGCGCATCGGCGGCCTGACCATCAAGGGTCTGGGTGTGGGCCGCTACCGGCCTCTGTCGAAGGCCGAAGTAGCCTCGTTGAAACGAGCGGCAACCGCGTGAACCGCAGAACTGAGGACAGAGGACGGAGGACAGACGACGGAAAACAGCGCCACCCCCGACCCGCCGGATGGCACTTGTGGTTTCTTCGCTTGGCCGCTTTAATCCTGGCTCCTCTCGGTTTCGTCCTCCTGGTGGAGGCGGGTCTGCAGGCGGCAGGGTACGGGTTTCCGCCGGCGGCCACCATCCCATGTGAGGTCAACGGCATCGCCTGCCGCGGGGACAATGTGAAGTTCAGTTGGCGTTTCTTCCCGCGGAATATCGCCCCGGAATTCGATCCCTTCATCTTCCCGATGGTCAAGCCGCCCAACACGTGCCGGATCTTCGTCCTGGGAGAGTCGGCGGCCCAGGGTACGCCGGACTGTGCGTACGGGTTCAGCCGTATCCTGAAAGTCATGCTGGAGCATGCCCACCCGGGGAAGCACTTCGAGGTCATCACCGCGGCCATGCCTGCGATCAATTCGCACGTCATAGTCGAGATCACGCGGGACCTGGCGCGGTATCAGCCGGACCTGTTCGTGGTCTACATGGGCAACAACGAGGTCGTGGGACCGTACGGGCCGGGCACAGTCTTTGCGCCGCTTTTGTCGAATCTACCACTGATTCGTGCCGGCATTCGCCTCAAGGCGACCCGAACCGGCCAACTGCTTGCCGACATCGCCGCAGGACTAGGTGCGAATGACCGTTCTCCCAAGGTCTGGGGCGGGATGGAGATGTTCCTGAAGCAGGGCGTGGCGGCTGATGACCATCGTTTGCAGACGGTCTACCGCCACTTCCGGCGCAACCTGCACGACATCCGCCGCATCGCCACCGATAGCGGAGCGGGGGTTCTGTTCTGCACCCTCGGCTGCAATCTGCGGGATTGCCCGCCGTTTGCCTCGCTGCACCGGCCGAGTCTCGGCAAAGAGGATTTGGCCAAATGGACCGGCCTGTACGATCAAGGCACGCGACGTGAGAGCGCGGGGGACTATTCCCTCGCCATTGAAAGCTATCTCGCCGCGGCCCAACTCGACGATCGCTATGCCGATCTTCAGTTCCGCCTGGGACGCTGTTATTGGGAAGCGGGCGACCATGAGAAGGCGCGCGACCGGTTCCTGCTGGCGCGGGACCTCGATGCCCTGCGCTTCCGGCCGGACCGGCACATGAACGAGATTATCCGGGACGTGGCATCGGCGGCAGGGGACCAGCGCGTCGGACTCGTCGACGTGGAGGAGGTTTTTCGGGCCGACAGTCCCTCCGGCGTGCCCGGCCGCGAGCTGTTCCACGAGCACGTGCACATGAACTTCCACGGTGACTACCTGCTGGCCAAGTCCCTGTGCGAGAAGGTCGCCCGCATTACTGGGATGGCGGAAGAGCAACCCTTCTGGGACGAAGCGGGGGCCGCCCAGCGTGTAGGATACAACGCCTGGGCACACTACAACACCCTCTTCAAGGTGCTCAACTACTACATCCGCAAGCCGCCCTTCACGGGTCAGCTTTACCACCAGGAGCAGGTGCAGCGTCTGGAAGGGGACCTGAAACAGGCCGAGGCCGCCCTGACCGCCGGGGTGCGAAAGCAAATCGCGGCCCAATACCGCGGCCTCATCGAGCAATCGCCTTCCGACATCTTGTTTCGCCTGCGCTTTGCTGAGTTTGCCTCGGTGTTCCTGAGAGACGAGCCGACGGCCGTCGAGCAGTGCCGGCGGGTACAGGAGTTGGTGCCCCATTCCTACAAGCCCCACGTGGTGCTGGCGTTGTCGCTGGGAGCGCTCCAGCGCTTCGATGAAGTGATCGAGCACCTGAACCGGGCCGTGCGGATCAAGCCGACCTGTGCGAAGGCGTATCATTTGCTGGGGCTTGCCTACCAGATCCAGGGCCGGCTCGATGAGGCGATGCAGTGTTTCGCCCGGGCCGTCCGGCTCAGTCCCGACGATGCGGAAGCCTGCAAAAGGATGGCCGACATCCTGCGGTCGCGCGGTAGAGTCCGGGAAGCCCGCGCCATGGAGCGCAAGGCCGACCGGGCGGCATCGGCCGAGGCGGGAACGAGGCGATGAATGCGGGACATTTGTGGTGCCGCGGCAATTTCGGCAGGCTATTGTGTCGCACGGGCATCCGTGCTAAAATAAAGGGTCTTTGGCTGCGAAGAGCAGAGGTGGAGGTCTCAATCTGTTTGAGACTTCCAACTTCAGAACCAGGAGCAGACAGGAGCTTCGGCGTTGATGACCATTCAGAAACGAGTGTCCGCCGGCTCGAGTATCACGTCCCTGAGCCGGGATTCGGTCCGAGAGCACTTTGTCACGATTGTGCCCGAGGGGGATGAAAGTCCCGAGTCTCTTTTCCGGAGAGTGGGCGAGACGGTCCGGCGGCTGGATGGCCGGCTGATTTCGGTGGAGGCCGTGGGCCTGGCCCCTGCCGACCGCAAGAGTATGAAGGTCCTGGTCGCCGCCCTTGGCGGGCCCAACGCCCCGCTGGCCTGGATCGAGAACGCACGGACCGATAATCTCTATGGCGTACACGTGTGGGCGGTCTCGGGCACCGTGGCGGAGGCGCTGTCCTTCGAAGGTCGCCGGGCCGGCACCTTGTTCGACGATGGTTACGCGCAATACTGCCGGCTGGTGGGCCTTCTGCCGACGAATGCGACGCTCGGCCGGCCGGAGCAGACGCAGTCGATCTTCCGCCAGATGGAGGCGGTGCTGGACAGCGGCGGGATGGCTTTCAGCGATGTCCTGCGCACCTGGTTCTACAACGACAACATTCTCGGCTGGTACCGGGAGTTCAACGGTGTCCGCACCAGGTTCTTCCAGGAGAAGAGGGCCTTTGACGGCCTCGCTGCCGGCCAGCACCGGGGTCGCGGGACGCAATGCCCTGGGGGCGGCACTGCTGTCCGGCTTGATCGCGACCAAGAGCGATAACGAGGATGTCAGGGCTTTCGAAGTCCCGTCGCCGTTGCAGTCGTCCGCGACGAAGTATGGCAGCTCGTTCAGCCGGGCGGTGGAATTGGAGTTGCCCGACCTGCGCCGCTTGTATATTTCCGGCACGGCCAGTATCGATGTGGAGGGCAAGACCATCTTCCTCGGCGATTGCGCCGCCCAGGTCCGCGAGACGATGGAGATCGTCCAGGCCATCTTACAGTCCCGGGAGATGGATTGGGGCGATGTCACCCGCTCGCTGGTCTACTTCAAGCGGGGGGCGGATGCACCCCTGTTCGAGAAGTACCGGCAGGAGAGCGGCGTTCCGGCGTTTCCGGCAATCGTTGTCGAGAATGACATCTGCCGGGACGATCTGTTGTTCGAGATCGAGGTCGACGCCATCGCGGCGAAATAACCCCGCATGAGGCTCCGGCGATGTCACGTAAACCGCGCAAGCCAGGAGGACGGGGAGAACAGGGGACGGACGACAGAGGACGGAAGACCGAAGACCGCGCCGCCATCCGTTCCCCAGCTTGCGGCCGACGAGTATGGCTGTTTCGTCTGGCTGCGCTTGTCCTTGGTCCGGTTCTGTTTCTCTCGATTCTGGAGTTGGGCCTGCGGGTAGTCGGCTACGGCTACAATCCGCACGTGGCGGCCAAAGGCGAGATCGATCACAAGCCGTACTTGGGCGAGAATGTCAAGTTCGCCTGGCGTTTCTTCCCGCCGATCCTGGCACGGGAGTTTGAGCCGTTTGCCTTCCCGGTGCACAAACCACCCAATACGTACCGGGTCTTTGTGCTCGGGTCCTCCGCCGCGCAAGGGATCCCCAACCACGCGTTTTGCTTTGGCCGCTTTCTCCAGTTCATGCTTCAGGAGCGCTTTGCCGGCGTGCATTTCGAGGTGATTACGACCGCGATGGCGGCGATCAACTCGCACGTCGTCGTGGAAATCGCCAAGGACTGCGCCCGGTACGAGCCGGACCTCTTTGTCGTTTATATGGGCAACAACGAGGTGGTCGGCCCCTACGGGCCGGGCACCGTGCTGACCTCGGCTCTGTCGAATCTGCCTCTGATCCGCCTGGGAATTGCTCTCCGCGCCACGAAGATCGGCCAACTGGTATTCAGTGTGTTCGGCTCACGTGGAGGGGATCGGGGAGGCCCGCAATACTGGCGCGGCATGGAGATGTTCCTCGGCCGGCAGGTGCGGGCGGATGACCCTCGGCTGGCCGCGACGTACAGCCACCTGCGCCATAACGTGGAGGACATCTGCCGCATTGGTGCGCGGGCGGGTGCGGAGACCATCCTGTGCACCGTGGGCGTCAATCTGAGGGACTGTCCTCCCTTCGCGTCCCTGCATCGGCCGGGATTGACGCCGGAACAGCAGGGGCGCTGGGAGACGATCTATAAACAGGCTGTCGCAGCCCAGTCGCAGGGCAAACAGACCGAAGCGGTGGCGGGTTATCTGCAGGCGTCGAGATCGCGGGCCCGGACGTATCGGTCGCGGGCGTTCTCATAGTCGCCCGCGCGTTGATAACACCGGGCGAGCCGGAATT
>JAMCWO010000140.1:0-8864 GCA_023481165.1 Planctomycetota bacterium | reverse complement strand
AACGCCGGAACGCCGCTCTCCTGCCGGTACTTCTCGAACAGGGGTGCATCCGCCCCCCGCTTGAAGTAGACCAGCGAGCGGGTTATCTGCAGGCGGCCGAGATCGATGATTCCTATGCGGAGCTGCAATTCCGGCTCGCCCGGTGTTATCAACGCGCGGGCGACTATGAGAACGCCCGCGACCGATACGTCCGGGCCCGCGATCTCGACGCCCTTCGCTTCCGCGCCGACACGCGGATCAACCAGATTATCCACGAGGTGGCCGAGCAAACGAAGCTTCCGCGGGTCCATCTGGCGAGCGTCGCGGAAGCGCTGGATGCCAACAGTCCTCACAATCTCTCCGGCGCAGAGTTCTTCTACGAGCATGTACACCTGACCTTCGAGGGCAATTATGTCGTAGCGAAGGCGGTTCTGGAACAGCTTCAGCCAATCCTGATCGGGCGGTTGGGGGATAAGGTCCCGTCTCGCGGCCCATTGCCCACGCCCCGGCAGTGTGCCGAGCGTCTGGCGTACAACGATTGGAGCCGGCAGGAGACGTTGGATATGGTCCTGCACGGATTCATCGCCAAGGCCCCCTTCACGAACCAACTCTACCATAAGGAGCAGGTCGCGGAACTGAGCCAACGGCTCAAGATGTTACAGGCCGCCCTCACGCCGCAGGCACTGAAGGAGATCGGCGAGCAGTACCGTGCGGCTATCGAGAAGGCCCCCGATGACTGGCGGCTGCGGTGGGACTATGGCAAGCTGCTGGCCGAAGATCTGAAACAATACGAGGCGGCGGCCGCCCAGTACCGGATCGTGCAGCAGAGCGTGCCGCATTCGTACATCGGCCACGATGCCCTGGCCTCGGTGCTGCAGGCCAGAGGTGACTTCGAGGGCGCGGTGGCCGAATCCAAGAAGGAACTGGCGATCAAGCCGACCGCGGGCGCCGCTTATTACCGCCTCGGCTCATGCTATCGCAAGCAGGGCAAGACCGATCTGGCCAGAGACTGCTTCCGCAACGCGATCCGCTGCGAGCCCGATCGCGTCCCTGCCTATGTGGATCTCGCTGAGTTGCTTCTGAATGGAGGGAAGCTCGAAGAAGCCGTCCAGGTTTGCCGGCAGGGTCTGGCGGTAGTGCCGGACAGCGCCTGGCTGCACCGCAACCTCGCCGCACTGCTGCTCAAAATGGGCCAGCGGCAAGAGGCGGCGGAGGAGATCCGTAGCGCCCTGAGGCTGGACCCCAATTCGCCGCAGATTCGCGCGATCGCCGAGAGAATCCTTGGCCCCGGTGCGGTGCGCTGACGCCTCAGAAGCCTCCGGCGGAACGGACGGCGGGGCCCCTCTGTCATCCCCACGCAGAGCCTGCTCCCGACCTGACCGGGAGCGGGGGTCCAGGAAACGTGCGGCGTAGACGGATTCCCGCCTGCGCGGGAATGACAGAAGGCAATAGCCTTCCGATGTACCGTCGTTACGTTGAAATGGCTAAAAGACGGTGTAGAGAAAAGGCGCCAGGCTGGAACTGCCGACCAGCACCAGCAGGCACAGCAGCAGAAGTGTCACCAGGATCGGCAGCAGCCACCACTTCTTGTTGTACTTGAGGAAGTACCAGAACTCCACGGCCAGCGAGGGACGTTTCTGCTGGGCCAGGTCGTCGAATTTGGCTGCGCTGTCTTTTGCGGATTTCATAGAATTCGCTCCCGCCGTGTCAGAATTGGTGGAAGTACCGTTCCGTGTCTTCGCTGGGCTTGTGGGGAACCCAGTAGCTCTCGGCGGCCGCATCGAATCGGCGGCACAGTACATCCCGGCCGATGACTCGGAAGATGAAAGCCACCGGGGTCAGTAGCAGAAAATAGAAGACGGCCAACAGGACGATGCTGACCACGAAGCCGATGGGCATCGCCACCAGAGTCAGGCCGAGGTAGAGGATTCGCGTGACCGCCGGCGAGATCAGGCTGCACAGGCAGAGGGCCGTCCCGGCGGCGAGGACAAGGATTGTCCAGAGAGCCGCGGCGGCCCAGACGAAGTGCAGCACCAGCGCCGCTGCGAACGACGCCAGCAAACCGCCGACGCCGAATACGCGCAACTGCTTGGGGGTCGGATGCCATTGAATTTCGATCAGCATCAGTCCAACTCGAAACGGGCCTTATACTCGTCGATCTCGTGCTGTTTTGCCTGGGGCTGCTCCTGTTTATACAGGATCTGGTTCTCCAACACCAGCACATCCATGTTGGTCGCCATGAAGCAGCGGTACGCATCCTGCGGCGAGCAGACGATGGGCTCGCCCCGGATGTTGAAGCTCGTATTGATGATGACCGGGCAGCCGGTCTTTTGTTTGAAGGCGGTGATGAGCCGGTGCAGCCTGGGATGACGCGGCGAGTCCACCGTCTGAATCCGGGCGGAGTAATCCACATGCGTGATCGCGGGGACGATGCTCCGCTTGACTTTGAGCTTATCAAGCCCCTTCAGAGAGGCGGGGTGGGCCTGCGAGTTGAGACGCTTGTCTGGGCGAACGGCCGCCACGAGCAGCATGTAGGGACTGTCTTCCTGCGGGCGGGTCTCGAAGTACTCGGCCACGTCCTCGCGCAGCACGCACGGTGCGAAGGGCCGGAAGGACTCGCGGAACTTGATCTTGAGATTCATCACCGACTGCATTTCCAGGCTCCGCGCATCGCCCAGGATGCTGCGGCTGCCCAGGGCCCTCGGCCCGAATTCCATCCGTCCCTGAACCCATCCGATGACCTTGCCGGCGTCGATCAGCTCGGCGACCCGGGCGATCAAGGCCGACTCCTCACCGTACGTGTGATACTTCGCGCCGGCGGCATCAAGAAACGCGCGGATCTGGTCATCAGAATAGGCCGGCCCCAGGAGTGAAGCCTGCTGCTGGTCGCGCCCCTGCACGCGGCGCTCGTGGTCCAGGAGCTGGTACCATACGAACAACGCCGCGCCGAGCGCGCCGCCGGCATCTCCGGCGGCCGGCTGAATCCAGATATTCTCGAACGGTCCCTCGCGCAGGATGCGCCCGTTGGCGACGCAGTTGAGCGCCACGCCGCCGGCCAGGGCGAGGTTCTTCATGCCGGTTTGCTGATGGACGTGCCGGGCCGCTCTCAGCATGGCTTCTTCGGTCACAGCTTGGATCGAAGCGGCAATATCCATTTCCCGCTGGGTTAGCGGGGCCTCGGGTGTCCGCCGCGGACCGCCGAAAAGCTGCTCAAGTTTGCGGGTCGTCATGACCATTGTGTGGCAATAACCGAAATAGTCCATATTCAGCCGCAGGGAGCCGTCAGCCTTGAGATCGGCCAACTCTCGCAGGATCAGATCGCGGTATTTCGGCTCACCGTAGGGGGCCAGGCCCATCAGCTTGTACTCGCCGGAGTTCACCTTAAAGCCGGTGAAGTAGGTGAAGGCCGTATAGAGCAGGCCCAGAGAATGCGGGAAGTGCAATTCGTGGCTTAATTGCACCTTGTTGCCCCGGCCGACGCCGAAGCTGGCGGTCGCCCACTCGCCGACGCCATCCATCGTGAGAATCGCCGCCTCGTCGAAAGGAGAGGGGAAGAAGGCACTGGCCGCATGGGACTCATGGTGCTCGGTGAAGATGTAGCGGCCTTTGTGCTCTCGCGATAAGGCCTTGTCCATCTCACGGGGCAGATGCAGTTTCTGCCGCAGCCACAGGGGCATGCTCGCCAGAAATTGGCGGAATCCCCGCGGTGCGTAGGCCAGATAGGTTTCCAGCAGCCGCTCGAATTTGAGCAGGGGTTTCTCGTAGAACACGACGTAGTCGAGCTTCTCCGGCGTCAGTTCGGCCGTCTCCAGGCAGTAGCTCACAGCGTGCGACGGAAAGCGGCTGTCGTGCTTGACGCGCGAGAATCTCTCCTCCTGCGCCGCCGCCACGATCACTCCATCGCGCACCAGGGCGGCGGCACTATCATGATAAAAAGCCGAGATTCCCAGGATGTTCATGCCATCCTTCCAACCACGCGAGACTATGGGGTTTCTTGGATTGATCTACCCAAGATTCGTCCATTATAGGGCATATCGGCCAATCGACAAAGCCCCATTAACCCAGTTAATGGTTGAACCTGCCTGTTTTTCACCTGGGCCGTGTCCCTTGTAGTCAGCGCAGGGTGGCAGGGCGACAGCTTGGCAGAGGCATGCAAGTTTCATCTTTTTTTGGCCTGACGCCATGTAACTGTTGCAAAAGGACAGGGAGGCAGTAAAATACTGGGTCCGCGTCTGTCAGGACTGGTGGACTCGGTGGTAGTGCGACAACAAGGCGGTAAATCATTGCATGACTGATGCAGGAGCAGGTTATGTCGAGAGTATGTCAGTTTACGGGCAAGAAGACGGTTTTTGGCAACTCCATCACCCGGCGCGGCAAGGCCAAGCGGCTGGGCGGTGTGGGTAAGAAGGTGACCGGGGTCACCCGCCGGAAGTTCAAGCCGAACATCCAGAAGGTGCACGCGGTCGTCGAGGGCAAGGTGCGTCGGGTCAGGGTCTCGACCAAGGCCATTCGCATGGGCCTGATCCAGAAGCCCCTGAAGCGCAACTATAAACCGGGCCAGCCGCAACAGCAGCCGCAGGCCGGCGAGTAAGCCGAGCCCATTCCAACATCGTCCTTTCCCAGCGGGGCGCGGTTGAGCCTCGCTTTTTCTTTGGGTTAGGCGTATGGCGCAGAAGATCGACAGACAGCAGGTTCGCAAGGTCGCCAAACTGGCCCGACTCGACCTGACCGAGGCGGAGATCGAGGAATTTACCGGCCAACTCGGGGCGGTTCTCGAATACGTCGAGAAAATGAACGAACTGGATACCGCCGCAGTCGAGCCTTTGGCGCACTGCCTGCCGATCCACAACGTCTTTCGGGCGGACGAAGTACGCGAGTCGCTGGGAACCGAGAAGACTCTGGCCAACGCGCCGCAGCGGGATGGACCGTTCTTCAAAGTTCCCAAGATCCTGGAAGATAGTTCTTCGTAGTTTGGACAGATCGATCGGTGTGGGGAGATGCCGTTATGAGAAGCTTCAGACGGGTGTGTTTGGCGTCGATGGTCGTGGGAGTCTGCTGTCTGTCGGGCCAAAGCACGGCGGCCAGCGGGAAGTCGGGCAGTGGAGGGCAGAGTGAGCAGATGTTCGAGAAAGAGATCACAAAGAAGGTGAGTCTGAAGTACCTGCTGTATCTGCCCCAGGGCTACGGCGAGAAGAAGGACCAGAAATGGCCGCTGGTCCTTTTCCTGCACGGTGCCGGCGAGCGGGGCAACGACCTGAACCTGGTCAAGAAGCATGGTCCGCCGAAGCTGATCGACCAGGGCAAGGAGTTCCCGTTCATTGTCGTTTCGCCGCAGTGCCCGATCAGCAGTTGGTGGCCCGAGCAGGTTGATGCGCTCGCTGCTCTGCTCGATGAAGTCCAGTCGAAGTACGCGGTGGATGCCGATCGCGTGTACTTGACGGGCCTGAGCATGGGCGGTTTCGGGACGTGGACGCTGGCTACTCGCTACCCGGATCGCTTCGCGGCGCTGGCGCCGATCTGCGGCGGCGGCGACAAATACCTGGTAAGCCGGCTCAAGAGCGTCCCGGTCTGGGTATTCCACGGCGCCAAAGACCCGGTCGTCCCGCTCCAAGCCTCGACGGAGATGGTCGAGGCCCTCAAGAAGGCGGGTGGGGACGTGCAATTCACGGTCTATCCCGAGGCCCAGCACGACTCCTGGACTGAGACCTACGATAATCCCAAGCTCTATGAGTGGTTCCTGAGTCATCGCAGGAACGAGCAAAAGAAGTAGCGCGGCCTATGCCCGTACACGATCTGACAGCCATCGAACTGGGGGACCGGATTGCCGCCGGGCAGATCAGCAGTGTGGAAGCCACCCGGGCGATCCTGGACCGAATCGACCGCTTGAATCCGGCCCTCGGGGCCTATCTGTCGATCTTCCCCGACCGGGCTTTGGCCGCGGCCCGGGAGGTGGATCACAAGATCGCCGCCGGGCAGCCGGTGGGGGCCTTGGCCGGAGTGCCCATCGCCATCAAGGACGTGATGTGCACCAGCTTCGGCACGACCACCTGCGGCTCACGCATCCTTCAGGGCTTTCACTCGCCCTACGATGCGACGGCAGTTCGCAGGCTAATCGAGGCCGATGCGGTTATCGTCGGCAAGACCAACATGGACGAGTTCGCGATGGGTTCGAGTACCGAGAACTCGGGTCTCGGCAAGACGGTCAATCCGTGGGACCCGTCGCGGGTGCCGGGCGGCAGCAGCGGCGGTTCGGCGGCGGCGTTGGCGGCCCGGATGTGCGTGGCCGCCCTGGGCTCGGACACGGGCGGCTCCATTCGCCAGCCGGCGAGCTTCTGCGGCGTCGTTGGCCTCAAGCCGACCTACGGCCGGGTCTCCCGTTATGGCTTGGTCGCCTACGGTTCCAGCCTCGACCAGATTGGACCCGTCACCAGTACGGTAGCCGATGCGGCGCTGCTGCTGAACGTGATCGCCGGCCACGATCCGGCCGACAGCACCAGCGTCGATGAACAGACGGCCCCGGTGAGCGATTACCTGCAAGGGCTGAATGAGCCGGTCGAGGGACTCAGGATTGGCATCGCGTCCGCTTTCGGTGCGGGGGCGGAACCGGCGGTTCAGAAGGCTGTTGCCGAGGCTGTGGAAGGGTACCGCCGGGCCGGTGCCGAGATTGTCGAAGTGGATATGCCGCACCTTGACTACGCCATCGCGGCTTACTACGTCATCGCGACGGCCGAGGCGTCGAGCAACCTGGCCCGCTATGACGGTGTCCACTACGGCTATCGCAGCGAAAATGCGAACGATTACATCGAAGTCTACACGAAGTCGCGGGAAGAGGCCTTCGGCAAAGAGGTCAAGCGGCGCATCATGTTCGGGACGTATGCTCTTTCGAGCGGCTACTACGATGCCTATTACCTCAAAGCCCTGAAGGTCAGGAATCTCATCCGCGGCGATTTCGTCCGGGCGTTCGAGCGGTGCGATTGCCTCATGATGCCGGTAGCGCCGACGACGGCGTTCAAGATCGGTGAGAAGGTGGACGACCCGCTGACGATGTACCTGGCAGACATCTACACGGTCGCGGTTAATCTTGCCGGGATTCCCGGCATCAGTGTCCCGTGCGGCTTCGATGACGGGGGCCTGCCGATCGGTCTGCAAATCCTGACGCCCGCCTTCAGCGAGGCCAAGCTGCTGCGGATCGCCCGGATGCACGAGGCCCGGACCCAGTGGCATACGAAAAGACCCGCAGGGTATGAATGACCTGACGTACAATGTGATTGTCGGCCTGGAGATTCACGTCCAGCTCAAGACGCGAACGAAGATGTTCTGCGGCTGCGCCCTGAGCTTCGGCGAGGAGGCGAACAGCCGGGTCTGCCCCGTGTGTCTCGGTCTGCCTGGGGCGCTGCCGGTCATGAACGAGCAGGCCGTGGAGTATGCGATACTGGCGGCGCTGGCATTGAATTGCCGGGTGGCCGATTTCACGAAGTGGGACCGTAAAAGCTACTACTACCCGGACCTGCCGAAGAATTATCAAATCAGCCAATATGACCTGCCCCTGGGCAATGACGGCGCCATTGAAATCCCGCTGGAGAGCGGCGGGACGAAGAATATCCGCATCCGCCGGGTGCACCTGGAAGAGGATGCCGGCAAGAACCTGCACACCGCCGGGGGCTTTTCGCAGGTGGATCTGAATCGGGCGGGCACACCGCTGCTGGAGATTGTCACCGAGCCGGATTTGAATAGTCCCGAGCAGGTGCGGGCACTCGCCGTCGAGCTGCAGCGGATCGTGCGCTACCTCGGCATCTCCGAGGCCGACATGCAGAAGGGCCACATGCGGTTCGAGCCCAACATCAACCTCGTCATTGAGAGGGCGGGCCGGCAATTCAAGACCCCGATTGCCGAAGTCAAGAATCTGAACAGTTTCCGGGCCCTGGAGCGCAGCGTCGCCTACGAAATTCAGAGGCAGCTCGACGACTTTCTGGAAACCGGCCGGACGATGCAGATGGGCAACAAGTCCACCCGCGGCTGGGACGACGCCCATGAGGCCACGGTGCTCCAGCGGGAGAAGGAGGAGGCTCACGATTACCGGTATTTCCCCGATCCCGATTTGGTCCCCGTCGTCCCCACGCCGCCAAGGTTGGACGAGATTCGGGCGCGGCTGTGCGAATTGCCCGTGCCGCGGCAGGTCCGCTACGTCCGCGCGTACGGCCTGAGCGATTACGATGCCGGGGTCCTGACGGCGGACCGCGCGACGGCCGATTTCTTCGAACAGGCGGTGGCAGCGGGCGGCGATCCGAAGCGGATCTGCAACCTGCTCACGCAAGTCGGCCTGAAATTGGCCAACGAGCGGGGCCGCGATCTGCCGGGTCTGGGACTGGAGCCGAGCCGCCTCGCCGCCTTGGCCGGTATGGTCGACCGGGGCGACGTGAGCGCCTCGGCGGGCAATACGATTCTCCCGGCGATGGTCGAGACGGGCAAAACACCTGAAACCCTCGCCCAGGAGCTGAACCTGCTGCAAAAGAGCGATGCCGGCGAACTGGAAGGTATTGTGGACCAGGTCCTGGCGCAAAACGCGGCGGCGGTGGCCGACGTCCAGGCCGGCGGCAAGAAGAGCCAGAAGGCCCGCGGATTCCTCCTGGGCCAGGTTATGCAGAAGACCAAAGGACAGGCCAATCCGAAAGTGGTCGCCGAGATTCTCGATAGGAGGCTACGCTAATGGCGATGAAAGCCGAGAAGAGCGCAAATATCGTGCCCAAGCCCGTGAACGTCGAAGGAGCGAAAGGTGTCGCGATTCGGGTGCTGATCTCGAAGGACGATGGCGCGCCGACGTTCGCCATGCGGATGTTCGAGGTTCAACCCGGCGGACATACCCCTTTGCACCACCATCCGCACAA
>JAMCWO010000110.1 GCA_023481165.1 Planctomycetota bacterium | reverse complement strand
CTCCCCTTTCAAAAGTGTCACTCACACTGGCTTTCTCGATCACCGCTTGCACCCATACTGAAAACGTGAGACACACCTACCCTTCCATGGTCGATCCCTTGTACTGACTCTCATTACTATACGGCCTCCCAGCGAACAAACCCTATACCTTGTCCCTTGGTACCGTGGAGCAGTGTAGCGAGAGCGCTTCGCGAAGCAAACAAAAAAATGCTCTTTTCGCCCTTTTTTCGCGGGCGCCCTGTCGCGACAGGTGTAAGAGCGGAAAGATTTGTGGACGCAGCACAGCTTGCCCATTTTGACTGTCACGAAGCCCTTAAGGAGCAGCCTGTTCCTAATCCCTTTTTATTGCGCCGCTTACGGCGGTCATGGTCAGACGTCGCAAACGCGCATCGCTGGCGTGCCGCGGACGTCACCGGCTGGCCCAAGGCCCGGTATTGTGTGATGGGGCAACTCTGTGTCCCGCCGCCGTGCTGTGGAGCGACGCGAGAGAGACCTGCAGTCAGGTTGCCCGCACGGCGCCGGGACCGTGCGAGGCACCGCGGGCAAAGCCCAGGATTGATGTCCGGGGGACAGTCTCGGTCGGGTCGTCCATATCGGGGCTTAATTACTCCATAAAATCTTTTATCTGCGCGCCGGGGCGGACGGCTCCGGCGCGGTAATTGAGGGTGGCGGCGAAATCCGCCCCCGTATGCCGGCCGCACCCTGTGCTACGGTCGGATGCGAATCCGTTCGACACGAACGCGGCCGATTTCTATAATGCCTCGGATGCAGAAGGACCGAACCGGCAAGAAGCTGTTTGACGACCTGGAGCAGGCGCAGCGGGCCGCTGCCGCCCCGCTGGCGGCGCGGATGCGGCCGCGGACGCTCGCCCAGTTCGTCGGCCAGCGGCATTTCCTCGGGCCGGGCAAGCTGCTGACCCGGATGCTGCAGGCGGACCGGCTTGGCAGTCTGATCTTCTACGGGCCGCCCGGTGTGGGCAAGACCTCGCTCGCCATGGTCATCGCCCACCAGACCCAGGCGAAGTTCTGCTACCTCAGTGCGCCCGCCGCCACGGTCAAAGACATTCGCGACATCAGCGCCGAGGCCCAAAGCCGCCTCGCCGCCACCGGCGCCAAGACCATCCTGTTCCTCGACGAGATCCACCGGTTCAACCGGGCCCAGCAGGATGTCCTGCTCGACGATGTGGAGACCGGCGTGCTGATCCTGATCGGGGCCACGACTGAAAACCCCTATTTCGCTCTCAACGGGCCCCTGATCTCGCGCAGCACCGTGTTCCGGTTCGAGCCGCTGGAGCGCGAGGATATTCTGCGGCTGCTCCGGGAAGCGGTGCGCGATCCCGAGCGCGGCTTGGGGCAGTTGCACGTGGAGGCCGACGAAGCCGCCCTGGGCTTTCTGGCGGACATGTGCGACGGCGACGCCCGCAAGGCACTGACCGCCCTGGAAGTGGGCGTGCTCTCCCAGAAGGGCGCGGCCGGCGAGGGACGGATAAAATTTAACCTGGAAGTAGCGAAAGAGTCGATACAACAGAAAGCCGTCCTCTATGATGGGACGGGGGATACGCATTACGATTTGGCCAGCGCGTTGCAGAAGAGCATGCGCGGCTCGGACCCGGATGCGACCGTCTACTGGCTGGCGCGGATGCTCGCCGGCGGCGAGGATACCCGTTTCATCGCGCGGCGGATCGCCGTCTGCGCGGCGGAGGATGTGGGCAACGCCGATCCGATGGCGACCGTGCTGGCGGCGGCGGCGGTGCAGATCTCGGAGTTTGTCGGATTGCCCGAAGCCCAGTTAGTGCTGGCCCAGGCGGCGCTCTATGTCGCATGCGCGCCGAAGTCCAACGCCAGCGCTGCCGCGGTCTGGAAAGCGGCGGCGGATGTACAGAACGAGCCGGTCCGGCCGGTGCCGTTGCATTTGAAGGATTCGCATTATCCGGCCGCGAAGAAAGCCGGGTTTGGAGCCGAGTACAAGTATCCCCATGACTATGAAGAGGGCTTCGTGCCGCAGGAATACCTGCCGGGCGCGCCCAAGAAGTACTATTTGCCGAAGGACATCGGGAGTGAGAAAATTATCGCGCGTCATTTACAAAGGCTGCAATCCTTGATAGATAAGGGCAGAATGTCCCAGAACGCGAAAATCGATGGAAACCAGGGGCCAGTCGATGGACAAGGTTGAGCTGCGCGGCCAACTGCGCAACCGCTTGTTGGCCATGCCACCCGAGCAGCGCAAGGAAAAGAGCCGCAAGGCCTGTCGCAACCTCATGGCGCTGGAGCAGTATCAGGGCGCGTCGATCATCATGATCTACCTGTCGCTGCCTCACGAGGTCGACACGTCCGAGGCGATCCTGCACGCCTGGCAGCTCGGCAAGACCATCGCCGTACCCAAGATTTCCTGGCAGCAGCGGCACATGATCCCGGTGCAGATCAGCTCCTTGGAGACCGGCTTTTCCACGGGCGCCAGCGGCCTGCGCAATCCGGTCGCCGGGGTGCCGATCCCCTTCGGACAGATCGACTTGGTCGTGGCGCCGGCCCTGGGTTTCGATCGCCTCGGCAACCGGTTGGGCCGGGGCGGGTCGTTCTACGATCGATTTTTCGCCAATGAAGAAGTCATTGCGTCCCGTTGCGGCTTGGCTTTTGCCGAGCAAGTCGTGGATTCCATCCCCACCACCGATAGCGACGAACCGGTCGATTTCGTGGTCACGGATGCGGAAGTGATCCGCTGTAAAGGGCGGAAAGGAGCATAGGATGGCTCGTTGGTATTCCGGTCTCATAGGCTTGAGAAGCGGCGGCGTCTTTGTGATTCTGGTCGTCGTGGCGTTCGGCGCCGTCGTTTTCCTGCTGTTTCGCGGTCACTCATCGGGTCCGCAGGAGGCCGCCGCCAGCGCTGCGCCGCCGGTATCCGCTTCGGCGAACACGGCGAATGATTCCCCCTCCGGGCCGGTGGCCGCGACCGGGTCCGATCCGGCTCCCGCCTCCGGCCAAGAGCAGAATCTACTTGCCGGCGCGCCGCAGCCATCCACGGGTGCTGCCAGTGGGCAGGCCACGGAGGCCGACGCCGCCATTGCGGACGCGGTCAAGCTGATCCATTCCCAGCCGGCCGATATCATCGAAGCCCGCAACCGGCTCAACAAGTTGCTCCAGGGCCAGATCACCCCCGAGCAGCGCCGGTCGATCAAGGATGAGATGGCGAAGCTGTCCAAGGATTGGCTGTTCGGCCCGGCGGCTTACCCCGGCGACATGCTGTGCGACACCTACACCGTCAGGCGCGGCGACCTCCTGGACATCCTGGGCCGCCGGATGAAGGTCCCGCACGAAATCCTGATGCAGATCAACAACATCGCCAAGCCCCAGGCTCTCCAGGCCGGTCGTGCCCTGAAGATGATCCATGGCCCATTCAACGTCAAGATCAGCCGCTCCGCCTTCACGCTCGACCTGTACCTGCAGGACATGTACGTGCGGAGCTTCAAAGTGGGCTTGGGCAAGGCCGGCTTTGAGACCCCGCTCGGCCATTGGCACGTTGCGCAGGGCGGCAAGCTCACCAAGCCGACGTGGACCGACCCGGATACCGGCCGCCAGTACAAGTCCACGGACCCGGATTACCCGCTGGGCTCGCGTTGGATCGGCTTGGAAGGTGTCGACGGCGCGGCGCGGGGCCGGACCGGCTTCGCCATCCACGGCACGAAAGAACCCGACCAGATCGGCACCGCCGGCTCCCGCGGCTGCATCCGCATGTACAACGACGACGTCGTGCTCATGTACAGCCTGCTGGTCCCGCAGTACTCGCAGGTGGACACGGTCGAGTGAACGCCCCCGTCAGGCGGATTCCTTGCGGATGTTCTGCTTGGCCAGCGCCAGACTGGCCGTGCCCTCGACGATATCGCGCGTGATCACGTACCGGGCCGGCTTGGGCTCCTCGGGCAACTGGTACATCAGGTCCACCATGAGCTCTTCCGTGATCGCCCGCAGCGCCCGGGCCCCCGTGTCGCGTTTGAGGGCCTTGCGCGCGATCGCCCGCAAGCCGTCGCTCGTGAACTCCAGCTCCGCATCCTCCATCTCGAAGAAGCGCTGATACTGCCGGCACAGGGCATTGCGGGGCTTGGTCAGGATATCGACCAGCGCTGTTTCATCGAGCGCCCCCAGCGTGGCGATCACGGGCAGCCGCCCGACGAACTCCGGGATCATGCCGAATTCGATGAGGTCCTCCGGGATGGCCTGTTCGAGCACGGCGGTCAGGTCCGCCGCCTCATCCGGCTTGCTCGCCAGCTCCGAGTCGAAGCCGATCATCTTGCGGCCCAGCCGCTTCTTGATGATGTTCTCCAGCCCGACGAACGTCCCGCCGCAGATGAACAGGATGTTGCTCGTGTCCATCTGGATATAGGATTGCTCCGGATGCTTGCGCCCGCCCTGCGGCGGAATATTGGAAATCGTGCCTTCGAGCATCTTGAGCAGCGCCTGCTGAACGCCCTCGCCGGAGACATCGCGGGTGATCGAGACGTTCTGGTTGGTCTTGCCGATCTTGTCGATCTCATCAATGTAGACGATGCCCCGCTGGGCCGTATCCAGGTCGAACTCGGCGTTCTGCAGCAGCCGCAGGAGGAAGTTCTCCACATCCTCGCCGACGTAGCCGGCTTCCGTGACCGTCGTGGCGTCGCAGATGGCGAAGGGGACCTCGAGCTTGCGGGCGAGCGTGCGGGCCAGCAGGGTCTTGCCGCTGCCCGTTGGCCCGATCAGCAGCACGTTGGACTTGTCGAGCTCGACCTCGCTATCGCCGATATCGCCGTGGAGCAGCCGCTTGTAGTGGTTGTGCACCGCCACGGACAGGTACTTCTTCGCCCCATCCTGGCCGATCACGTACTGGTCGAGATATTCCTTGATATCCCGGGGCTTGGGCGTCTCCTTGATTCCTGTCCGGCGGCCACCGACCTGCCGGCGGTTCTGCTTGATGATGTTGTGGCACAGTTCCACGCATTCCGGACAGATGAACACGTTGTCCGGCCCCTCGATCAAGGTATCCGCCTGATTCCCCGAGCGTCCGCAGAAGCTGCAGATCGCCTTCATTTTCCTGCCGTTCGACTGTTTGCCCATCCTTGTTCTCTCGTTCTGAACGCGGTTGTCTATCGAAAACCTACCTGATTGTAGTATCTGCCGCCGCCGGGAGCAAGATTTTTCAGGACCCAACCGCGCCGCCGGGTGTAACCGGCCCACGCCGGCGCGACTGGAATCGTGGAACGATGGAATACTGGAACAATGGGGTATCGTGGCGGCCAGCGCGGCCCGGATTGGCTTCGTTTTGCGCAATCGGTCCGCGTGGGCGGGAGGCGGCAGGTCTGTCCCGCAATCCGCAATCGAGGAATTGGGTTTGTTTTGCACGCTTGCCTCGCCAACTGCAAACTTGAAACTTCAAACTCAACACTCGTGGGTGAATTGGCTTTGTTTGACGCGTTCGTTCTTCTACGGGTGGCAGCGTCAAGGCTGAAAGCTTTGGCGACGGTCTTCCGTGCCCACCTGCGGGAAATTGGCTTTGTTTTGCCGCGGCTTGTTGAATGTACAATTCACCATAACTCCTTTCTCCGTGAGCACTTACCCTTCACCTCGCGTGGAAGGAATTTGGGTTTGTTCGTACAGCATCGTACGCCCTTCACGCCCGGGCCTCGCCCGACCGGCACGCCGGAATTGGCTTTGTTTGGCATGATCGGCCTCCCGGGAACGCCGATCTCCGGATCGGCATAACGGCAGGAATTGGGTTTGTTTGGCACAACAAGCTCCAGCCACGGCCCCACCTGCCCGTCCGGCGGGGGCAAATTGGGTTTGTTTGTACGGTCAGCCCCGCCGCGACCGGGCGGAATTGGGTTTGTTTGTACAACCGGCCCGCGCAGGCCCGAGGCGGCAGGCCGCAGCGGCCATCCCGCCCAATTGGGTTTGTTTGTACAGGCAGTACCGCGCAGACGGGAGGCAGGAGGCCGCAGGGAAGATGTCCCATCCAAGTCTGTACCCAATCCGCAACCCGAAATCCGACAACTCCGCCGCAGGCGGATGCCGGTTGCCCGGTGCCGTTCCGGCAATCCGCAATCGAGGAATTGGCTTTGTTTCGCACGTCCTCATGTCTCTTCCTTCCGCTTTCATAAATCACAAATCGTAAATCATAGATCCGAGGCCCTGCCTCGGACGAGGGGGTCCCTCTATCTAGGGCCCGTGTTGCACGAATCGTGCCGGAATTCTGTGCGCGTGCGCGGCCTTGAAACCGCGTAACTCCTTGCGCCCGATGGAATAAAGAATTTTTGGCGCGCGGGGTGTTCTGTCTTTTCAACTGTTGCACGAACAATGCCAGAAGGCTGAGGACGGAAGACGGAGGGCAGACGGAGGAGGGAAGATCTGTTGCCGGCAACCGAGTACCGGCTACCGAAGACCGGCACTCGACCGAGAGAGGGGTTTGCTTCGGGTCGCGGAAACTGGTAGGATGAAGATATGAGCAAAGTTGCCCGAAAGGACATTCTGAATCTGACGGTTGCCGAGCGGATCGAGTTGATTGGGGACATTTGGGACACGATCGCCGAGGTCCCCGAGGCCGTGGCGCTGACCGACGCCCAGAAGGCGGAACTCGATAAGCGGCTCGACGCCCACCAGAAGGACCCGACCGCCGGCGCCCCTTGGCCTGTCGTTCGCGACAGGATCGCCAAACGGAAATGAGATATCGGCCCATCATTCGACCCGAGACACTGGCAGGACCGTCTCTGATCCGCGTCCCCTGACCTACAGACTACTGGCTACTGACTACCGCTTCTTCAGGTCCGAATCGATGCGTTTATCGCTTTACGGGTACCAGCGGGGAGTCGTAGGATGGGCTTGAGTTCCCAAACGTGGTTCCTTGCGTTTAGGGTCCCCTTCAGCCCATGCGGGCTCTTGTCTTCATCCGCAGATCAGACGAGTGCGAGCGAAGTGCGGCAATCCCCAATCATGTCATTGCGAGCGGAGCGCGGCAATCCGTAGATTCGCAGCCGACTACCGACTACTGGCTACGAGCCACCGTCCTTGCCTGCCTTTTCCTTCTTGGGCGCATCTGATAAGACTACGCGTCAAGCGAGAGAGCCGAAAATGCACCTGGCACCGTCGCGTTGCCTCTCCGAACGTCACCCACAACTACTCATCCACAAGAGGTCCAGAAGGCAATCCCTTCACCAAGGGGCCGCAGAAAACGACGCCAGAACACGTCAATGCACTCTCTCAGGGCTTGAAGTCAGACCATCCGCTTGGTTTTTGAACACGGATGCAGCCCGATTGTATGGGCTGAGATCAACAATCGTGCACGGCGGCGATTTCAGCTTGTCCGACATAGACGATCAGGAAGAGTGTCTGGTCCATCTCTGCCGTCGCGCCTTCTTGAAGATATTGTCAAATGATGGTCTCTTCAACACGTTCTGTGGCAGAGATTCCAAAGTCTGCGACGCGTATCTCGAATCCCTGACCCTCGGACGTCCGGAGGCGGGGAGCATTTGAGGAGAATTGGACGCCGTCAGGTACGCTCTCGCCTTGATTCTGTTGCATCGTATTACTTCAATCAACTCCAATCTTGACGTCGGCAAGGCAATCGTATCTATTGGAGAGGTTATCGCGTTGAAGGCAAAGCCGCGGGCGACGAATGGGATTCAGGATGATGGGTCAGCCAATTGACAAAATCACGCTGAAAGGATTCAAGTCTATCAGGGATTTGGAGGACCTCCCCCTGCGACGCCTGAATATCCTGATCGGGGCCAACGGTGCGGGCAAGAGCAATTTCATTGATTTCTTTCGGTTGCTTCGGGAAATGGTCGATGGCAACCTTCAACGGTTCGTGATTGAGCACGGGGGGGCCGATGGTTTCTTCTTCATGGGTCCCAAATACACGCGCCGTATATCAGCGCGTCTTGAATTTGGGCAGCAGGCCTACGAGTTTATTCTGGCGCCCACAAGCTCGGCTGAATTGATGTTCGAAGGGCAACAGATACATTACGCTGGCGGCAGCAAAGCTGGCGGGGCTACCTACACTGCGGGTGGAGGGGTCCGCGAGCCTGCCTTCAAGGGGCCCGGCGATAGAGAATCTGAGTCGGGCAGGTTTCTCGCCAAGCTCCTCGACACTATGGGGCTGAATATCTCTGAGTCGGTACGCAGTTGGATCGTGTATCACTTTCACGATACGAGTATGCTAGCCCCGATGCGACGGATAGGTTCGGTGCGTGATAATGAGTATCTGCGTCCCGATGCGGGCAACCTCGGGGCCTTCTTGCTACTGCTGCGCGATCAACATCAACGCACGTACGAGAAGATCAGGGACATCGTGCGTCTGGCGGCTCCCTTCTTTGACGATTTCAAGTTCCGGCCCAGGCCCTCCAACGGCGACACAACTCTTCATCTCGAATGGACACAGAAAGGCAGCGATTATCCGTTTCTTGTGACGCAGCTTTCGGATGGCACGCTCCGCTTCATCGCGTTGACCACAGCCTTGCTGCAACCCGAACCGCCGACCACGATTCTTCTGGACGAGCCTGAGCTGGGATTGCATCCCTACGCGCTGAATCTGCTGGCGGCGCTCCTGAAAGAGGCGGCCGCAAGCACACAGGTCATCGTGTCTACGCAATCCGCGCCGCTGCTGGACAACTTCAAGGCCGAGGACATCGTTGTGGTGGAGCGGGAGGATGGAGCATCTACGTTCCAGCGTCAGTCCTCGGCCGAACTGGAGGAATGGCTGAAGAACTATTCGCTGGGCGAACTGTGGGAGAAGAACGTGCTGGGTGGGAGACCCTCGAATGATTGACGTCCGCGTCGTAGTCGAGGGGCAGACGGAGGAGATGTTTGTCAACCGAGTCCTGCGGTCGCATTTCTGGCCCCTGGGGATCAAGCTCCGCCCGCAACTGCTCGGCCACGGCGGCGTTCGCGAGTATGGCGTGGCGCGGATCGATATTCTTACCGTTCTGAGGCTACAGACACATTCCTTCTGCACCACCATGTTCGACTACTACGCCATGCCCAGTAGCTGGCCCAATCGCGAGGCGGCCAAAGAGAAGCCCTTCGCCGAGAAGGCTGCGGCGATTGAATGGGCGATATCGGCGGACATACAACGCGAATTGGGGCAAGGATTCGACGCTTCGCGATTCATCCCATACGTGCAGATGCACGAATTCGAGGCCCTCCTGTTCAGCCATCCCAAGCTGCTGGCCGATGGCTTGGATTTGGCGGATGATACACCGATCCAAGCCATTAGAGGTCAGTTCGCGACACCCGAGGATATCAACGACGGCCAGCACACGGCCCCATCCAAGAGGATCGTGGGATTGAGTGCGAAGTACTCCAAGGTCACACGCGGAATCCTCATCAGCCAAAATATCGGCCTGAATGTGATGCGAGCGCAGTGCCCACATTTCAACGAGTGGATCGGGAAACTGGAGGCCTTGCCAGGCCGGTGACGATCCACGGATGCCGTTGGTGAGCGGCGGCGGCTCTCACAGCAGGGGCAGTCCCTCGGCCTTTGACTCTTCTTGGGACAGGGTTTCGGTGCGGCCGGCAAATGGCGTCTCCTCGGCGGCCGGTTCTTGGATCACGGTCCGGGTGGCCATGCGGCGGAACCTGGGCCGCCGCCGGTAGCTGACAATCACCTTGCTCCTTCGCATCCGAAGGACCGCGGCGGCCGTGCCCAACGCCAAGACCACGGCCAGAACACGGGCCCAAGCCGGCGCTCGCTTGACGACCACTTTTTCTTCCTGCCCGGGCTCTTCCACGTAGACGGCTGCTCCCGGGGAACTGCCGGCCGGATCTGCTGCTACCTTCCGCGCTTCGGACCGGCGTTCGGCTGTCCGCTTCTTCGCACGACGCCGCCCCGACCACAGAAGATCGGCCAAGTCGTTCCGCACTCGGCGGATGTCGTTCGCCAAGGCTTCCGCATCTTTGTTTATTTTTTCATCCATCGTTTTCATGATTCGCATCCCGATAGGTTCATGCTTGCGCCGGCTGTCCCGCGCACATTCCTACTTACGTGGGTCGGTAGATCCCACACCAGCGTCCACCTGCAACAATCCATCTATTCATAGGTTACGCAGGCCAAGAGGCGGTGCTTGTAGGGAATCTGCCCATATGGGGGAATTGCCGATGTCAGCGGCTGCGACGCACGGCCGCAGGCCAATCTCCCGTTGCGGCGATCCCCCGAAATGGATGACGGGCTCCCCACGCGTTGTGTCGTGCGGGGAGCCCGTCGTAGTCACTATCCTTGCTGCCGGATTCGGTCGAGGGGTGCTCCGGGCGTTAGAATTTGTAGATGAACGAGGTCTGGATACGGAAGTCGTCGACGTCGTCGGCGTTCTTGAAGTCGGTTCGCCACTGGGAGAGCTCGACGCCGATGTCGGCGCTCTTGTTCAAGGCGTAGATGGCGTTGGCGAAGACGGACCGATTGAAGGTCCGGGCATCCGCATTCACGTCGTCGTTGTCCACATCGTCGAGACCGGCGCCCACGTTGAAGCTCCAGGCGTCCCACGGGCTGAGCGCGACGGCGAACCAGCCGCCCCAGTCGCCCACCGCGTGGTAGGGCCTCGTAGCGTTGACCCGGCTGACCCCCTGGCCGATTCCGCCGAAGTAGTCGCCGAGGTCCTGGCCGACGTAGAGCTCGCCCTTGACGGCAACGACCGGCGTGATCGGCTGGAGCGCGTCGAGGTTGAGAGACCAGGAATCGACCTTGTTGTCGCTGCTGTATTTCTCCTGGCCCCAGTGGGCGGACACGCCGACGGTGGTCGGCTTGAAGCCGAACCAGGGGAAGGTCAGGCCGGCCCGGCCCTGGAAGGTGGGGAAGCCCGCGTCGGCGCCGGGGGTGAAGGGCACGGGGGTCAGGACTTCCAGGCCGCTGATCGTGCGGGAGATGGCCCCGGCCAGCTCCAGGGTCATGTCGTCGTGGACCTGGAATTGCTGGGTGAGGCGAACCTGCGGATGGCGGTAGCCGATATTGCCGGCATCCCACAGGACCGTGTAGTTGAGGGTGCTGGGCAGCAGCGGTGAGATCACATCCGAGGCCTGACCGGCCAGGATGCTGAACTTATCGTCCGGCCAGTCAAAGACCATGTAGGCGTGCCGCAGCAGCACATTTGCTTTGTTCTCCGCGCCGGCCGCGCCGTAGAAATCAAACTCGATCACGCCGCTGGCCTTCATATTGTCCCCCTCGGGCCCGGAGATCTTGGCTCCCAGGCGGGTCTGCTTGGCGGTGATGTTGAACTCATCGTCGCCTTCGCGGCCCTCCCTCGTGTAGAGCACATAGTCCCCCGGGAACACGCCGGAGCTGTCCCAGGCCGCATCCAGCTTGATGTAACCGTAGAGCTGAATATCGAGAGTGGACCACAAGGGTTTCTTGGCCGGCTCCAGCTTGGCCGACTCCGCCGGGGGCGTGGGGACGGGGGTCTGCTCCGCCGCCGGGGGTGGGGTGGGGACGGGGGGTTGCTCCGCCGTCGGGGGTTTCAGCGTTGTCTGCATCTGCTGGACCTGTTTCTCCAGCGTCTCGACCCGCTGGCGCAATTTCGCGTTCTCCTTGGCGACGTTGGGATCGCCCTGCGCCAGGCAGGGAACGCTGAGGAGCCAGCCGACCGCCAGAACCCACAGTCCGATTCTTGTGCACATGGTTACCTCCTTAGTTGCACTCCAATTTGCGGCGTCACGTCCGGCCGCGTTGCTGCGAGCGATTGTATGCGCGCACGAACGGCCGTCAAGGATGGGAACGGGCCCAGGGACAACGGGCCGGCGGCCGGCCGCCGCAACGCCCGAAAATGTCGCAGGCACGAGGCGGCCGGGCCCGAAAGAGACTCGGAAAGTCCGAAAACAGGTTTTTTGCAAGAATCACGATCCCGGGGCGGTGATCCGGTCTGGAAAGGTCGTGGGCGGGCTCTCGATCGCGCCCCGCGGACATCCCAGGCCAAGAGCGAACTTACGGTGATTTTTGCCGTTGCATTCACCGTGCAGTACCGATATGCTGACCGGTTCGTTTGTTTTGCATGACAGGATCACGATTAGGAGACATGGATTATGATCGTCAGCAGGCAGTTTCGCACGATCTTGATGGGCGGCGTTCTTCTGGCGGTGCTGCCGGCGAGTTTCGCCTGGGCCGCGGCGGATGCCAACAGCTTCAAGACCGATGAGGAGAAGATCAGTTACATCATCGGGACCCAGGTGGTCGGCAACCTCCAGCAGCAGGGGATCGAGGTGAACGTGGAGTCCTTCCTCCGCGGGATCCGGGCGGCCCTGGCCGGAGAGAAGTCACCGTTCACGCAGGAGGAGCAGACCAAGCTCATGATGACGCTTCGGCAGAAGCTGATCGCCAAACTTCAAGCGCAGCAACAGCAGCAGGAGACACAAGCCTTGGAAAAGCTCGGCAAAGAGAATGAGTGGAAACTGAAGCTGACCAAACCCGAGATGATGAAGTTCGATCCGCAGAAGGACTACTTCTGGATCCTCGAGACGAACAAGGGCACCATCCGGATAAGCTGATGCCGGAGGTGGCCCCCGATGCACGTCACGAGCACGATCTTCCTGACGAACAAGGGCTTTTATGACGGCACGCTGTTCCACCGCGTGATTCCGGGCTTCATGGCGCAGGGCGGCGACCCGCTCGGCACCGGCACGGGCGGCCCCGGCTACCAGTATGACGGCGAATTCAGCCCGAAGGCCACCTACGATCGCCCCTTCCTGCTCGGCATGGCGAACCGGTCGCAGCCCAACACCGACGGCAGCCAGTTCTTCATCACCTTTGTGCCGGTGCCCCAGTTGAACAACAAGCACACGATCTTCGGCGAGGTCGTGGAGGGCCAGGATGTGGTCAAGAAGCTCGAAGCCGCGGGTACGCCGGGGGCCGGCAAGCCGAAGGAAGAGCTGAAGATCATCAAGGCCAAGATCGAGGAGAAGGCGAAAGCGTAAACGCGCTTCTGTTCTGTCGATAGCAGGCGGCCGGGTGGATTTCGTACTTCGAGGTCCGCCCGGCCGTTGTGTTTACTCGTCCGGGCGAACGAAGACGATCTCCCAGTCAGAGATGCCGGCGGAGAAAGACGAGGTTGTAGACCATGCGGGAGGCGACCGTGTAGATGACAGTGGCCGTGATGAGCCAGACCGCCAGAGGCGTCTGCCGCGACAGGCCGCCGGCCACCAGGATGATGATCCGCAGGAAGCGCAGCGACAGCTTCTGCTGGAATTTGACCTCGCGCTTGGTCAGGCTCTCGACTGCGGCGTTGATGTACGTCGTCAGGGGAATGCCCACCATCGATACGATCACGGCCACCGGATGGGCCGGGCCGGGTGCCACGGCTATGCTTGCGTAGCCATGCTGTCCCGGATGGATGAAGACATGCTTACGCGAGCGTAAGCATGGCACCCGCCAACCAGTTCAGCGGGGCCGGTGCCCTACGTCTCGCGGATGGTGTTGTCGCAGCGTTCGCAGATGCTGTCCAGGGGGAACGTGCCGGTCAGCATCTGCAGGCGCAGACGCCGGTAGGTGTCGCCCGACCAGATCTCCTGGAACCGCTGCCGGGCGACATTGCCGAGCGGCAGCTCGCCGTTAATATCGAGGCAACAGGGCACCGCGGTCCCATCGGAGAGGATGCAGCCATGCTGGAAGGGGGCGGCACACGGCTTGTACAACGGCATGGGCAGCCGCTGCTCCACGTGCCGGTCCTCCACCAGGCCGTGCCACGTCAGGTAGGGGGCGATGCGGACATCGTCCACCCCGCTGGCCATCCACTCTTCGACAAAGGGCTGGATCAGGAGGTCCGTGTCCCGCATGCGGATGATTTCGATCGTGGTGTGGGGGCCGTGCCCGTGGAGGCGGCGCAGATCCAGGTACTGCCGGATATTGGACCGGACCTCCTCAAAGGCCGCCGGCGGGCGCAGACGCTCGTAGACCTCGCGCGAGCAGCCGTCGAAGGAAAAAGAGAGAAAGGTGAGCGATGAGGACAGGATTCTCCGCGCGATCTCCGGCGTGAGGCTGGTGGCGTTCGTGTGGATCATGGTCCGGCAGGCCCGGGCCCCGGCGTAGTCGATGATCTCGAAAAGGCCCTCGTGGAGCAGCGGCTCGCCCGAGGCATACAGCTTCAGCAGCGGCCGATTTCCGCAGATGTCGTCCACAATGCCCTTGAGCAGGTCCAGGGACATCTGGGCCGGCCGGGGGGACAACCCGCACGATTGCGGACACATGAGGCACCGGAGATTGCACCGGCGCGTGATGTCGAGCCAATAGATAGACGGCAAGGGGGGGATGTAGTAGTCCATCAGTTCCGTGATGTTGTGCCATAGCGGCATCGGCCAGTCTCCGGGACGACGTGGCCTTATTCTATCGGAAAACCCGATTTCTCGTCAAGCGCGAAATCCGGAACCGCTGTGCAACACGTACCCCGGCTGCTATAATTGAGTTTTCAATGAGCCGTTGACAGCGGCAGGGTGCGTACCACGCACCGCCTCTTCTGGCAACCGACAACTCCCTTGGAAAGGTTTCTGCGTGGATTCGGAAGTATACCGGCAAGCCGTGGCGCTGATCACGGAAGCAAAGAACATTCTGGTTACGACGCATACGCGGCCGGATGGCGATGCGTGCGGATGCGTCCGGGCCACCACGGAAGTCCTGCGCGGGCTCGGCAAGATGGTCCGGCCGCTGCTGCTGTCGCCCATGCCGGATTGGTATGGGTTTCTCTTCGAGGAGAAGGTCCCGATCCTCGGCGAGGAGGTGCCGGTGGAAGACCTGGTCGGCGGCGGATTCGGCCCGATCGATCTGGTGATCATCGTCGACACGAACAGCTACAGCCAATTGCCGCGGTTCGAGACCTATCTCAAGCAGACCACTACGCCGGTCCTGGTGATCGATCATCATGTCGCCGCCGACCCACTGGGTCGGGTCCGGATCGTGGATGAGACGGCCGCGGCCGCCGGGCTGGTGCTGTACGACTTCCTCCAATATGCGGGCTGGCCGATCCCGCGCCAGGCCGCGGAGGGACTGTTCGTCGCCGTTTCGACCGATACGGGCTGGTTTCATCTGCGCAACACCGACAGCCGGGTCTTTCGCTGTTGTGCCGATCTGATCGACATGGGTATCGAGCCGAACGACCTCTATCGCAAGCTCTACGAGAGTTTCTCCTATCCGCGTTTCCAATTGATGGTGGCCCTGCTCACCACGGTCGAGCTCCATCTCGGCGGCCGCTACGCGTCGCAATACCTGCGGCGGGCGGACTTCGCGCGGACCGGGGCCGCCTACCGCGACACGGAGAACCTCGTCAACGAGTGCCAGCGGATTGGCTCGGTGAGTGTCGCGGCCCTGTTCGTCGAATTGAAGGACGGCCGCATCCGCTGCTCGCTCCGCAGCCGTCCTGACACCCGGCGGCCCGGGGCCCCGGCCGTGGACGTCAACGAGATCGCCCGCCGGTTCGGCGGCGGCGGCCACAAAATGGCCTCCGGCACCTACCTCCCCTCCCCCTTGGAACAGGCCATGCAACTGATCTACGACGAAGTCGCCCGGCGGCTGGTCTGAGAGAGCGGACCTGCGGCACTGACTTGCGCGGAAGACAGTGCCCACGCCGCTCTCGCAGGCCGCGCTGGGGCTCCGCGCGGGGCCCCGAGGGTCACGAGCCCCCGCGGGACACCTTCCTTTCTCGTGACGCGGGTGGGTTTCTTTCATACGGCGATTGCGTAATTTGCCTATTCCTGCACGAGTCCCGGAACCCGTATCTTGTGGTGACATTTCCATGTGGATATGTCAGCTATGTTCTTACAAAGGAAAGGAGTCTCTATGAGAACGATCGTATGGGCATGTGCCCTGGCATCGGTCGGCGTCCTGCTCCTGGGCGGCTGCAGCACCGCCCCCAAGAGCGCCGTCGGCCGGGAGAATCTGGACGCCGAAGCCAACGCAGCGGTCCAAGTCGCCAAGAACACCGACCCCAGCTTCCAGAAACTCATGGACACCTCGGCCGGCTACGCGGTCTTCCCGAAGGTCGGCAAGGGGGCCTTTGTGGCTGGCGGCGCGTTCGGCCGGGGCCTGTTGTTCGAACACGGACAGCCGGCCGGCTACTGCTCCCTGACGCAAGCCTCGGTCGGCCTCCAGGCCGGAGGAGTTGAGTATACTGAGCTCATCTTCTTCGAGACTCCCGAGGCGTTGAACAAATTCAAGGCGGGTGACTTCAGCTTCTCGGCCGACGCCCGGGCCGTGGCGGTCAGGACTGGCGCCGCTGCCAATGCTTCCTTCACCAACGGCGTCGTTGTCTTCACGATGGGCCAGGGAGGGTTGATGGTTTCCGCCGCCGTGGCCGGACAGAAGTTCAGCTATCAACCGCTCGGGGCGGTGCCGCCGACGGCGTCGTCGCCCGGGACTTCCATCGGGAGGTCCGGAGCCGGCACGGTGACGGTGCAGCCGTCATCGGCGACCACCAAGACGCCGGAGTAGTCCGGAGGATCGATTCCTGGCAGGGTAGCCAACGGGGATTGCTACCCTGCCCGGCGGTCGTAGGCGCGATAGAGCAGGTCGAGCTCGGCCTGCTGGTCGTTGTACGTTTGCTGAAGCTCGGCGAGGCGGTCCGGGTTCTTGTAGATCTCGGCGTCGCCAAAAAGTTGCTTCATGCCGTCGATCTCGTGCTCGAGCCCCAGGATCATGTCCTCGAGTTGAGCGACCGTATATTTGTTGAAGCGTTTGAGCTCCTTCGGCGTCTTGTTCGCAGGTGTGGCGATTGCGGCTTGCGGCTTGCGGCTTGCGGATTGCCGCTTCTGTGACTCCGCTTCCTCTTGCTGCCTCTGTTCTTCCGCTTCGAGGCGCCGGTGCACCGTATCGGCATAGACGGAATACGCCGGGGTGCCGGTGATGAACTCGGCGCACCCAAGCTTACGCTGGCCCAGTTCATCCGTGCCGATCACGAGCAGCTTTTCGACGATCTGATCCAGAAAATAGCGGTCGTGACTGACGGCGATGATCGTCCCGGTATACTCGTCCAGGGCGGCTTCGAGCATCTCCCGGCTGGCGATGTCCAGATGGTTCGTTGGCTCATCCAGGATCAATACATCCGGCTGGGCCAGGACCAGCTTGCAGAGCATCAGCCGGCTCCGCTGGCCGCCGCTCAATTCGCTGCAGCGCTTGTACACATCATCCCCGGAGAGGAGGAACGTGCCCAGGCGGGTGCGGACCTGCTCCGGTACAAGCTCGGGATTGGCGCTCCACGCCTCTTCGAGCACGGTTCGGTTCGGGTCCAGCACCTCCCCATGCTGGTCCAGGTAGCCGATGCGGAGGCTCTCGCCCACGCGAATGCTGCCCGCCGACGGCTCCATGCGGCCAAGGGCCAACTCCAGGAGGGTGGTCTTGCCCGTCCCGTTGGGACCGGTGATGCCGAGCCGCTCTCCGTTAAGCACGTCGAACGTAAGATCCTTGAAGAGCGTCAGCTCGCCGTAGGATTTGCTCAAACCCTCGCATCGCACGACCAGATCGCTGGTCTTGTCCGTCTTGCCGAACGAGAAGTTGATCGTCTTCTGGCTGATCGGCTTGTCCAGGAAATCGGGATTGTTCTTGAGCAGGCGGTTGAGGCGGAGTTTCCGGCCGCGGGCGGTGCCGCGCATGCCTTCTTGGTCCTTGTTGCGGGCGATGAAATCGCGGGTGCGCTCGACCATCTCGACCCGGCGGGTGTATTCCCGCTCCTGCTGGAGCCGGACGGTCTCTTTCGTCTGCACGTAGTTGCTGTAGTTGCCCGGCCAGACCTTGACCTGGCGGTTCTCGACCTCGAGGATCTTGCACGCGACCCGGTCCAGCAGGTAGCGGTCGTGGCTGATGATGACCGCCGCCCCGTGATAGTTGGTGATGAACCGCTCCAGCCATTCGGTTGCCTGCAGGTCCAAATGGTTTGTCGGCTCATCCAGCAGCAGAAGATCGGTTTGGAGCATGAGCACTTGCGCCAGGCCCAACCGGGATAACTGCCCGCCGCTAAGGGCCTCCGTCTTCACATGGTGTAATTCGGGCTCAAAACCCAGGGCCGCCAGGGTCATCTGGATGCGGGTCTCGTACTCGTACCCGCCCGCGATCTCGAATTCATGGCACAAGCGGTCGTACTGCCGCATCTTGGCTTCGAGCCGGGCTCCGGCGAGGCTCTCCATCTCGTGCGAAACACTGTGGATGGCCTCTTGGAGCTTGAGCAGATCCTCCACGCCGGCGTGCATCTCCTCCAGCACGGTCCGCTCGCCGCTGAAGCTGGCCTCCTGGGGCAGATACCCGATCCGCAGCCCCTTTTGGCGGATGACCCGGCCCATATCGGGGGTCAATTCGCCAGTGATGAGCTTCAGAATCGTGGTTTTGCCCGTGCCGTTGGCCCCCACCATGCCGACCTTCTCGCCCGCATGAAGCTGAAGGCTCAACTCGTCCAGCACCACTTCGGGTCCGAACGCCTTATGGATATCCTGCAATGTAACTACAGCCATGTACCTGGTTTCTAATTCCTGCTTTCTTCATTCCGGCCGGCCCCGGACCCTACGGGCCAGTAATCCTTCGCCCGTACCCACCCGCGCCGCAAACCCGGTATTATACCGGCTCACGCCGGCGTCCTGAAGCTCTAAACCGCCGCCCCAATGCTCCGGCCGAAATTGGCTTTGCTTACGCGATTGCCCCTCTTCGTGGGTTAGGTGTCCTCGCCTATTGCCATACGAGCGCAGATTGGCTTTGTTTCGCATGCCAGGCCCCTCGTTGTCGGGTGGGCGGAGCAGCCGAGCGAGATGGAGCACGCGCGTCATTGAAATCGGACGCCGTAGCCGGGTATGATAAGGACTATGAAGTCCAAGGGGAAATCCCGGCGAGTTGACTCTCGGCCCGCGGCCGCGGAGGGTGTATCCTCGGACGAATGGTTTGTCCGGTACCTGCTGAACGCGCTGCTGCTCATTGTTCTCATGCTGACGGCCATGGGCGTGGCCCTGTACCTCGACGCGGGCCCATACCGTCACGATTGGAGCCAGGGGCCGGGGGCTGGTTTTCTCGTGTGCCTGCTGCTATGCCCGATGCTGGTCTTGCTGGCGCTGGGTCTGGCCGTTTATGCCGGCATTCGTCTGTTTCTACGGCCCCGCACTTTGGGGCACGCTTTCGTTCGGCTCGCCTTGCTGCTCGCGCACGTGACCGTCTTGCTCGTGTGTACCGATACGACCTTGTCCACGGCCGCGGCGGTCATCCGCAGCGCCGGGCCCTCGTCCTCGGTGACGGACCCGACGGAGACCTGGCGAGCCATCGCCGACCGGGACTTCTCGAGTTCGCCTGAGGCCCAGCGCGAGGGCCCGCCGGACGGTGCGCCTTTTTCGCCTCCCTCCGGCATGGGCGCACCGCGGTTGTTTCCCGGCGGCGGGCCGAGTTCACGATGAGCCTGGCTCCGTAGCATGGGCATCCTGTCCATGAGTTTAGGATCACGGGCAAGATGCCCGTGCCACTTTAGGCGAGGGTCAGCCGGTGCGTTTCCAGAGCCAGGGGGTGCCGGTGGCGAACCAGAGGACCGTAGCCAGAAGCATGATCCACTTGGCCGTGTCGAGTTCCATCCGGCCCGCCAGGAAGAGGATCGACGGCAGCATCAGGAGGACCAGGGACAGCAGGGCGACGACGATCAGGATGGTACGCATGTGAGTTCTCCTATGCTTGGACCACGGAGGGGCCGGGCTTGGCCTGTCCAAGGGCAGGGCGGAACTTCTTCTGATAGACCACACTCAAGCCGACGTAGAGGGCCGCGGCGATGAACCAGCCGGGCAGCGAAACGAAGAAGATCTGCAGGCCGACGTACTTGACCAAAATCCAGGCGACGGCGAGCGTCACCAGCCAGGCGGCACCGGCGGCCCAGTTGAACGCGGCGCCGCTGCGCTCGGCGAAGGAGCTCTCCAGGCCGAGCTTGCGGATCAGCCAGAAATCCACGAAAATCACCGCGCCCATCGGCATGAGCAACAGGCCGTAGAGTGCGACGAAGTCCAGCAGCCGCATCGTGATCGCCGGGAACATGCCGGCCACGGTGGCGATCCCGCCGGTGGCCAGGGTCACCCAGAACCGCGAGGCCTTCGGCACGACCGCCTGGAAGGCAAGGCCGGCGCGGTAGATGGTGGGATTGGCCGTCGTCCAGCCGGCAATGATCACACAGATCAGCCCCGCCAAGCCAGCCGCTTGGTAGGCCAGCGGTCCGGGGAGAACCTTCGTGTTGGTCGGGTCCTGATGCAGTTGAAACGCGTAAAGGATCGCCGCGGCCAGCCAAGCCAGGTAGTGGCCGAGGAACATGCCGGTCCCGCTGGCGATGCCGTACCAGGATTTCTTCGCGAAACGCAGGACCGAGAGGTCGGACATCCCGATGTGCATGGCCACATTGCAGAACCACGCGAAGAACATCACGTGCCAGAAGGTGAACTTCACGCGGCCCGGGTGGGGCGGGCCTCCTTGCCAGATGTGCGTTTTCGCGACCGTCCACACGTCGGACAGGTTTGTGATCTGCGTCCCGGTCGCATCGAGGAACTGCCGGAAGCCGACCAGCCCGAAGGCGATGAACACCAGCACCATCCATGGGGCGGAGACTTCGCCCACCTTGGCCACGATCTCATACCCATACGCGGCTACAACAGCAATCATCGCGCCGGACACAAACACCGCAATGACCCACCCGATACTGTTGGGGTAAAGATCGTCCAACGCGGGCATCTCGAAGTGGAACCAGACGCCCAGGGCGGTCGCGGAGACGGTCACCATGGCTCCGGCCAGGAAGCAGAACATCACGCCGTTGGCCAAGTCGTAGAGCGTCACCAGCTTGCGGCCGCAGATCTTCTCCAACTGGTAGTAGAGCGTCAGCCGCGCCCGGGTGGCGATAGGAGCGCACATGAAGACCCAGCTCAATACCGCCAGGAGATTGCCCACGAGCAGGCCGACGACCACGTCGAACGCGCTGACCCCGGCGGCGACGAACAGCGGTCCGATCATCAACTCGGTCCCGGCGGTGTGCTCGCCGGCGTACATGCCGACGAAGCTGCGGAAGCCCAACAGTCGGTTCTGCGGCACCGGCTCGCGCTCGAACTCGCTGCCACCCTGCGTCTCTTGTGCCTGTTGCTCCGTGCTCATCGTGTCCTTCCTTATCAGGTCCCGGGTGGCACGCCCAAACTTGTTGAGCGTGTCTTTCTGCGCACAGGATTGTACCGAGGCAGACATAGCCAGACAAGTCCGGTGTATTGTCTGACCTCTTCGTCCGGCGAGCGTCCCGCTCGTCTAAGGTGGCATGGCTTCCAGCCCATGAATCATCGGCAGGATGCCGATGCCACAAGATCCACAGGCACGATGCCCGTGCCGCTTCACTCACACCCTCTCAATTCGCTGGCGGCCGCGCGCCGAGATAGTTGCCGTAGCCGATGATCATGGTGGAGAGGATCAGCAGGGCCAAGCCCAGGGCCAACTTCCGCTTGGTGCCGCCGCTGCTGCCGCGCCACTCCTTGAGAGCGATGCCCCAGAGCGAACTGAAGATGATGATGCTGGCCATGTGCAGGGTCCAACTGGAGAACTTGTATTGGCCCATCTGGGTCTCGCCCATCGTGTAGAAGAAGAACTGCATGTACCACGTGACGCCCGCCAGGGCACAGAAGAGGTAGTTGGCCAGCATCGGCACGGCCGCGACCGCGTTGACGGCCGTGGCCGGCACGTCCACGACAGCCTCTCCGATTGGAGTCTCGACGATGGCCTCCAGCATCGCACCCCGGGGTGGCATCTCCCGGCGGGGAGCGGGACGGAAGTACTGGTGGCCGGTCCCGTTCTTATAGTTCAGCAGCACGCACCAGATGAAATTCGTCGTGAAGCCGCCGAGCAGGACCACACAGAGCTTGGGCAGGCCGGTCCAAAGGGTGGTCGTACCGTGCTGGGCCGACAGTTCCGCGATCGGGGCGGCCGCATCCAGACCATAGGCAAAACTGGCGCTCAGGATACCGGAGAACGTGGCGACGGCGATTCCCTTCCAGAAGCTGAATTCCTTGATGACCTCCTTCTTCTTGTCCTCCGGCATCTCCCGGTCCTTGGAAATCCCGGCCAGCCCCGTGACGACGATGCCCACCAGGCAGACGATGATGCCAAGGCCGATCCAGTGGCCGGAGGTTGTGGAGAACTTCTGGACGAGCGTCCCGTTGAACAGCGGCGGCATGAGCGTGCCAAAGGCGGAGCAGTAGCTCAGGGCGACGGCCATGCCCAGGGACATACCGAGATAGCGCATGGTCAGCCCGAAGGTCAGCCCCCCCAGACCCCACATCAGGCCCCAGAAATAGCCCCATCCGAGCGCGCTGGCCGGCGCCTCGCGTAAGACGGTCACCAGATCGTTGGTCCACAACGTGGCGATCACCCACGGGGCGATGATCCAACTGAAGAAGCCGCCGACGAGCCAATAGACCTCCCACGCCCATTGCTGCACCCGGCGGTAGGGGGCATAGAAACTACCCGCCGCCAGGCCACCGAGCCAGTGGAAGAACACGCCGAGAAATGGATTGGCTACCACGACTATCGATCCTCTTGAGCTTCTGCGTTGTTTGTAGTGACGCCGTAAGGCGTTTCTGTGTCGAGGGCATCTCGCCCTCGAAGCGCGGGCAAGATGCCCGCGACACGAAGACATGCTCTCACGGGCACACTACGAACCTCGTTTGCTGAGCACGTTCTTCGCGTACGTCTTGACTTCGGCCAGCCAAGCCTCGCCGGCCGGGACGTTCGATCTCGTGCAATAATAATCCCAGACCGCTCCGAACGGCAGAGTCTTGAGTTCCTCCAGCATCGCCAGCCGGGAGGTGAGGTCGCCCGCTGCCTCCATCTGCTGGAGCTTGGCGGCAGGTTCCAACAGGGCCAGCAGCAGGGCCTTGAGCATACAGCGAGTGCCGATGACCCAGGCCGCGATGCGGTTGATGCTGGCGTCGAAGAAGTCCAGACCGATGTGGGTCCGGTCGAGGTAGCCGCCCCGGACGAGCTCCTGGGCCAGGGCCTCCAATTCGTCGGACAGGATCACGACGTGGTCGCTGTCCCAACGGACGCCGCGACTGACGTGCAGCAGGATTTCATCGACGCACGTCATCACGGCGGAGATCTTGTCGGAGACGACCTCCGTGGGATGGAAGTGGCCCATGTCCAGGCACAGGAGCGTCTTATGCGCCACGGCGTAGCCGAGGTAGAATTCGTGCGAGCCGACGACATAGCTTTCGGAGCCGAGGCCGAAGAGCTTGCCTTCCACCGCATCCAGCAGGTGCTTGTGGTTCATCGGCTGGGCGAGCATCTCATCGAGGGACTTCTTCAGCCGCTCTCTCGGGCCCTTGCGGTCCACGGGGATGTCCTTGTAGCCGTCAGGGATCCAGGTATTCGTCACGCAGGGTGTGCCGAGTTCCTCGCCCATATACGCCCCGATCCGGCGGCAGGCGATCCCGTGCTCGACCCAGAACCTGCGGATACCCTGGTCGGCACTGGAGAGTGTGAAGCCATCGGCGGCCTTCGGATGGGAGAAGTACGTGCCGTTGAAATCCATCCCCAGCCCGTTCGTTTTGGCCCACTGGACCCAACTCGTGAAGTGCTTGGGTTCCAGCTCGTTGCGATCGACTTTGCCCTTGGTTTCCGCATACATAGCGTGCAGGTTCAGGCGGTGCTTGCCCGGGATCAGACTCAGGGTCTTTTCGACATCGGCCCGCAACTCCTCGGCGGTTCGCGCCTTGCCGGGATAGGCGCCCGTGGCCATGATCCCGCCGCCGCTGAGTCCCTCGGCACTCTCAAACCCGCCGACATCATCCCCTTGCCAGCAATGCAGCGAAATCGCGATCCGGCTCAGCCGATCCATCGCCTTTTCCGTATCCACGCCCAACGCGGCGTACCGCTCCTTTGCCAGCTTGTACGCCTGCTCGATCTGTCCTGACTTTGCCATCGTGTTTCTTCTCTCCAAGGTTTGTAGTGACGCCGTAAGGCGTTTCTTGTGGCATCGGCTTCCGGCCGAGGAATTATCGGCAGGATGCCCGTGCCATTATGCCCTTACGGGCACACTACGAACGGTCATTTCTGCACTGGCAGCGGTCCCACCTTCAACGCCTCCGCGTCGGGCAGCTTGGGAAACGCCGCATGCGGCTCGGCCTGGTACCAGTAGGCCGTCGACGCGATATCGTCTTCCTCCTGCAGGTAGCGGCCGCCGGACTGCCAGCCGAGGGCCTGGATCGTCACGCGCAAGTTCTTGTCGAACCGGACCGGATCGGTGATGTGCCAGCGGTACAGGCCGAAGCGCTGGCCGACCTTGTAGATCTCGTCCGGCGGCAGGACCTGGGCCAAGCCGGTGTATGGTGTGGAGAAGGTCTGATACTTCTTCGTTTCGCGGTTCTCGAAGTTGTACGAGCCGCAGAAGTAGTCCTCGGTGCCCGTGCCGGCGATGGTCGGGAACTCCGTGTCGCCGTTCATGTAGAACTTGATCTCGCCTTCGCCCCACCAGCCGGGACTGTGGACCTCCCAGGCGAGATAGGTGCCGACGTATTGGCCGCGGCCCTGGACGCCATCGAGGATCGTGAACAGGCCCTTGGTCTTGAGGGGCGACTCCCGGCGGTACTGCGCGTGGAAGTATCCGGCGTCCTGCGGCACATCCGTCAGCGTGTAATTGATCTGGTAGTAGAGCGTCATGTCCTTGTCGTCGAGGTTCTCCATCGTGATCCTGGCGCTCTTGCGGAAGGGCATCGGCCAGTAGCTGTTGAACGCGCTGCCCGGATTGACGCAGATGGCGAGCGAGTTGATTTGCGCGTACTTGCCCCAGCCGCAGGCGAAGAAGTGGCTCATCGGCACTTCCACGGAGGGCGTGCTTTCGCCGTCCCAGTAGAAGCGGAGGATATAGAGTTGCGTCTTGTCGAGCGGGGCGGGGGTCATCCAGATCTGCTGGATCACGCCGGAACCGTTGATCTCGCCCATGGTGAACGTGGACTTCGCGGGAATCCGCACCGACGGGGAAATCTTCCAGCCGCGGCCCAATTCGCGGGCGGCGTTCTTGCCGGTGCCTTCCGTGGCCATGGCGGCTTTGCCCTTTTCACCCGTGAAATTCTCCGGACTGATCGAGCGGGTTTTGGCGCTCGACAACCGGGGCAGGCCGGCCAGATCCATGCCCAAGCCATCCGACTGCCGGCACCCGCAAAATGACTTGCAGTTGCATCCCGGCAGATACACCAGGGAGTAGATCGCCAGAGACAACACCAAAAGCTTCGCTTGACGCCACGAGATTCTCCCATACCGTTTCATTCTTCTTCCCTTTCCATAAGTCGCAGTCTGCTGTTTGTCATCCTGAGCGAGGCGAAGGATCTGCTCTTCGTAGGTCGTGCGTCCCCGCACGACGTCTTTGAGGCGAGCGAGGACGCTTGCCCTACGAAGAGATGCTTTGCTGCGCTCAGCATAAGAATGAAATCGATCATTTTCTCTCTGAATGTCCATCGAGCAACCTCTTTTCCGCCTCAATCGTCCAGAGCCCGTCCTTCAGACCGGCTGCCACATCGGGCAGCTTTTGGCCAAGCTCTTCCAGGCGGATCAGGCCCATGCTCTTGCAGGCCGGGTACACCATGATCTTGCCGGGGATGGAACGGTTCTCGACCGCCCGGATTCCCTCGACAGCGCCCTCGAAGCCGGAGATGGCGGCGACACTGACATTGGTATCGAGCCGGTTCGATTCGACCTTCTCCAGCATCCGCTTCATGTCGTCCAGCGTCGAGCCGCTGGTGCCGATGAAGTACAGTTGCTTTTCGATGTAGACATCCAGGTCGATCGGGCCGCTGACGGTCGCGGGAATGCCGGCGAAGATATTGATGATGCCGCGCACCCCCGAGTTCCGGACGGCAGCGGCCGCCAGTTCCGGCACCGGGGCCATCAGGACCGTGTAGGTGAGGTCCGCCGGGGTCTCCTGCTTCTGGGCATTGTACGTCTGGTACTCGACGTCATTCGTGCGGGCCAGAGGCTCGGCGATCCGCGTCAGCGCCGCCAGACGGACATCGTCCACGTCGCCCGCGAACATGCTGATGCCCTCAATGCCCTGGCAGACGTTGCGGATGACGTGCATCATGCCCATCGGCCCGCCGGCCCCGACGATGTTGATGCGGTCGCCGTGGCGGATCTCGCCGGTCTTGGGAATATGCTTCATCGGCTCCGCGGGATCGGCTCCGGCCGTCCCGATGATCCGAATGCCGCCGTAATGGACCCGGCCCACCATCGTCACCACCGGCCGGCCGAACCGCCCGCCGCTGAGGATGATGTTGAGCAAACCATTCGCGGCGATCTTCGGGAACAGCTCTTCCACGGTGCGTGCGTTGGAGCCGAAGTACAGGACATCGTCGTACGCCGCATCGGTCAGGTCATCGATGCGCTTGGCCATTGTCAGCGGCGCTGCCAGATCGATCGGCGGCGTCGACTTCGAGACCCACGTGACCTTGGCAGGGGGTCCGTAGCGTTTCAGAAGGTTGCCCATCCGGCCTTGCGCGACCTCCGCCTCCGCGACGATCAGCATCTGTCCGCCGGCTTTGAGCGTGGTCCGCTCCTTCGTGACATAAGCATCCTCGACACACGCCCACGGCTCGGATAGGGCGATGGCGGACGCCGCGCGGTCCTCCGGGGCGGGAATGAGCATGGACTCGCCGTCCGGCGCGGTGATCACCCGCTCATCCATCAGGACGAACTCCTGCAGGGCGCCTTCGAAATTGTATCCGAACGCGGCATTGGAGCTGGCGGTGCGCACCCAGCGATAATCGGTCTGCACAAGGTAGCGCTCGCCCGGCTTATGCCGCTCCACGCCCGGCCCGATGGCGACGATCCGCACGACCGTCTCGTGCCCTGGGACGGTCGGCGCCGCCTCCGGCACGTAGCTCGGGATCTCCTTGAGGATGTTGAGGTCGATGCCTGACACGACCGGCCCTTTGCGGACGTGGCCGGTGAACTGCTTGAGCAGTTTCAAATCGGAAAAGCACAGGCCGACCACCTCGACCCGCGCCAGCACCTGGTGCGGCCCGGGCTGGAACACGTCCTTGGCCTTGTTCAGGACCAACTGATCCGGCCCCACCAACTGAACGGCGTACTGTTTCGCAGGGATCTTCTCGTTCATGATAATCACATCCGCACTTTCGTCAGGACAGCATCCGGCGACGCCTTGCGGTCGAGGCCCGCCAGCATGTCTTCCTGCCCCGGCTTCAAGGTCGCGCCCACCTCCTCAAAGTAGGCGTTCTTTCGTTCAGCCGTTCCGAAGTGCTGGTCCGCCCAGACACCGGTGTATCCCAGGCCGCAGCGGCTTTGCAGCACCGAATGGGCATAAATGATGTAGGCGCTCTTCCGAAAGACCGGCAGCAGGGGGGCGAGTTCCGCCGTGTTGAAGTCGTCCACGAACTTCTGGCCGGGACTGTTCATCTCAGTACCTTCGACCACGACGAGATGCCGCCGCTGGGCCACTTCCACGACGTGGTAGAGGTTCTTCACCTTCTGATCCTGTGAGCCCGGGGTGTAGTTGCGGTCGGGAATAACATTGATCGCAACGGCTCCCGTGCTCATCGCCACGTCCAGGAGTTCCTCAATGGCCTGCTCGCCATCGCTGGTGCCGTCGAGCCAGGTATGGACCGGCATGCCACCGGCCGCGAGGATGAAACGGTTCGTGTCGGCCATCAGGGGAAACGAGCCGCTGTCGGGCTGGACGTAGCCGACGCCGCCGCGTTTCATCGTCTTGGCCCGGATCGTATTGAGCAGGTCCCGCCCCTCGGGCAGCCCGAGCTTCCTGGCATCGGTGCCCAGTTTCTGCGACCAGAATGCGGCGAGTTCATCCGAGGTCGCGCTGAAGCGGTCTCGGGCCTTGCGGGCGTACGCCAGGCACATGTGCCGCTCCGTGGCATTGCCCGCTGGCGTCAGGGTCAGCACATCCTGCTCATAGTCCAGCTCGATTGGGCTGAGATACCGATTGACGCGCTGCATCAGGTCGCGGTTTCGCTGCTGGGCCGTCTGCTTGAGGCCTTTGAGAAACTTCTGTTGCGCGGCCGGGACTTTTGCGTTGGGAAATCCGACGCCCATGTGATAAGAGATCCCCGGCTCGCCCGGCGAGTTGATGACCCGCGTCGAGAACTGAGGCACGTAGACCCGTGTCTCCAAGCCGGAGCAACCCTTGAGGCCGAGCAGCCGGCACGCCTCACGGAACTCATCCAGAGCATCCAGCACGTCGAAGTCGGTTGTTCCCACTACCGCCAGTCCCGCCTTGCGGGCCAGCCAGGCGAATTTCGTCGGCGAGTAGCCGTAGGTGTTGTACGAAAAGAACGTATGGCAGTGGAGATTCACAAACCGGCCCGGCTCGGGCAATCCGATCGCGCCGCTCTTCACTTTCTCCAACAGGGACAACAGCGCTTGCCGGCGCTCTGCCGCGTCGAAACTGTCCAACTGCTGTTCGAGCTTCTCAATCAACGTCGTTGTCTCCTACCCATGTTCCCATCCTCCGCACCCAGCACCCGGATCAGAGAAGGATACCTTCTACCTGAAAAAGGCACGAAGCACGAGAAGCAAGTGTATGATCAAGAGCGGCAAAATAGTGAAGAGGCTCATTAATATTAGAATCCACGTCAAGTTCAGATGACGCATCTTCGATAGCCTCCAGGGCACCTTGCATCATCTCCCGGCCGCGAATTTGCCGTATTGCTTTTCCCACTGGGTCACGTTCTGCGGCCGGTATTCCTTCATCTCGAACGAATTGCGAATGACTTCCCGGGCCTCGGCTATGCTCTTGACCTGCCCGGTGGCCTTGGCTTGCATCAGGATGTTGCCGCTGGCGGTGGCCTCGATGGGGCCGGTGATCACCTTCTTGCCGGTCGCATCGGCCGTGAATTGGCACAGCAACTCATTTTGAATCCCGCCGCCCACGATATGCAGGACGTCGACCGTGCTGCCGGTGACATCCTCTATCGCGCTGAGCACCCGGCGGTACTTCAAGGCCAGGCTCTCAAGGACGAGGCGGACCATCTGCCCCTTGTCCTGCGTGGTCTGCTGGCCGGTGTCGGACAGGCACTTGTTGATCCGCGCGGGCATATCGCCCGGGGCGAGGAAGTCGCTGTTGTCGCAGTTAATGTAGCCGAAGAACGGCTTGGCCTGGGTCGCCATCTGCGCCAACTCGCCATAGGAGAGGTCCTGGCCCTCCCGCTGCCATTGCCGCTTGCACTCCTGGACCAGCCACAGCCCCATGATGTTCTTCAGCAGGCGGATCGTGTTCTCCACGCCGCCTTCGTTCGTGAACTCGTACTGGAAGGTCTTGTCGTTGACGATGGCACTGGGCAACTCGACGCCCATGAGGCTCCAGGTCCCCGAGGACAGATAGGCCCACCTGTCACCGCTCGCGGGCACGCCCAGGACCGCCGAGGCGGTGTCGTGGGACCCGACAGCGATGACAGGGATCTTCCCGCAGCCGGTTTCCTTGGCCACGCTGCTCGTCAGGTTGGCCACGACGGCTCCCGGCCTGATGACCTTCGGCATGATCTTTATCGGCAAAGAAAGCTCGTCGAAGATCGGTTTGGACCACTTGCCGGTCTTCATGTCCATCATTTGCGAGGTACTTGCCAGGGTGTACTCGCCGAAGGCCTTGCCGCAGAGGAAGTAGGAGATCAGGTCGGCCACAAACAGCAGCCGCCCCGTCTTCGCCAGTACCTCGGAATTCGCCAGCCGCATTGCCAGAAGCTGGTAAAGCGAGTTAAGCTGCATGAACTGGATGCCGGTGTTTTCATAGACCCGGCGCTTGGGCATGAGCGCGAAGGCCTTGTCCATCATGCCATTGGTCCGGCTATCCCGGTAATGGTAGGGGTTCTCCAAGAGCTTTCCATCGGCCCCGAGCAGTCCAAAATCCACGCCCCAGGTATCGACGCCAATCCCGGCGACTTTGCCGTCAGCGGCCTTGGCGGCCAAGCCAATGCCGGTTTTGATCTCCGTCAGAAGCTTCGGAAAGTCCCACCGCAGGGTGCCTTGTTCCTGCACCGGCCCATTGGCAAAGCGGTGAATCTGTTCGAGGCTCAATCGGCCGTCGGCAATCCGGCCCAGCATCACCCGGCCGCTCTCGGCCCCAAGGTCCACCGCGATGTAATTGGCGTTGTCGGCCATGGCCTGCTCCTTCGCCGCAACCGTGTTTCTTCTGCTTCGCAGATATGTGCAGATCGCACGCGAGAAAGAGATTAAAAGGCCCCTGGGAAAGCTCGTCAACCATAAAACGCGGCCGGCGCGGAGGGCGGGTGTTGTACGACAGGCTTGTCGATTTCTCCCGGACGTGCTACCGTAGTAGCATCATGGACCGAATCAACAATGACCTTCGGCGGCAAGTCAACCAATTGGTTGATACATACCGGGATCGGTGTTTGTGGTTTCTTCGGCCGGACTACTATCCGACCGATTTGCAGGATATTCTGCGCACGCTCGACTACATCCGTCGCTACGGCGATCTGGAAGCATTTCGCAAGGCTGGGGAACTGTACCAATGGCTCTCACCGGATTCCAGCAAGCCATCTGCCGTCTCATAGCGGCCAACCGCCTCGAACAGGGGGAAGCCTATGTGGCGGGGGGCGTGGCACTGAACCTTGTGACTGGAGGCAGGCGGATCTCCCGCGATATCGACCTCTTTCATGACACGCTCGAAGCTCTGGACGCTACCTGGCAGGCGGACCGCAGCTTGCTCCAGAGCCACGGCTACGAGGTTCGATCCGTTCACGAACGCTCCGGCTACGTGGAGGCCGTGGTGAGCAAAGGACAGGACTCGGTGCTGATGCAGTGGACCCGCGACAGTGCCTTTCGATTCTTTCCCCTGGTCCGACACGAGGAGTTGGGGCTGGTGTTGCATCCACTTGACTTGGCCACGAACAAGGCCCTGGCGTTGGCAGGACGGCTCGAAATCCGTGACTGGATCGACATGATCACGTGCCACGAGCGAATTCAGCCCCTGGGCTATCTGGCGTGGGCGGCCTGCGGCAAAGACCCGGGTTTCAGCCCTCTGACGATCCTGGAACAGGCCGGTCGCTCTGGGCACTACACGACCGCCGAATTGGAGGGGCTCTCTTTCGATGGTCCGCCGCCCAACCTCACGGATTTGCTGCAACGATGGCATTCCATGCTCCAAGAGGCCCGCGAAGTGGTCAGGGTTCTGCCGGTAGAGTATGTAGGTACGTGCGTGCTTCACCGTCGAGGTGATCTGTACCGGGGGAGTCTGGCACAACTTGGGCGGGACCTTGCCACAGGTGATCTGCTCTTTCACCGAGGTAGCATACGGGGAGCCTATCCCCAGATTTCCCGGCGGTGACCACAAGTCGAACAGGCGGTGGTGCCAGATCAAGACGCAACTGGGACGCAGTGGGGCTGAAAGCGGATTTTGGCCATGCCGATCAGGTAGAAGCTGCCGGTGATGCAGATCAGGTCTTCCCGGCCGACGGCGCTGCGGGCCAGTTGCAGGGCCTCCCCGAGGGTGTTGGCGACCTGGCACATCTTGCCGCACAGCTCGGTGTAGGTATCCGCTAACTCCTGCGGCGACATGGCTTTAACGGAATTGCTCCGGGTAAAGATCACCTTGTCAGCCCCGTACTGAAGCTCGGCCAGCATGCCCGGGATATCCTTGTCGTTGTTGCAGCCGAAGATCATGACCATGGAGTCGTAGGGGATATTCTGACCGATCGCGTGGATCAGGGCGCGAATGCTGGCGGCATTATGGGCGCCGTCGATCATCACGCGGGGGTCTTCGCAGATCATCTCCATCCGTCCGGCCAAGGAGACGTTGCCGAGTCCCTGGGCGGATTTCTCGTTGTCAATGACATAGCCGGCGGACTTGAGCTTATCCAGCAGGGCCAGGGCCAAGCCGCAATTGATCGCCTGGTGCCGGCCGTGCAGGGGCACCCGCAGGTGCTCAAACTTGCTGGTCGACGTCGACAGGCAGATCCGCGTATGCGGGCCGTGCTCGCGCGAGGTCTCGAAGCGGTAGGAAAAGTCGATATCGCTGCCGGTAACGCTCAGGGGCGCCTTGATGGCCACCGACTGCGACTTCAGGACGTTCATCGCCAGGGGATCCTGCTGGACGGTAACGACCGGAACACCCTTTTTGAAGACGCCCGCTTTTTCCATGGCGATCAGGTCGAGCGTGTCGCCAAGCTGCTTCTTGTGGTCGATGCTCAGGCTCGTGATGCCCACCACTTTGGGCTGGATGACGTTGGTGCTGTCCAGCCGGCCGCCCATGCCCGTCTCGATGACGCCGATGTCGATGTGGCACTCTGCAAAGTACGTAAATGCCAGCGCCGTCATGATTTCGAAGAAAGTCGGCGGGTCGCCTTCCTTGGTCAGTTTCTCAATCGGAAGGTACAGCCGATTCATCATCGCCAGCATCTCGGCTTCGCTGATCATCCGCGAATTGACCACGATCCGCTCGTGCAGGTGGACCAGGTGGGGCGAAGTATACAGGCCGACCGTGTACCCGTTGGCTTCCAGCATCTTGGCCAGCATGGTCGCCGTCGAGCCCTTGCCCTTGGTTCCGGCGATATGGACGGTGTTGATCTTGGTGTGGGGGTCGCCCAACAGAGACAACAACCTCTCCATCCGTGCCAGGCTGAACGTCGTTACGTTGTAACGGACGTGCTCTTCCTTCTCGTAATCGGTTCTGTCCAGCAGATAGGCCAGCGCTTCCTTGTAGTGGCTGAAAGCCTTCCTGGCTTTGACCGTGGCGACCTTGGAAGAGTTCCTTCGTGCTTGTTTCTTTCCGGTTGTCCTTATTGTCTTGGCCATGAAAACGCCATGTTAGCAAATCCCGTACTTGCCGTCAACCCATTGTGTGCAGAATCAGAATATTCACTAAAGTTATTAGCATAAATTATCCATGGGCCCTACTGTTTGGCTGCACTGAAATCACCTTGCGTTATTCGTTGATTTCTTAAAAAGAAAGACGTAGGGAGGGGCCGATTTATTGCAGCGGCGTCCCTTCGCGCGAGGTCTCTGGCGGCAGAATCCGGGTGAGGAAAGAGCGACCCTGATGTGGCTCCCCAAGCCGCTCCTGAGATGATAGTATAACCGTAAACCAAGCTACGGTAAGCAGATACGGAGGATCACCGTTTCAGCAGGCCGATATCGTTGATACCACAACGCCGACGTGCTTGGAAGAATCTTCAATGGCGTACTCAATCCAGCCCGTGTTGCAGCCAAGGAAGAGGGGGCCCATTCCTGGAGGCGTCGGGAAGCATCAGATTGCCTGTTACATTCAAGGTGGCCTTGGAATTGCCCAGGTCCAAAGGATTGAGCCATGCCATGACCGTGATCTGATTGCCGTTGCTCCCTTACGAAAAGCCGGATGGATCGTACTGGCCTGGTAGTCGTTTCATAAGTTTACTTCACGGGAGCCGTTACGTAGATGTCGTCAATGTAGATACGCCCAGCGCCGCCGGCGGCCTTCTTGTCGCCCACGCCGATGGTCAGCTTCTTGACCTTGGCCAGATTCACGCCGGCGAAGTCGCTCAGCGGGATCTTCCACTCGGTCCACTTTGAAGTCCCTACAATCGCCGAATCCGGATAGGTGATCGCCGCGTTCTTCTTGGCGGAGTCCTCCACGGCGGCATAGAGCGCCGCAGGCTGGTTGCCGGACGTTCCTCGAACGAAAAGGACCAGCGTGTCAGCGCCACTGGCGGTCCAGTCCATCGTGGGGGCGAACTCCCGCTCGGCCTCGCTGAAGAAGGGCGAGTTGACGTTGTTGAAGTCCAGGGGCATCGACTGTTTGCCGCCATGGACAATCCCCTGCTCGGCAAAGGGGGCCGTCGCATTGCCGACCGTCGAGCCGCTCAGCCCGTTGGTCAGGCCGTCGATCCAGGTGTCGAAGATAGTCGTCTTGGCGGCCATATCGTCCGTATAGCTCTCGAAATCATCGACCGACAGGCTCGTGGTGAAGCTCCACACCGCCCCGGTCTTGGTGCCGCTGGTCAGGATCTCATCCACGCGCCAGTAGTAGGTGGTCAGCGCGTCGAGAGCGCCGGGAGCGAAGCTGGTTTCTGCCAGTGCCAGCGTCCCCTTGTCCGTGCCCGCCGCTCCCTGGGTGACGGCGTCCAGATTGTCGCCGAAGAATACCTGGTGCTTCGTTGCGCCCTGGCCCGGCATCCACGTCAGGGTGGGGGATTGGGCGGCATCGTTGGCCTTGTCCACGGGACCGGGATGGTAGGCGACCACGTCCTGCATCGTGAACGACCAGACATCGCCCTTATGAATGGTCACCATGTCCTTCTCGATCTCATCGACGCGCCAGTAGTAGGTGGCGCCGGGAGTGAAGCCCGCCACGTGGTAATACATGGCCATCGGGCTGTGGGCCGACTTGAGGTCGGCGTCCGTCAGATCCGGACTGGTGCCGACATAGACGTCGTGGAACAACGCCGTACCGCCGGGCGTCCATTGCAGCAGGGGCATGGCCACGCCGAGGGCTCCATTGGCTGGATCGGGTTTACGGGCCTTCACGAGGCCGGTCATCGCACTGATGTCCGCCAGGCTCAGCGCCCGGGTGTAAAGCCTGACGTCGCTGAGGTAACCTTGCCAGGCCTCCACCACGCCGCTATAGGCATCGGCGCCCATGTAGAAGGGATTCGGCGTGAGGGTCTTGGTCATCGTATTGGTCAGGGTCTTGACGCCGTCGCGATAGTAGGTCAGGGACGCTCCATCCTTGACGAGCGCGTGATGGACCCAAACGCCGTTGGGGATGGTGTTGTAGTTGATCCCGTTGACGTACGCGCCGTCGTCATTGTAGCACTCGAAGCGCGTGGGCGTGAACTTGGTGAACTGCAGCGGCGCGGTCGTCCCGCCGTAGCGGTTGCCCAGAATCGTGTCGTTGTTCGTCGCCTGGGCGGTGTCCTGCTTGGCCCAAAAAGCCCAGGTAAAATCGTTCTCCAGGGTCAGCGCCGGAATGGTCAAGGTAGTGGTTACGCAGGCACCGCTGGTGTCTGTTCCGTTGAAGCTGATGACCATGCCGCGCTCAGGGTCATTTACCCAGACCGAACCCCCGTTCCCCAGGCCGCCGTTGGGATTGAGGATCGTGCCGTTGTGACCCTTCCCGGACAAATCGGCCGCAATAGTACCCTGGCCGTCGTCCAGTTTCCACCAGCCGAAGAGATTGGGGTCCTGCTGGGCCATGGCCTGACCTGCGATGCTCAACAAGAGCAGGGCAGCCGCGAGAAAACTGATTTGCCTGTACATACGTGAGCCTCCTATACACAAAAGTGGTATTGAGAGTGTAAATCACAAATCCTCAGGGCTTCGTGACCCTGATATCGTCGATGTAGAGCCGGCCGGCGCCGCCCGCTACTGGGGCCTTGCGGTCGCCCACACCGATATACAGTTTCTTAACCTTGGCCAGATTGACGCCGGTCAGGCTATTGAGTGGAATCTTCCACTCGGTCCAGGCGGTGGCATTCACGGCCGCCGCATCGGGGTTGACCGCGACCGCCGTCTTGCCGGCGCTATCCTCGACCACCGCATACAGCGGGGCGGTGCTGTTCGTACGATCCGGATCGTCGCCGACCCAGGCCACTTGCCAGGCGCCGGTCACGGTACCCGTGGTCGCCGCGCCGGAGTATTCCGCGGTCGTGGTCGCGGCCGTGTTGTGGCTGGTGGTGCACAGACCGATGAGCACGTTGGCGCCCATCAGGATCGTCGTGGAGACGACTTTGCCCGTGGAGTCCTTGATATCCAGCCAGGTCTTGCCGTCGGCCGAGTACTGGGCCGTGAAGGCATTGCCCGTGCGGGTCAGCTTCACCCACTGCGGGGCATTGACGCCCGTCTGGGTCTGGCTGCCGCAGGTGCCGTCGGCGACCTGCCGCCAGCCGAACGAGGCGCCGCTGGAGAAACTCTGGATCATGTACGCCATCGTCGAGCCGCCGGCCAGACTCTCACGGATCATCACGCCGGCCTTGGCCCAGCCATTGGTATTGACCAGGCTCTCGACCTTGACCGTGACCGAGCCATTGCCGTTGAGCGGCTTGTAGACAAAGCGGAAGTCGTCGGCATTGTCCCAGATGTCATGGCCGGAAGCGCCCACGGTAAAGGCGCCGTTGCCCTTGTCCACAAAACGGGCGGGGTTGCCCCGGAGCCACACGCTCAGGTCGGTGACGTCATTTTCCGTCCAGTTCTTCAGCGGCGCGAAAGTCTGCTCGACCTCGCTGTAGAACGGGCTCTTGGTGTTGTTGAAGTCCATCGGCAGAGATTGCCTGCCGCTGTGAACGATCGTTTGCTCGGCAAACGGGGCCGTGGTATTGCCGGCCGTGGAGCCGGTGCTGTTGGTCCAGCCATCGATCCAGGTTTCGTAGATCCGGCTGCCTTCCGCATCCGTGTAGCTCTCGAACTCATCCACGATCAGATAGGCGGGAATCGTGAAGGTCCAGACATTCCCCCGGTGGATGGTTGCGTCATCGGCCTCGACCTCATCGATGCGCCAGGCATACGCGCCGCCGCCGAACTCGACGAGTCCGGCCAGGGCGAAGCTGGTGCCGGTCTGCCGGCCCTTGTACTCGGGCGCACTGGTATTGGCGGCTTTCACTGCCGCGAGGTCCTGGCCGAAGTAGACATCGTGCTTGGCCGCCTTCTCGCCCGCCGACCAGGCCAGTTCCGTCACATTCTGGATATCGACATTGGCATTGTGCGCCGGTTGCGGATTCGAGGCCAGCAGCGGATCGCCCTGCATGGCCTTCTTGATCTCATCGACCGTCAAGGCCCGGTTGTAGACGCGGACATCATCGACGGTGCCGGCGAAGAACTGGGTCGCGGTCGAATGGCGTCCGAACTTCAGGGTGCCTGTCTCGGCATCCGGGACGCCGGCCGCCGCCGTGCTGGTGTTGAGCACGCCGTTGGTGTACGCCTTGAGGGCCGTGCCGTCAAAGGTGGCGGTCAGGTGATACCAGGTATTGCCGGAGAGGGTGGCAAACTTGGCGGCGTACCAGGTTCCGCCGATGTCCAGGGCCGCCGCCCCCTGGTAGACGGCGTTCGTGTGGTTCCAGTCCATCTGGTAGTTCTTCTCGCGATGGACCGGGCCGGTGGGGGAGGTCGTGGCGGGGGCCGCCGGGCTGGTCACCCAGCAGCAGATCGTCCATTTCGCCAGGTCCTCCGTGTAGTTGGTCTCGACGTAATCCGTCTTGCCGTCGAACTTGAGGGCGCCGGCGAGATAGCCGTCCACCCACTGCGGCTTGCCCATCAGGGTTCCATCATGATCGTAGCCGGAGTAATCCACCGCCACGCCGGCGCCTTCATTCTCCAGCTTCCACCAGCCCACGAGGGTGGGATCGGTCTTGGCAATGACCGGCCGGGTCGTGAACTTCCAAATCTCGCCCGTCACTTTGTTGCCGGTCATCCCGACCTCGTCCACACGCCAGTAATACACGGTGTCGGGAGTCAGGCCATCTACTTGCAGGGATGCAGTCTTCTGGTTGCCCTTGAAGGCGCCGGCCGCGCCGTTCACAACATCATCTTTGTTCGTGCTGACATAGACATCGTGATTGAGAGCACTCTGCCCGGGCGTCCAGGTCAGCGTGGTGCTCGTCTTGATGTACGCGGCGCCATCCGCCGGCGCGGGGGTCCAGGCCGTGGCGGGTGTCACCTTGAAGCTCCACACATCGCCCGTGGCGACGGTGCCATCGGCCGCGGTCTCATCGACCCGCCAATAATATGTTGTACCCGCTTGCAGACCCGCCACGTGATAGTACATGGCGAACGGCTGGTGTGTGGCAACCTTCTCTGCCGCCGTCAGTTCCGGCGCGGTGCCGATGTAGACATCGTGGAACAGGGCCCCATCGCCCGGCGTCCACTGAAACAGCGGACTGGACACGCCCTGGGCGCCATTGGTGGGCGTGGGATTGAGGGCCTTGGGCCAGCCCGGAGGCGCATTATTGAACAGGTCCTTGATTTGCTGATCGGTCAGCGCCAGATCATAGATGCGGACGTCGTCGATCATGCCCTGGAACGACCGGTTGGCCCCTTCCTGCGTCCGGCCGATAGTGAGGGGTGATGTATCGGCCGTCCCGGGCAGGACGACTCCCGTTCCGCCGGTGCCGGCCGGCTGGCCGTTGATGAAGTACTTGTGCACGCCGCCCTCGACCTTCACAGCGATGTGGACCCACTGCTTGGTCGGCAGCGGTGTACTGCTCGTGCTCCCGATATAGGCGCCGCTGGGACCCGTGCTGAAATGCAGGGCACCGGCGGCCGTCGAGTAGAGGCTGTACGACCGGGGCGCGTTGCCCTTGGCGACGATCCCCTGGTAGCCGGAGGCGGCCGGCCCATCGGTCCTTTCCGCGTAGACCCACACGGAGATCGTGACCTCGGTGGTGACGCACAGGTTGACGTTGTGGGCAATCTGTACGTAGTCGTCCACGCCGTCAAGCTGCACGGCCTTGCCGAACTTGCCGGTGCCCCAGGTCGCGCCGCCCATGAGGGTGCCGGGATTGCCCTTGCCAGAGCTGTCCTTGACGGTCGTACCGGACCCTTCATCGAACGCCCAATACCCCAATTGTCCTGCCATCGTGATCTGGGCCAGACCCAGCACCAGCACGACAGCCACACCAGAGACTGCCTTCTGCCACATGCGTTGTCCTCCTACATCGACGTTAGTAAAATCACGCTGATTTGTCCGATTATCGGCCAAATGCGAGGCACATTGCACAGAAATCAGGTTTTGCAGTTGCTAAGTCGAATTCTCCGGATTCAGCGCCGTTCGGTTACCCGGGCGCGCTGAAGGTTGTATCATTGGCCCGGCATCATGCCCGCAGGTATCTGGTTCGGGTCGAAGGTCATTGTCTTGATGGCGTGGATGTCATCGAGCCAGATCAGGCCCGCGCCACCGGCGGCGGGCTTGTCGCGATCGCCCACGCCGAACATGATCTTCTTGACCGACATGATGTCGACCCCGGTGGCCATGAAGTCGGGCATGAAGATTCGCCACTCGGTCCACTTGCTCAGAGTCAGGATCGCCGGGTCGGGATGGTTGACCACGCCCACGCGACCATGCGTGTCCTTCAGGGCCACGTACAGGGTAGCCGGGCTGTTCGTCGGCTGGCCGCGCACCCAGAGGACCAGGGTGTCGATGTCATAGTCTCCGCCGCCCTCGGCGGCCGGGAACTCCTTCTCGGTCTCACTGTAGTAGGGGGCCTTGGTGTTGTTGTAGTCGAACGGCATGGACTGCTTGCCGCCGTGCACGATCTTCTGCTCGCAGAATGGGGCCTGCACATACCCGACCCGCGAGCCGGTGCCGTTGGTCCAGCCATCGATCCAGCTCTCGTAGATGCGGCTGCCCTCGTCGTCGGTGTACTCCTCGAAGTCATCGACCTGCACGAAGGTTCGGAAGGTCCAGACCGGACCCGCGCGGACCTTGCCGTCGGCCGCGAGTTCGTCCACGCGCCAGTAGTACTGCCGGGCCTCCTGCAAATCGCCGGGGAGGAACGCCGGATCGGTCACGGTCCCGCGGTCCACGCTCTGGTCGCCTTTAGTAACGGCGTCCTGGCCGGTGCCGAAGTACACCTGGTGTTTGACGACCGCCTGGCCGGGCAGCCAGGTCAGAGTGGGGGACAGCGGCGCGTCGATCGTGCCATCCGCCGGGTAGGGGCCGTAGGCCGTCAGGGCCTGCATCGTAAAGCTCCATACGTCGCCCTGATGGATCGTGACGCCGTCCTTCTCGATCTCGTCCACGCGCCAGTAGTAGGTCTGGCCCGGCTCCAGCGGCGTCGGATGGTAGTACATCGCCAGCACACTGCGGGGCGCGACAAGCTGCGCCTCCGTCAGTTGGTCGGTGGTTCCCATGTAAACATTGTGGAATCCGGCGTTGTCGCCGGCGGTCCAGCGAAACAGTGGCATCTGAACCCCGGTGGCGCCGTTGGCCGGACTGGGCTCGCGAGCCTTCGTGAATGCCGGCACGATCCCTTGGGCGATGTCTTTGACCTGATCGGCGGTCAAGCCTCGGGTCAGGATGTGGATTTCGTCCATCAAGCCGTTGAAAGACTCATCGTAGTCGTTGCGATCCTCTCCGAAGCCGAGCACCACATTCGCGCCGGCCGCGGCGGGGACGAAGTGCCCGGGGCCTTCGCCGACCACCTTGCCGTTGATGTAGACCCGCGAGGTTGTCCCATCGCAGGTGCCGACCACGTGCTGCCACTCGTCCGCGGTCGGAGCTTCCGTAGAGAAGATATGCAGGGCGGCGTTGTCGGGACCGCCCCACTGAATGAAGCCGTCGGCGTCGCGGAGTTGAAAGATCCAGCGCCGGTCGTCGTAGCTGAAACTCTTGCCGGCCATTCCCTGCCAGTTGCCATTGAGTCCCCGCCAGTAGATCCAGGCAGAGACGGTCAGTTGGCCGCCGGCGGAGGGGTCGTTGGTGCCGCAGTTGACCCGACTGGGCTTGGCGGGCTCCTTATTGAACGAGGCCACCCAGCCCCGCTCCGGGTCGGCTACCGTCGTCGCGCCATCGACGGGCGTGCCGTTATGGCCATTGCCGGAATAATCTTTGAAATCGTTCTCGTTGATGGGGTAATAGCCCCACAGGGTCTGGCCGTGCGCTGCGGGCGCACCGATACACAACACCAGAGCGAACCACACCAAAACTGCCGCCTTTCCCATGATCGACCTCCTTAATGAGAGAAACCTCGTTGAATGCTATTCCGTCCATCAGCTCCAACGTCTCCGGCCCACGAGCCGGATGACATTGATACCAACACCACGGCGGATCACAGCGCATAATCCTTGAAACCGCGCATCCAATCAGGCCAGATAGGTGTGGCTGCCGCCGGGCGATCCTTGGCCCACCTCTTGTGCCAGTGCAGCTCCCACAGTTCTTTCAGGCCGATGGGCCGCACAGACAAATCCATGAAGACACCGTTCACGAATCCGTTGTGGCGGTTGATGCAGAAGCTTCGCATCGCGTTGCCGTACCATTGCCAGGGACATTGCCCATCGAAATCGGGCGGGTTGTCATACGGTTCGGGCAACCCGTCCACCCACTGACAGTCCATGAACACGGGCACCTGAAAGCCGCCCTGGATATCGATCGTCCGCCAGTTCTTTCCTTCGTGGATACCGCCGGTATCGTTGGCCACCCAGCCGTTGAGGCCGAAGCTGCCGTAATCGCCCGGCAACGCCCAACTCGGCACAGCCGCGATGGCGCCTTTGCCGTACACGCCCCAGCCTACCAGCGGGCCGGTCACACCATCACTGTAGAACTTCGTCGTGGCCGGGCAGGACCGGATCTTGGGCTCGTGACTGTAATAGGGGCGCATGGAGGGCACCCAGCTATGACTGGACTCGCTGCCCTCCTCCTGGTGGAAGAAGCCGTTGTTGTCCTCCGTGTACATGGAGAAGGTCAGGCCCATCTGCTTGAGATTGGATTGGCACGCGACGGCCCGCGCCTGCTTGCGGACACGCTGCAAGGCGGGCATGAGAATCGACATCAAAAGGGCGATGATCGAGATGACCACCAGCAACTCGATCAGGGTGAAGGCGGCAGCTCTCCGAAGGCTCGCTTGTCGCCGGAGACGGGTACAAAACCATGCTGTGAAAAGACTTACAGCGCGCCCCCGCAGTTTGTGGTTGCAGCACCCTGTCCGTAATGCCCCCACCCGAACGTCTCCTCCTGCCCTGCCGCAGCATCCTGCCACGGATCGGCCCGGCGGTTGAGGTTATCTGAGGCAATTCATGCTACAGGTCATCACGTCTGATAATAGCCCCACACCGCCCGATTGTCAACAGCCCGCGTCTATTTGCGGCATGAAAAGTGCACGCGCACGGAAGTATCGTGACAGTCGTGACTTAGCGTTTCGTGAAGAGGTTGCCGGGCAGTTGCTTGATCAGGCCCTTGAGACGCAGCGACACGACGCCGGCATTGACGGCCCCGGCGGGCAGGTTCGTGTCGGCGATGATCTGGTCGATGTGCAGAGGTTCCCTACTCAAGGTATCGTAAATGGTCTTCTCGTGGCCCTTGAGGTTGAACTTGGTCGTCTCGAGCAGCGGCATCTCCACCTTCTCCGTGGTCTCCTTTGCCGTAAGTGCCGTGTGGTCCTTGAGTTGGTCGCCAATGTAGCCGAGCGCCTCCATGACGTCTTCGACGGTTTCGATCAGTTTGGCCCCTTCCTTAATAAGCCGGTGCGGGCCTTGGCTCAAGGGCGAATCGATCTTGCCCGGTACGGCCATGACTTCGCGGTTGCTCTCTAGCGCGGCTTGGGCCGTGATCAAAGCGCCGGACCGCAGGCCGGCTTCGATGACGATGGTTCCGAGCGACAGTCCCGCGATGATGCGGTTGCGGGGCGGAAAGTTCTCCGCCAAAGGCTCCGCCCGCAGCGGCAGCTCGGAAACACAGGCCCCGGAAGCACTTATGAGCTCGAAGAGCTTGGCATTTTCCGGCGGAAAAACGCGAGAAAGGCCGCAACCCTGGACGGCGAGCGTGCGACCCTCAGCGGCCAATGCCCCTGTATGGGCGGCGGTATCGATCCCTCGCGCCATCCCGGAAACGATGGTAAACCCGGCTGCGGCCAGCAGGTGGGCCAAACGTGAGGATTGCTCCTGTCCGTAAAGACTGCACCGGCGACATCCCACGATTCCAATCGCCAGATTGTCCACGCGGTCCAGTGTCCCCTTGATATATAGAACCGGCGGCGGATCATAGATCTGCCTCAACGCCGGCGGATAGCGGGGGTCCTCCAGGTGGACGATCCAGACTCCCAACTTGGCCGCCAACTCCAACTCGGCGTTGCTGTCGAACTTGTCCCGGCTTGCCGCGATCCGCTCCGCCGTCTTGGCCCCGATCCCCTCCACTTTCGTCAGTCCACTGACGGAGGCGTCAAGCGCGGCATCCACCGACCCAAACCGCTTGAGCAGCTTGCCAAACGTCACCGGCCCGACTTCCTCGGCGTGAGTCAGCTTGAGCCACTTCTCGATGTCTCTCGAACTCTCAGGAGCTTGTGCCATTTCCCCTCTCGGCTTTCACTCTCAAGGTTGTCGGCTTACCCTATTGGACTGTGGCCGCTTCGTCAAGGGAAAACATCCGGGTTGACGCGGCTAGCCTCGCGCCATATCCTGTGTCGCGTGGCAGTCGTAAATGGTAGATCGCAGAATGGAGATTCGAAGGAGACATGACATGCAGCGTTTGTTGAAGGTTCTGGCATTGGCGGCGATGGTGGCGGTACTGTTCTGCCTGGGAGCCAAGGCGCCTCAGAAGCCCGCCCAGATCAAGGTCCTGTTGATTACCGGTGACGATGTCGGGGCCCATCCCTGGCGCGAGATCTCCGAGACCACCCGCGAGATCCTCGTCGGGTCCGGCAAGTTCGATGTCAAGGTCGTTGAAGATCCGCTGATCCTCGAATCGGCCGCCGCTCTGAAGAACTACGACGTGATCGTCTTTACGATCTATGCCCAGAAGCAGGGCGAATTGCCGGCCCAGGCCCAGGAGAACCTGTTGAACTACGTCAAGAGCGGCAAGGGCTTCTTCGTCCAGCACCTGGCCACCGCCTCGTTCCCGAAGTGGGACGAGTTCGGCAAGCTGTGCGGCCGCAAGTGGGTGATGGGCACCTCCGGCCACGGCCCCCGCAGCGTCTTCGAGTCCCAGATCGTCGATAAAGAACATCCGATTACCAAAGGTCTGACCAACTTCACGACCGACGACGAACTCTACGCCAAGCTCCAGGGCAACGAGGACATCCACGTCCTGATTCAGGCCGATTCTCCGTGGAGCAAGAAGACCGAGCCGCTGATCTTTGTCAAGAATTACGGTCTGGGCCGCGTCGTCCACAACGCCTACGGCCACGACCGCAAGGCCCTGATGACCCCCAGTGTCCAGAAGATCATCCTCCGCGGCACCGAGTGGGCCGCCACCGGCAAAGTGACAGAATAGCCGCATTGCGATTCCTGATTCAGAACGGGCGGCGGCGTCAAGGCCGAAGACCGGTTTGTAGTGTGCTCGTAAGAGCATCGCAGGATAACGCCTTACGGCGTCACTACCAACGGGCTTCCCTTGACGCTGCCATCCGCATCATAGCAAGAGTCTCCGGGGGCCGTTGGGTCGGGAACAATTCTCGCCTTATCGGGCTCACTTTACCGTCATTTCTTCGGCGCCGGGGCGGCCGTGGCACTTCTTGTATTTCCTGCCGCTGCCGCAGGGGCAGGGATCGTTGCGGCCGACTTTGGCCGCATATTCGGCGATGGGTAGGGGCGGCTCCTCGGCCTTGGGTGTCGGGCCATCGGGCGGCTGTGGGGGCAGGCTCTCGGCGGTTTGTTCGGCGGCGGAGGCGGCGACGGTCTCCTCTTCGACCACGTTCACGCTCGTCGGCTTGGCTTCCATCAGGGCCCGCTTGACCGGACCCCAGCGCTGCGGGTCCATCCCGATGGCGACGATGTCCTCGCTCAGGCCTCGGACCGACGCGATCAGCGCATCGGCGTCGGCCAGCAGGCCCTCGAATCCCAGCCAGTACAGCAGCGCCTCCGTCACCGGGGCGATCTTCTCCAAGAGGGCGCGATCCGCCGGGGTCTGTTCGGGCATGGTCTGCAGGAGAAGCTGCCGCAGCGCGAATTCATCCCACTCGCCGGGCTCCTTATCCAATCGCGTCAGGGAGTGGTACAACAGGCCGTAAACAATCGTGTACGCCTCGTCGCGCAGGCCGGCCGGCAACGTCCGGGCGACCGGCGAGAGGAGAAACCCGATGGCCAAGTCTCGGGCCCGCTCTGCCTCCGGACCCTCCTCGGGTAGCTCCCAAGGTTTGGTCTTCTTCTCGAACCAGTCTCTGACCATTTTGCAGCGCGGCGGCAGCCACTCCTCCACCGGCTCCTCCCAGAGTTCCGGGGGAGGCGCGGGTTCCGAACGGCCCTGCCAGAGTTGCAGAGCCGCGCGATAGTCGGCGATCCACCAGCGTTCCATGGGCTTCTCGCTGAGCCGCCGCAACAGGTCCCCGTGCTCGGGGCGTTGGAATGCCGCGAGGGTCCACGCCGCATCCATTCCGTCTCCTGGGTCGGCCTCGTTGCGCTCGACTTTCTCGAGCAGATCGACACAGGCTTGGATCACCCGGCTCCGCAGGGCCTCATCCTCGCTCTGGGCCGCGAGCTTGGTCAAATCCCACAGGAACACCCACGCTCCGCGCGTATCCGGCTCGCTATCAATGGCGTCGAGGACGGCCGAAACGATCGGCGGACCCATCGTGCCGGCCGCCGCCAGCAGGACCTCCAGGGAGACATCCGCATCATCCTCGCCGGCCCGCACCATTCGTTCGATAAGGAGCGATCCGATCTCGCGGCGCCGCTCGTCGTCGAGTCGGGGCGCCGCCAGGGTGAAGATCGCCGCCACATAGAAGTCCGTGTAGCGGGGCTGGTCATACTCTGCTTCGTACGCCAGGTCGTAGACCTCGAACAACTCCGGCGTGAGCCGGCTGTCCGTCACGACCGCAGCCGCGAAAGTCCGCAGCGCCGGCCAGGGAATTGTCGCATCCGTTCGCCGTAATTCATTCCAGGGCAGTTGTGAAAATTCGCCGTTCATGGACACCGTATCCTTCTCCAGAAAGCTCGTATCTGCCGTTTCCTACGCCGGCGCTGCGGACTCCGTTCGCCGCCGGTCTGCTCTACTGCGGCAGTTGCCATGCGCGGGCGGCCGGGCCCGCGCCGATCCACGGGAAAGCGGAAATCCGCAGCCGGGCGGCGCCCATCGGGATCAGGGTTACGGTCTCCGCAGACTCCGTGGATCGGACGGGGCTGGGCTGAACCTCGCCGATCAGGCCCAGCGCATCCGGCTTCCAGTTTTCGATCTTCCGGGCCTTGGCGCGGATTTCGAGCGGGGCGGCCTGGGCCTCGAAGGGCTGGTTGTCCTTGGGCCAGCTCTTCGGGCGGACCTCGAATTGGTCGTCGAGCGGCCTCTCGGCGTCGATCACCAGGCCGTAGTTCCAGGCGGTCGTCGGATAGACCTCGAAGGCGGGCCAGGCGTCTGTGCCACCGTGCCGGACGTACTTCTCCCCGATCTTCAGCGCGTAGGTCAGCGGACCTCGATCGACCGAGACCGTGTTGCCGTTGCGAATCCAGTAGCGCAGCTTCAGCGCCATCGGCAGCGTCAGCTCGACCGTGTCACCCGGTCTCCATTTGCGGTCGATGACGAGGAAGGTCCGCGGCTCGGCGTAGGCTACGGTTTTCTTGCCGTTGATCCGCAGCGCCGGCTTCTCACACCAGCCGGGAATGCGCAAGTACAGCGGGAACTGCACGAGCTTCGGTGTGCTGACCGCGATCCGGATCGTGTCCTCGAAGGGGTACAGCGTCGTGCTCTTGAGCGTCACCTGCTGGCCATCGCCGACCTTGGCCGTGACCTCGGACGCGGCGTAGAAGACCGCCGCCAGCCCGTTGTCGGGCGTGGCCATCCACAGGTGCTCGGCGAAGTACGGCCAGCCGTGGGCGACGTTATGCTGGCAGCAGCGGTAGCTGTGCGGATTGTACGAGAGCATGTCGCCGTCATTCTGGATGCCGGGGGACTTGTTCTTGCTGTCGAGCTGGCAGACGTTCGGGCTGACGAGGTAGTGCAGGGCTTTGAAGTCGGCCGTCAGGGCGGGCGGGAAGGTATTGAACGCAACATCCTCGGCGCGGTCGGCCCAGGTCAGGTCGCCCGCGATCTTCAGCAGCATCTCGCACGAGAGCATGAACTCGACGGAGGCGCAGGTCTCGATGCCCTGCCGGGGACCGTAATAGCCGCGCCGGCAGTTCTCGTCGCCGCCGAACATGCCGCCGGGGACCTGGCCGTAGACGCCCCAGATCATATTGTAGTTGCGGTCGGTGGCCTGCAGGAAGTACGGATCGCCCGCCTGCTGGTAATAGACGGCGGGGGCACGGAAGCATTGGGCGATGTTGACGTTGTGCCAGCTCGGGACGGTTTCCGTCCAGTTCGCCATGCTCTTTTGGATCCGCTGGGCGAGCTGCAGCAGGTACTCCTGGCCGGTGCGGTTGTAGAGCCAGTACACGCTGGCCATGTTGTCGCTGGCCCGCTGCTGCTGCCAGAAGGGGGTCAGAAACTTGTCGTCGGGCACGGTCAGTTCCCACTTGAAGTACTCCTGCATCAGCTCCAGGACGCGCGGATCGCCGGTGTACTCATAATAGGATTGCAGGGCGTTGAGCGCGACCATGTTGGGCCACAGGTCCGGGGCCTTCTTCGTGTCCCGCGAGCCGGCCTTGTTGGCGACCGGCCCGAACCAGCCATCCGGCTGGCGGCTCTTGAGGATCGCCTCGATCCAGACCTTGGCCTCGTCGATGATCCGCTGGTCGCCGAGGACATAACCCATATCGCCGAAGCCTTTGAGCCAGTACGGCATCTCCTCCCACGGGCTGTGACCCTGGCCATCCGCTGCCAGCCAGGCATTGCCGTCCTTCTGAAGGAACTTGCTGATTTCCATCAATCGGCCGGAGAAGCCCTCCGTCTGGAGTTCGAGCTGTCGCCGCAGCCAGCCCTGGGGCTTGATTGCCCCGATGGGCAGCTTCAGCAGCGGGCTCGGCGTCAGCGGCCGGGTGTTGCTGACGTAGAAATCGTTCATCGTGGTGATTGCGGGGACCGGCGTCGTGCGAATAGAAGCATGCATGGTGTCCACCAAGAGTAGGGTGCTGGTGATGACGAGAATGGTTCGCAGTCTGGTCATGGTTGCCTCCTGTGCCTGCATTTCGTACTGCCCGTGATGGGCATCGTTTGACCGGCCCAAGATAGCAGAATTGGCTTTGTTTGTACACCGGGCGTCGGATTGGAACACTGGAATGGTGGAATAGTGGAATGGTGGGGTATCCCGCCCGTCGGGAATTGGGTTTGTTTCGCACGATAGGCCGCGCTGGCAAATTGGGTTTGTTTGTCCAACTGGCCGCTGGGTTTGGCCGGCCGACTCCGCGACACCGCCTCGGTGCCCCGCGTCGGGCAATTGGGTTCGTTTTGCACAATCGGCCCTCCGGGTCCCAGCCGGGCTTCTCCCAATTGGCTTTGTTCCGCCAAAGTCCCGTGCATGTCCAATCCACCATAACTCGTTTCCCGGCAAGCACTTGACTCTTTCGGCCCTCTGACGGAATTGGCTTTGTTTTGCACGATAGGCTCCCCCCGCGCGCCAGCCCCCAGATACCCCAGCACGCCCAAGTTTGGGTTCGTTTCGCACGATCCGCAATCCGCGATCGAGGAATTGGGTTTGTTTTGCACAATTCGCCCCTCGCTCCCGGGGCCTCGTCCCGCCCGGCCACGTCGGGATTGGCTTTGTTTCGCATAATCGTCTCTTCGTGGGTTGGGCGTCCCCGCCCGACACCTTCCAGGGGGCAATTGGCTTTGTTTCGTACGATTTGCTCCAGCCCTGGCCGTGCTTGCCTGTCCGGGGGCAGATTGGGTTCGTTTCGTACAATCGACCCGCCGGGGTCGGGGCGACAGGCCGCGGGCGATGTCCCGCCGCAGGTCTGCTCTGAATCCGCAATCCGCAATCCGCAATCCGAATTGCCGCGCTTCGCTCGCAATGACATGATCCGCAATTCATAAATCACAATTCATAAATCATAAATCCGAGGGCAGACTGTCCCTCTACCCTGGGGCCGTGTTGCACGAATCGTGCCGAAATTCCGGGTAAACACGAGGCCCGAAGTTCGCGTAACTCCTTGTGCCAAAAGGGATAAAGAATTTCTCACTCGCGGGGTGTTTTACCTTCTGATCTGTTGCACAAACGCGGTCGTTCGTAGTCCTCTCTCATCGCGATCTATCGCCTCATCCTCTTTGACGCACGGATCTCGGAAAGTCCTTATGCCGAAAGAGGTAATTCGTGGCTGCCTGGCTTACCCGGACGGCGTAATCATGGCAGGACCGGTGGCGTGAACGCGGGGAGCGGAAAGAAAGGAGCAATCGATGGCGGTCCGCAAGGAACCAAAAGGATTCGGGATGCCTTGGTTCATCGCGAAAGTGTAGTCCCCGGCGTCGGCGGGCCGCAGATGATGTCCGAACGAACCATATTCATCGCGCGCCACGGCAGTCGCGAGGATTTCGAGGACCCGCAGTGGGCTCAGCGGGCCGAGTACCCCCACGATCCGGACCTGACTGCCGCCGGGATCAGAGAGGCGCAGCAGTTGGCCCAGCGCGTGGCGCGGGAGCCGATCGCCTATCTCTACAGCTCACCCTATCTTCGGGCCGTACATACGGCGTACTGGTGTGCCGAGGCCCTGGGGCTTTCGATCCGAATCGAAGCGGGCTTCGGGGAATGGCGCAATGCCGAGTGGTTTGCCTATCTGCCGCGGACGCATGCGCTGCGGGAACTGAAAGAGCGGTTCCCCACGGTGGACGACCACTACCGGTCCCTCGTGGAACCGGGGTTTCCCGAATCAAAGAGTGAATCGATCCGCCGCTTCGGCTGGACCATCGACGAAACGCTACGGCGGACGGTGGGCAATCTCCTGATCGTAGGCCACGGCGCTACCGTGGAGGGCATTGGCATGACTCTGCTGCACGGGAACTTCAATCCGAGCGCCGATCCGGCCTCGTTATGCCGGCTGGATCTCGAAGGGGGTTCCTGGCGTCAGCGTTTCCTGAACGATACCTCTCACCTCGATGCGAACATCGCTTCGAGATGACTTCTTCGCCCCTTTCGCCAGGGGCCTGCCACAACAGGATGTCCAGGGACACGAATCGGCCGAGATCACTACTTGAGGATGAGAGACGATACTCTCAAACGGGCCCGGCGCCGTCGCGCTTCCCGGACAAAGTGCCTCAGAACGTCCGGTTCTCCTCGTGTTTGGCCCAGGAATGTGAAAACAGGCAGGCACGAGGCTGCGGTTTCCGGCCCCTGCAGATTTGCGGGTCACCCGCCGAGCCTGCATGGTTGACAGCCTGCCACCGATGTGCGATTCTGGGCATGGTCGCGAATCCTGTTTCTGTGAACAGTCCCTCTTTCGAGGAATCGGAAATGTTCTCCTGCATCGTGGGCGGCATCTTTGTGTTCCTGGGTGTCCTGTCCTTGCTCTACCCGGAGAGTCTGCGAAGAAGATTGCGCAGCAAGGCCCTCTGGAAACTCCGGCGATACCTCTTTGCCGCGGCACTGTCCCTCGGAATTCTGTTGATTTCCGCCGGTTGGAGACACGAGGGCCTCTTGCCCAAGATTCTTGTGCTTGTGGGGATCGTCGCTCTTTTCAAAGGCCTTCTATTTTTGAATTCCAGGGTCTCGGAGAAGGTCACGGCGTGGATCCTGGAGCGACCGGTGTTGCACATAAGGCTTTTCGCCGTCGGTCAGATTGTGCTGGGTCTGTTGCTGCTGGTGGGCTTGAGAGGGTAGCGTCACCCGCCGCTCCGCCGCTCGTCGCGGGCATCGCCCACCAGCGGGCCTCCGGTCAAAGATCGCCCTGGCGTTCGGCGCGGCGTCCTCCTATGCCTGTGCGGGATCGTCGAACGACCGTCGCGGGGCGCCGCACGTCAGGAATCTGCTCCCTGCCGTCTGTTCCCGAATACGACACCTTCCTCCAACCTCGGGACATTCTTATCGTCGCATTGCAGGCCAGACCCCAGGCCATCACCAATCAAATTTCCAGGCCGGCCAGACTGGCGCCTTTCTCCTTGAGCGTGTTGTAATAGACCTGGAATCGCTCCTTCAGGGCCGTCACAGTCCCCTGGAGATTCTGGAGATCCACCTTCAACGTCTGTGCTTCCTTGCCCAGCGCCTCCGTCAAGGGAATCTCCTTCAATTTGGCCATCAGCTTTTCGACCTGCGCCTGCTTGTCCACAATCGCCTGTTTGTACTTGAGCGCCATCGCTTTGAGGTTCTCGACGCTCATGGTCTGCGCCTGGGCTTGCACCTCCGAGACAGGGGTGGTGGTGTCGACCGCCGGCAGGGCCAGGCTCGGGGCGGCCGGTGCCTGCGTCTTGGTGGCCGCCGCGGTATCAACCGGCACGGGCGTCTGGGCCTTCGTGGGCGTTGCGGGCGCGGGGCTGCCCGGCTCCGCCTTTTTGGCGCAGCCAGCGATGGCCAGGAGCGTGACGGCGGAGAGACAACATAAAGTCATGTGCATGCGAGCCTTCACCAGGGACCCTTTCCAAAAGACAGACGATCTTGTTCCCGAAAACGGATCTCAATGATCCGCGATTTCCCTTTGGACCTCATCCACAGCGCCTCAGCCTGAGACATCGCCTATACTATCCCAGAACGATGTTCGATTTCAATAGCGTGGTCCCCGAAATCCCGGCTGTTTCCCCGCCGCAAGACCATGCCGCCCCTGTCTTTTCCATCTACATCCGCCTCCCGGGAAGCGCCTATGGCATGGGGGTGTTGTCGAGATGACCGCGAAACAGTGAGGCGCGGTGACCCGGGGCAGCACCCCCTTGTGCCCCGGCCGGCGCGACCCTGGGCCCTGGGTTTGCCGCCAAGTTGTGCTGTGGGCGGAGCCCAATACGAAAAGCGCTGGTGTGTCGCGCAAAAACCCTCATGTGTCTGGGTGGTTTTCATTGCTTTCTGCTGGTTTGCGCTTACAATGACAGCCAGTCTCTGAAATGGTTGGGCTCTATGGGTGTGAGAATAGATCACGAGTAATGATTCATTCCCCCTCGAGTGTCAGATGGCTTCTGTGGGGACCCAAGCGTTTCTGGTTTCCCGGTGGACACAGAGCGGAAAGGTTGAGCACACCGGCCTTACGTGCCACATCCCGAAGTTGCCGTGACGAACGGGTTATATCCTAAACACCTTTCTTGAGGAGAAAGAAAAGGGGGCTGTTGAGTGAATTCCGGGACTTCGCCGTCAAAGGCAACGCTATGGACATGGCGGTGGGTATTATTATCGGAGCTGCCTTCAACAAGATTGTCAGCTCTTTGGTGAATGATGTCATTATGCCCCCCATCGGTATGCTGCTGGGTGGGGTTGACTTCAAGAATCTGGAAGTGGTCCTCAAAGGGCCCACCACCTCTGCGACGGGTGAGGCGATACCGGCGGTGGCCATGCGCTACGGTCTGTTCATCAACACGTGCATCGACTTCTTGATCGTAGCCTTCACCATCTTCATGGTTATCCGCATGCTCAACCGCCTTGCGGCGATGCGCCCGCCGTTCCTCCGCGCTGAGCCCAAAGCGAAAGAGGCATGATGACAGGGGTTGCACCTGGAGCAAGAAGCCGGGGTCAGTCTCATGGTCCCGGTTCTTTGCCCTCTGGGGACCTCCAGGTTCCTGCGGATGTACTATGGTTGGCTGAATGATCTCCTGTGGAGATGAATCTCGAAAGGAATCCTTGATGCACGCAAAAGTGCTGTTTTCCATCTTGTGTTTTGTCGGCGTGTGCTCGGTTCTCCGTGCTGACGAGGTATACTTGAAAAATGGCGACCGTCTGACCGGCCAGATCGTGCGGATGACGGACGGCAAACTCATCTTTCTGTCCAAAGCCGCCGGCGAAGTGACCGTGAACCTCACGGACATCCAGACGTTCAGCAGCAACGAACCCGTCGAAGTTCGTCTCAAGGATGGCACGGTCCTGCATCAGTCAGTCGGCGCCGCCGAACCCAATGAATTCGCGCTCAAGGGCGCTGCGCCCTCGGAGCGGCAGAAGGTGCCCCTGGCAGAGCTGGCCGCCATCAATCCTCCCCCGCCGGCCAAGCCCCAGTGGCGGGCAGTGTCTCCGGGGCCTTGGGCCTGACCACCGGCAACACGGAAACCAGCACGATTACTGCCAGTGCCAGCGCGTCCCGGCGGTCCGAACGGGACCGCATCACGGCCGAAGGCGATATTGCCAAGAGCCGTGCGAAAGACCCGGACACGGGAAATAATCGAACCACGGAAGACTGGTGGCGGATCCGGGGACAGTATGATTACTTCCTCTCGAAGAAGCTCTTCGGCTTTGTCAATGGACGCTACGAGCAGGATCAGGTTGCGCTCCTGGACCGCCGGGCGATCTTCGGCGGCGGTGTCGGTTATCAGTGGATCGAGACCCCCCAGACCGCCTTCTCGACCAACATCGGTCTGGCGGACCTCTTCGAGAAATACGAGAACCAGCCGGCTACCGACAATAAGCTGTCCCTGCAGGCCGGCTACAACTTCACCCAGCAACTGGGCAAGAACGCCAAGTTCCTGCACGACCTGACCTGGTATCCGCGCCTCGAGGACTTCGGCGACTTTTCCGATCTCTCCACCGCCGAGCTGCGGGCGAACCTGACCAAGACGATGTTCGCGAACTTCAAGGTCATCTTCAACTATGATGAGACGCCGGCACTGGGCCGGGAAAAGGCCGATGTCAAGTACCTGTTGGGCGTCGGTCTGAATTTCTGAGAGAAGTCGCGGACAAAACCGCATGCGACCGGCTGGGCTCGATTACTCCCCCGGGCCCGGCCGGTTTCTATTGCCGGACCCTGTGGTTTCATGCGCCGGGTGGGGAGAGCTGGCGCCGATCCCCTCACGCATAAGACACCCCTCCAAGACTGTTAAGGGGACGATTCTGAAGGAGACGCTGTTATAGTTGTGGCCGAAGGCCGCGCTGGATGGATCCGTCAAACCCGCGTCTCACTTGTCGGTTCTCAGCCATTGCTGGATCTTCTGGGCGTATGCGGATTTGGGGAACATCTGCTTGTCCTCATAGCCAGAAATCCGCACGGTCTGGGACTGCTCGATTTCTTTGGCGATCTCGGCGGCGGAGCGGTTCTCGCCCCGGATCTGGCAGCGTTGGAGCATCTCGCCGGCGAAGGACGCATCGAGCAACCCCGGAATGGCGAAGGTCATCCGGTGCTCGTCCAGCGGCTGGTAGAAGACATAGCCGGTAAAGATCTCCTGGTACTTACGGCCGATCGGGAAGGGCACGGCGAAATAGTCGAACTCATCGGCGCCGAAGGGCGAGCCCTGGAAGTCGAAGCCGAGGGCCGGATAGCCCAGCGCGGCGAACGCCGCATCCCATTTGCCGTCCTGGAGGGCAGAGATAGCGATCTGATTGTCGGTGGAGCCCGGCAGGATGCGGACGTTATTGAGCATCACGTTGGCCACTTTCCCGGGGTAGAATGTCATGAGGAAGCCCGTCACGTTCTCGACGGTCTGGCTGCGGCCGCCCTGGCGCAGGAGGATATGGGGGAAGGCATGGCGGTAGTTCATGATGACCAGGGCCTTGTGCCGGCCCGCGGACCGGAGGATTTCGTTGAACTGGTCCGCGACGTTGTTCGCGATGACCTGGTCGCGGCGGCCCAACTGCTGGCACATCGTGCGGTAAGACTCCTTCGTCGCGCCCGCCCAATCGAACGCCAGGTCACTGGGGTAGAGGTGTACCCGCAGGTCCTTCGGCAGAGACCGGTTGAGGCCGCGGACCTTCTGGAAAAAGTTGTAGACATTGGTCCTGCTCAATTCGCCATCCCAACTGAAGTCCCGAAAGATGTGGCGCAGCTTCTCCTGCGCCTGCGGCTCGGCCAAGGCGTCGTCGGTCAGGAACGCCTCGACGTCGGGCCGCAGAGTGGGGGTGCCGTTCTCCATGAAGATGTGTCCGGCCTGCTGCTGGAAGCGCTTGTCGGCGGCCAGCTCGTAGATCATATCGTACTGAGTGACTTCCGGATGGGACCGCTCGCACAGCACGACCAAATCGTAGGTCTGGAACAAGCCCACCAGGTAGTCCACCGGTGTCTGTTTCTGCTGCTTGAGGAATTGGACATACTTCTCGATCGTCGGGTCGTATGTCCCGGTTTCGGCAGCGCCTTGCGCGCGTGCGGCATAGGGCAGGGCGAGAGCCGTACAGAGGATCAGGTGCAACAAGGGCTTCTTCATGTTTACTTCTCCCAAATAAGGTCAATGACTTGGAAGCAACTTGGATGTGCTTGCCGGTCCGTTCTTCAGGGGTTCAGTCGTTACCCATGCGGAAATATTGCAGCCATGCTGGGAGAACTGCATGGATCGGCGTGCGTACCGTGAATGATGACGGCGGGGAGTTGGTAGTGTGTTCGTAAGAGCATACAAGAGAATAACGCCTTACGGCGTCTCCCCGCCTGCGCGGGGATGACATTGCTGCAGGCGAACTCGAGGGAAAGAGAAAGGGGCACAACCATATGAAACTGGATCCCAAGGCATTCGGGCTGACGTGCGGCATTCTCTGGGGGGCCGGACTGTTTTCCCTGACGTGGTGGATCATGGCGTTCGAGGGTCCCTCGCCCAAACCCACCGGCCTGAGCCGACTCTATCGGGGCTACAAGATCTCGCCCGCGGGCAGCCTCATCGGCCTGGCCTGGGGCTTCTGCGACGCCTTCCTCGGCGGTCTGTCGTTTGCCTGGCTCTACAACGAGTTGGTGCGGCACTCTGAAGAGGCCGCCACGAAGCCCCAGGAAGCCGCGGCGGCGCCGCAGATCCTGCACCCCGAGCCGGTGTAAGAGGCTCCCGCCGGCAGCGGCCGGCATCGTCACGATCCCCGAGAGGATCGGCGCGAAGCCGTGACATCAGTGCGTCCCGGCCGGCGGATTCGCAGGCCCATCGACGCCGGCAGGAACATGCTCCCGCTGCCGGGCGGCAATTGCTCATAATCCTTACTCCACTGTCGGCAACAACCTACCCATGCGAGCGCCCACTCCATCACCGAGTGTCTTCGTAAGGCGGCAAGACTCCTTCGTCCGGTCCCGGCGCGGGAGGCCCGACGGCTTTGGTGCGGCTTTTCCTTACGTGTGGGCCGATGAGGATACACCGGCGCGCGCCCGGATACGAACCAATTGCCCTCCCGGCCATTATTAACTTATGAATCCGATATTTGAGACTAAGGTCGGTAGACTGAGAGAAGGGAACATGAGCGTGAAGCTCTTTCGAGAACCTGAACTGAAACGGCCGATCATGCTGTGCGGCTGGGCCGGCATTGCCAATGTCGGTCTGGCGGCGATCAACACGATGCGTCGTCTCATGCGGGCCGAGGAGTTCGGTCTGATCGAGCCGTACGACTATTTCGATCCGGCCCACGTGGTGATTGCGAACGGGCTGATCGAGGACCTGCGGTTTCCGGCGACCCGGTTCTTCAGCCGCCGCCGGCAGGATAGGGATCTCGTGTTTCTGGTCGGCGAGCGGCAACCGGAGGATACGGAAAAGGCGTACGAGATGGCCGAGGAAGTGCTGGATGTCGCGGAGAAGCTGGGCTGTCGGCGGATGTACACGTCGGGCGCCAGTGTGACGGCGATCCATCATACGGCCAAGCCGCGGGTCTGGGCGGTACCGAACAGCCGCCGGCTGATTCCGGAGATTCGCCGGTATGGCAATACCGTCCTGATGTCGGAGCTGGACAGCGCCGACGGGACCGGGTCCATCACCGGCCTGAACGGGCTGCTTTTGGGAGTGGCCCAGAGCCGGGGCATCGAGGCGGTCTGGCGGCTGGGCGAGGTGCCGTACTACCTGCAGGGAGCTCCGTGGCCGTACCCGAAGGCCTCCATCTCCGTCCTCGAGGTGTTGGGCAGCCTTCTGGATATACCGCTGGACCTGAGCGAGCTCCAAGAGTCGGCCGCGCGGGTGGAGGCGAATATCGATCAGATCTTGGAGACGCTGGCTGACGCGGAAGAGCTGCCGGAGCAGGTGCGCGAGGAGATGGACAGCCTCCGGCATCCGCATCATGTCGACCTCGGACCGATCACGGATAGGGAGAAGCAGGAAATCCTGGACCATCTTGATGAACTGTTCAGAGGCGAGGTCGGCCATGAATCTTGAGATGTTTCGTTTTACATCGCGGCCCCACGTGGAACGGCCGTCGCTGATCGTCGGCTGGACGAAAGATGTCGGCGCGGTCAGCCGGGGCGTCGCCGACTTCCTGGCGGATACGCCGGGGACCAGCTCGTTCGGCCAGGTCCGGCCGGTGAGCTTTTTCCCGGTCGGTGGCGTGACCGTCAACGACGATGTGGCCGAATTCCCGCAGAGCCGGCTCGTGTGCAACGAGCGGGAGAACATTGTGATTCTCCGGTCGGATGAGCCGTCCTCCCACCGCTATGAGTTCCTCAACGGTGTGCTGGATCTGGCCGAGGAGTATCACGGGGTGGAGACGCTGTATACGGTCAACGGGATCGCGTCCATGATTCCGCATACGGCGAACCGCCGGGCGTTCCTGGTGTCCAATGACCTGGCCCTGCAGCGCGAGTTGCGGCGGGTGGTGCCGGCCGGCTTGGCTTGGCAGGGGCCGCCGAATACCAGCATCTATCTGCTCTGGCTGGCCAAGAATCGGCATTTGCCCGGTGTCGGCCTGTGGGTCGAAGTGCCGTTTTACCTGGTGGACTCCGAGGATTTCCAGGCGATCAAGACGGGCGCTTCGCTGCTGGGGCGGATCCTGGGCTGGCCGTTCGATCTGGACGATCTCGACCAACGCATCGCCGAGCAGGATGAGACGCTCACGCAATTGCGGGAGCAGGACCCGGAGATCGATACCCGAATCCGCATTCTGGAGCAGGGGGAGAGCCTGGATGGGAACGAGCAGCGGGAACTCGTCGAGGCCGTCCAGGGGGCTTTGAAGGAGCAAAGCCGGTAGACTGGCTTCGTTCACAGCGTCCACCTTGAGCCCGAATCCATCCTTGTATGGCCACGATGCCGGATCGGTGGAAAATCCTCGAAAAGGACTTGCCTTCCGCCGCCATGCTGCTACAATACGGGTTTTATTGCCTTGGTGAAAGATAAGCTTCGGGAGATTGACCGTGAAGACCGAAATACTGGACAGCGTTGAGAGCAAGAGTCTGAAGAAGGAGATCCCGCATTTCGAGGTGGGCGATACAGTGGACGTCCACTGCCGGATCCAGGAAGGCGATAAGACCCGCACGCAGATTTTCACCGGCACGGTCATCGCCCGCAAAGGCCGGGGGATCAACGAGAGCTTCACCGTCCGGCGGATCGTCGGCAACGAGGGCGTGGAGCGTATCTTCCCGCTCCATTCGCCCAATGTGCTGAACATCGTGCCGACCCGCAGCGGCAAAGTCCGCCGGGCCAAGCTGTACTTCCTCCGCGAGCGGACCGGCAAGGCGGTCAAGCTGTCGCAGCGCCACAGCGAGCACACGGCCTCCAAGTAACACTGGACGCGAGCGGCATCATCCCTTGTTGCTTCCGTAGCGCCGGGGCGGAGGTGGGACGATTCGGATGTGCGGACTATTCCTGATTCGCCGCAGGCTGCTGAGCGACAGGGCCAGGCTCGGCCGGTGGGGCGAGAAGTATTGCGAGCGGTTCCTCCAGAACAAGGGCCTGCGGACCCTCATCCGCAATTACTCCTGCAAGGTAGGCGAACTGGACCTGGTCATGGTGGCCGGCGACGGCACGCTCGTCTTCGTGGAGGTCCGTTCGCGGGCGGATGAGCAGTTCGGCCCGGCCGAGGCCACGGTCACCCCGGCCAAACGAGAGCGCGTGAGCAAGGCCGCCCGTCATTTCCTGGCGGCGCACCGGATCGAGGACCGCCCGTTGCGTTTCGATGTCATCACCCTGATCCTCGGCCACCGCGGCTCCCCCCAAATCCGCCACTTCGAAAACGCCTTCGTGCCATAGCGATGATTGATACCCATTGCCATTTGACGTTTGAGCCGCTGGCGGGGGATGTGCCGGGGGTGATGGCGCGGAGCCGGGCGGCAGGGGTGACCGGCTGGATCACCGTCGGGACCAGTCTGGAGGACAACGGCAGGGCCATCGAGCTGGCCGCGAGATATGAAAACATGTATGCGGCGGTAGGGATTCATCCGCACGAAGCAAAAGACGGTGATGCGGTGGCTTTGGCGGAGCTGAAACGCCAATCCCAGCAGGACAAGGTCGTGGCCGTCGGCGAGACCGGGCTGGACTTCCACTACAATTTCTCCAAACAGCCGGACCAGGCGAGGGTATTTGCTGCCCATCTTGACATTGCCCGGAGCTTGGGCCTGCCCGCGATCGTGCACTCGCGCAACGCATTTGACGAAACGGTGGAAATCCTCGACCGCGATGGCGGGGGACTCAAAGGGGTTGTCTTCCACTGTTTCAGCGGCTCGGCGGACCAGGCGAGGCAGCTTTTGGAACGCGGGTATTATCTGTCATTCACCGGCGTCGTCACGTTCAAGAACGCGGACGCGACACGTGCGGCGGCGCAGGCGGTCCCGCTGGACCGGCTGATGGTCGAGACCGATGCTCCCTATATGTCCCCGGAGCCGGTGCGCAAGCACAAGCCGAACGAGCCGGCTCTGATGGTGCATACGGCGAGACTTCTGGCGGACCTCAAGGGCGTGAGCCTGGAGGATCTCGCGCAGGCCACGACGAGAAACGCCGTCAAGTTCTTCCATCTGCCCGAGTCGGGTCAAACAGGCTGATCGCGGCCTTCTCGTAGACAATTGCGATGACTCCGGCGCCATGACGGCACAGCCCAAAAACGGTGCATGTGTATCAGTTCGCCAGGTGTCTAAAACGTTCAAAATGCCTTTTTCCGGCATAGAAAACGCGGTTGTCACCCGGTGATTTGACTTTTGCTCATTTTGCCCTCTATATTAAATAGCTAAGCCCCTCAAAACATCGATTGGGGCCGGGGTACTGTCTCTGTTCAGGCCGCGCAGCGGGCTGGAGGATCGCCGCTGAAGTGCGCTTTTAGGGAAGGATCGGCTCGGCAGCCTATGCCAGGAGTATACGATTACGCTGCAATCAACCGGGTGCAGCAGGCGAACGATATCGTCGACGTCATCGGGGAGCACGTGAGTCTGAAGAAGACGGGGCGCGAGCTGATCGGCTTGTGCCCCTTCCACGAGGACCATCGGCCCAGCATGAACGTCAACCCGGTCAAGCAGATCTTCAAGTGCTTCGCGTGCGGGGCCGGAGGCGATGTGCTCAAGTTCATCCAGATGCGGGAGGGACTGACGTTTCCGCAGGCCATCGAGCGGCTCGCCGAGCGCGCGGGCCTCGCGCTCCAGCCGGTCCGCCGGGCCATGCCGGCAGCGCCCGGACAGCCCAATGATATCGACCCGAACCTGCTGGCGCGGGTCAACAAGTGGGCGGCGCAGTTCTTTCAGCAGTGCCTGACCCATCCGGAGAAGGGCAAGCACGCGCGGGAGTATCTGGAGGGACGCGGGATTTCGCAGGAGAGCATCGGCAAGTGGCGGCTGGGCCTGGCGCCCAACGCCGTGGATGCGCTGGCCAAAGCAGCGGCCCAGCGCAAGATCCCGGCGCAGCTCCTGCAACAGGCGGGACTGACGACCGCCTCGGGCCAGGACAAGTTCGTCAATCGGCTGATGTTCGTTATCACGGACGTCACGGGCCGGGTGACCGCGTTCGGCGGCCGAACCCTGGATGGGACCGGTGCCAAGTACATCAACTCGCCCACGACGCCGCTGTTTGACAAGAGCAATACGCTTTATGGCTTGGAGCAGGCCCGTCACCAGATCGTCGCGACCGGCACGGCCGTGGTCGTCGAGGGCTACACCGATGTGATTATGCCTCATCAGCATGGCTGCACGAATCTCGTCGCGACCCTGGGCACGAGCTTTACGGCGGGGCACGGGCGGATCCTCCGCCGGTATGCCAAGAGAGTGGTCCTGCTGTTCGACAGCGACACCGCCGGGATGGCGGCCGCCAACCGGGCTCTGGAAGTATGTCTATCGCAGCACTTGGACATCAAGCTGGCGTTTGTTCCGCAGGGCAAGGACCCCTGCGATTTCGTGCGGACCGCGGGCAAAGAGGGGCTCGATCAGGTGGTCGCCCAGGCGACCGATGTCCTTCAGTTCAAGTGGGACCGGCTGCGCGAGACCTTTGCCGCCGATGATACGCTGGCCAGCCGCAAGGGCGCGGTGGAGGAGTTTCTGCAGGCCGTGGCCATCGGATTCGGGTCAAATAACCTTCCGGTGCTCGAAAGCGGTCTGATCGTGAACAAGCTGGCCAAGATGATCGGCCTGCCCGAAGCGGAGATTCGCAAGGAGCTGGGCCGGCGCATCAAGCCGCCCGCCGAGCCGGTCCGCACCGACGGCCGGGCGGTGGATGGCTCGTCCGTAACCGACTGGGGCGAGGGGCTTTCTGCCGCCGCCCAGCGAGAGGTCCTCGAGGTGCTGCTCAACGAACCCGGCCTCTTTCATCGCGTCGAGCCGGGCGTTTCGCAGGATCTCTTCGATGTGCCGGTGCTGGCCCAGATCGCCGCGATTTTATTGGAGGTGATTCAGTCCGAGGAGGACTTCTCCCTGAGCCGGGTGCTGGCGCGGGCCGAGTCGGTCGAGATCGGCGAGAGAATCGTTGAGTTGCAGCGGGTCGGCGAGGAGAAGGGCAATTATCCTTCGCGCCTGGCCGATGCGCTGAGAGTGCTGCACGGACGTTCCGGTCGTGGTGCGGATGCTCGGACCAGCTTGGCGGTCGCAGAGGTGAATTCCGCGCGGCCGGCTGGGGGATCGCCGGGACGCCAGCACCCCCACAGCATCGGGATCACATGAGGGATCGCGTGTCGCTAAGCCCCGGTGGGCTGAACAATTACGTAAAAAGGACCGTACAACAGGTGAATCCATAAACCAAGCGGGAATCCCCATGTTTTTGGCTTCACAAGGGTGGCAACTGGGTCCCCCAACGCGAACTTCTGCGTTTGGGAGCCCGCTTCAGTGTTTTGCAGTTTCTCTTTAGTGGAGTCTGGATTGTGGCGAAGAAAGGAATGAAATCGAAGAAGGCAAAGGGCATGAAACCGGCGGAAGTACAGACTACATCTACTACGTCTGATAAAGCCAAGACCGAGGTCCAGGACCCCGAGTTGCTCATGAAGTCGTTGATCGCCAAGGGCAAGAAGAAGGGATTCTTGACGTACGAGGAGATCAACGAGTCTTTGCCGGACGATGCCGTCAGCGCCAAGCAGCTTGAGAAGGTGCTCAGCACGCTCGACGAGATGGGAATCAGTCTCATCGATGAGAACGATGCCGAGGCCCAGGCGCTCGCCAAGGACGAGGACTTCGAAGAGGATGCCGAGCCGGTCGACGAGGAGGAGAGCTCCCAGCCGGAGGCGCCGGAATCGGAAGAGGATGAGGTGCTCGAAAAGGAGTTCGTCGAGGGCGAGGCCTCCCACCGCATCGACGATCCGATCCGCATGTATCTGACCCAGATGGGGCAGATCCCGCTGCTGACCCGCAAGGATGAGATCGCCCTGGCGCGAAAGATCGAGATCGCGCGGATGGTCTTCCGGCGCAAGATGCTTCAGTGCGATTACTGCGCCCGCAACGCCGTGGAGCTGCTCCAGCAGGTCTTCGACGGTTCCATGTCGTTCGACCGGACCATCAAGACCGGGACCGCGCCCCTGACCACCAAGGGCGTCATCAAGAAGCGCATGACCGAGAACCTCAAGACCGTGGTCGAGCTCTTGGACGTCAATCAGAAGCTCTTCAAGTGCATCTGTACCGGCACGGAGGAGTCCAAAGTCTGCGCCGATGCCCGGCACCTGCGCCGCAACCGGCGGAAGGTTGCGACCCTGCTGGAAGAGCTGAGTCTGCGGACCAGCCGCATCCAGCCGATGAAGACCAAGCTGCAGGGCATGTGCGAGAAGATGCGCCAACTGCAAAAGACCATTGAGGCCGGCACCAACGACATCATGACGGCGGACGATATCCAGGCCGCCCGGCAGGAATTGGCCGGTTTGCAGGACTTGGTCCTGGAGATGCCCGAGCCGTTGGAGAAGAAGCTGCGCGCGATGGAGCGGGTCTTCTCCCAGTATGAAGAGGCCAAGCGGACCCTGTCCAGCGCCAACCTGCGGCTGGTGGTTTCCATCGCCAAGAAGTACCGCAACCGCGGGCTGAGCTTCCTGGACCTGATCCAGGAGGGCAACACCGGCCTGATGCGGGCGGTGGACAAGTACGAGTATCGCCGGGGCTACAAGTTCAGCACCTACGCGACCTGGTGGATTCGCCAGGCGATCACCCGGGCGATTGCCGACCATGCCCGAACCATTCGCATCCCGGTCCACATGATCGAGACGATGAGCCGGATTCGCAGCGCCTCCAAGATCCTGCACCAGGAATTGGGCCGCGAGCCGACCATCGAGGAGATCGCCACGGAAGTCAGCATGTCCGTCCAGGAGACCCGGCGGGTCCTGAACATCTCCAAGCACCCGATCAGCCTGGACCGGCCCATCGGGGACAGCGAAGACTCCTACTTCGGCGATTTCATCGAAGATGACGACGTGGATTCGCCGGTGGCCTCCGCAACGCAGGAAATGCTCAAGGAGCGCATCGACATGGTGCTCAAGACCCTGTCGTATCGCGAGCGGGAAATCATCAAGCTCCGCTACGGCATCGGCGACGGCTATACCTACACCCTCGAAGAGGTGGGCCGCATCTTCAAGGTAACCCGCGAGCGTGTCCGTCAGGTCGAGGCCAAAGCCATTCGCAAGCTGCAGCACCCGGTCCGGGCCCGCAAGCTCGAAGGCTTCCTCGACCACAAGTCGGCGTAAGCCTCCCTAACCCGGAATTTCACGGCCGGAGCGATCCAAACCTCCGGCCGTTTCTGTTTCCGCAGGTCCACGACGCATTTCATTCTCGGTAAAATGCGACGGTGGATTAGGGGGCTTACCACTTGGGGAAAACGACAAACCACATAGCATGGGCTCCATGGTCCTACTGAAAGGAAAGCCGTACGCGGATCGTCGTCAGGCGGCCCGGCTGCTCGGCAAGAGTCTGGCGGGATATGAGACGTATCACCCCCTGATCCTGGGCATCCCGCGCGGCGGTGTGGTCGTGGCCGATACGATCGCGCGCGAGTTGAATACCGATTTGGACATCGTCCTGACCCGCAAGCTCGGGGCGCCCGGCAACCCGGAGTTGGCGATCGGGGCCGTCTCTGAGGGCGGCCGCATTCTTCTTCAGCACGAGATCGCCGAAAAAGTGGGTGCGGACGAGGACTACATCGAACAGGAAGCCGACCGCCAGCTCACCGAGATCCAGGCCCGCCGGCAACGCTATCGCAGTGTGCTGCCCAAGGCCGCGCTGGAAGGCCGCACGGTCATCCTGGTGGACGATGGCGTGG
>JAMCWO010000267.1 GCA_023481165.1 Planctomycetota bacterium | reverse complement strand
CTTTCCCGGGCCAGCGTTGCGGCGACCGCGGCGGATTTCTCCTGCGGCACCAGTCCCAGCACCAGCGGCATGGCACTGGCCGTCTGGCTGTTGTGGTCGTAGCTGGCCGTCTCCGGGTGGAAGAACGTTCGGTGGAACGCAGCGCGGAGAGCAGCGGCCAGATCGGCGTATTTCCGCGCATCGTCCTGCTTGCCCAGAATTCGCGCTGACTCCTCCAGGATCTTTACATCCTGGTAGTAGACCGCCGTGGCGGTCACCCCAAGGGAAGTACGCTGCGAGACTCCCGGCGGTTTGGGGCCGATGTCATACCAGTCGCCCAACCCGTGGGAAACGATGTGGTCCTTCGCTCTCGACCCGAGATAAGCCACGTATCGAGCCATCATGCCATAGTGCTCTTCCAGCAGAGACGCGTCGCCGTACATCTGGTAGACCAGCCACGGATTGATCGCCGCCGCACTGCCCCACTCCGGCGAGTCGCGAAAGCCCCCCTGGAACACCACGTACTCCGGCGCGATGTCAGGCACCAGTCCATCGGCCGTCTGCGAGTCCGCCATATCCTGGCAGATCTTGGCATACAAGTTGGGGACATCGTAGTTGTACATCACGGCGGAGCCGAGCAGGTGCGAGACCTCCAGCCAGCCGAGCTTTTCGCGATGCGGGCAGTCGGTCAGAACGCTCTGCAGATTGCTCAGAATTGCCGCGTCGATCAGCTTATGGATGCGGTCGACAAGCGGATTGGAGCACGCGAAGGTGCCAACCATCGCGGCCGAGGAGTGAATGAACTGACCGCCCACGCTCAGGACTTCCGGCGCCTGCGCTTGTCCCGGGACCGGCAGACGCTCGGCTTGTACGTAGCGGAAACCGTAGTAAGAAAAGCGGGGGTGCCAGGTCTCGTCGCCGGCGCCTTTGAGAGTATAGGTGAAGAACGTGGGACCGCCGGAGGAACGCTGACTGACCAAGCCTTTGGCATCCAACAACTCGCCGGGGATCAGCTTCACCCGCGCACCCGCCGGCCCTCTGACTTGCAACGTCGGCCAGCCGGAGAAATTCTGCCCTAAGTCGTAAACGAAGATGCCCGGCTGGGGCTCGGTGACACGGATCGATTTCAATTCCTGCATCACTTTGACCGGCGGTTGACTCTGTGCCTCCAGGCGCCCGCCGGGGCCATCCGTGACGCTCGCGGCGGCCCAGCCTTTCTCATCGAACCCGGGCCGGTCCCAGCCGGCCTGCTCAGCGCGGGCGTCGAAGTCCTCGCCGCCGTAGATACACGAGAAGCGAATCGGTCCCGCCGCACCTTTCCAGGTTTCATCGCTGACAATGGTCGCGGATGCGCCGTCGACAAAGTCCATTTGCAGTTGCAGGATGAGCTTGGGTGACCCGAAGCTGCCCAGGAATTTCGTATACCGCCCGCCGGTGACGTTGTACATGCCATTGCCCAGCATCACGGCCAGGACGTTCTCACCACGATGGAGCGTGGCGGTCACATCATACACCGCGTAGAGACAACGTTTGCGGTAATTCGTCCAACCGGGATCAATCACATGGTCGCCGATCTTGTCTCCATTCACGGCCGCTTCGTATTGCCCCAGCCCGCAGACGCATACCACGGCCCGCCGAATCGCCTTGTCCACTTGAAATGCTTTCCGCAGCAGGGGTAAGGGCGGAATCGGTTTGCCATCCTTGCCCGTTTGGAGTTCCGCGTTTACGCGGGCTGGACCGGTCTTTCCCGCCTGAAGGCGGGACTCCAAACGGCTCGTGTCGAACGTGATCCATTTCGCCCGCCAGTCCTGGGGCTGGAGCAATCCCATCGTCCAAGTCGCCGGCTCGCTCCACGCCGAGGGCTGTCCCTCCGCCGGCCTCTGCGGCCAGGCCCGCACCTTCCACCACCCCTGCTGTAGCGCGGCCAAAGGCTTGCCCCGATAGGCCACAAGGACCGACTGCTCGGACGCGACCCGGCCGCTATCCCACAGATCGCCCTCGCCTCGCGCCAGCACCTCCGGTGAGGAAGCCACCAGCACCTGGTATGCCGCCTGGCGCTGCCCGCGCACTTCCGACCGCAGCCACCAGCTCAGCCGAGGCCGGGCCGACTCGATCCCCAGCGGATCCTCGCGATACTCACAGCGGAGATGCTCCACGCCTAAAAGCGAGACCGCCTCGGCGCGCGCCGTCTCCTGCGCCACCGTGAAGCGACCTTGGGCCCGGATGTCCTGCGACGAGCTTCCGACCAAGACGTCGAATGCGCCCGGCTTCACGACAAAGCCGTGCCTGGTTTCATCATAGTACGCCAGCTTCTCGGCGGGCAGCGTGAACGTGACCTTCTTCGTTTCGCCCGGCTTGAGGCGGATGCGCTCGAAGCCGCGTAACTCCTTGACCGGCCGCTTCACAGCCGGTTCCACTTCGTGGACATAGACCTGCACGACCTCATCGCCCGCGCGTGCGCCGGTGTTGGTGACCTCGACTGAAACCATGAGTTTGCCATCACGAGCGATCTGCCGGTCGGACAACTCCAACTCACCGTACTTGAACGTGGTGTAACTCAGGCCGTGACCAAAGGCAAAGAGCGGCTCCCCAAGCAGGTACATGTACGTGAAGCCCTTGGTCACGTCGTACTCATCCTGCGGCGGCACTTGGCTCTCGGAGGCGTAGACCGTGTGCGGCAGGCGGCCCGCGGGATTGTAATCACCAAAGACAACATCGGCGATGGCGTTACCGCCCTCGACACCATTCCACCAGGCTTCCAGAAGCGCTGGGGCGTGGTCCTTGATCCAGGGGACCGTCAGCGGTCCGGCATTCATCAGTACTACGACCGTCCTGGGGTTGGCCGCCAGCACCGCCTTGACCAACTCCTCCTGCCGGCCCGGCAGAGCCAGGCTCGTACGGTCGCGGCCTTCGGCCTCGATCGCATTGGTGGTGCCGACGTACACAACCGCCACATCGGCCCGACCGGCGGTCTCGGCAGCCTCTCGGATCATCGCATCTTCATCTTGGACAGGTTGCTTATCGTTTCGGGATGCAGTTCGTCTGGCGATCGCGCACCCCTTCGCGTACAGGATTTCGGTCCCTTCGGGGGCACGATTCTTCACTCCCTGCAAGGGTGTGACCGGATTATCCACCCTGCCACTGTAGCCGCCCGGCGTGAAGAGGTCCGCATGAGGACCGATGACAGCCATCTTCTTGAGCTTGCTCTTATTCAGCGGCAGTAAGCCATCTTTGTTGGTCAGCAGCACGATGGACTCGCGGGCGGCCTTCAGTGCCAAGGCCCGGTGTTCGGGACTGCAGATCACGTTCGGCGAAATCCTGCTGTAGGGCACCATCTCGGGTGGATCGAACTCGCCCAAGCGGAAGCGGTCGCGCAGCACGCGGTAAAGCGCGTCATTGAGTCGCTCTTCCGGCAGCAGGCCCTGACGCACGGCGGCGGGGATGCAGGTCTCAAACTCCTTATCGGAGAAATCGCACCCGGCAATCAGGGACTTGGCGACCGCGTCCTCATAGGTCATGTGGCCCTGCATGTGGCCCTTGACCATCGTATTGACGCCGCCTAAGTCCGAGACCACAAAGCCCTGAAAGCCCCACTGTTTCTTGAGGATCTCCGTCAGCAGCAGCGGATTGATGTTGCTGGGGACGCCGTTAATGGCATTATAGGACGCCATGACCGACTGCGCCTGCCCCTCGACGATGGCGTCACGAAAGTGCGGCAGCCAGTACTCGTGCAGCAGCCGCTCGCTCACCATGGCCGAGAGGCTCTGGCGGCCTTGCTCGATGTTGTTGACCGCGTAGTGCTTGAGCGTGGAGACCAGCTTGAGGTACTTGGGATCATCACCCTGCAGTCCAGTCACGTAGGCGACAGCCAGCCGGCCCGTCAGAAAGGGGTCCTCGCCGTAGGCTTCCTCATTGCGGCCCCAATAGGGATTGCGGCCGATGTTGATCACCGGGGCGCGGTAGATCAGGCCCTTGTGCTGCGCCTTGATGTCCGGTTGCTGGTGCCAGAGGTTGTAGATCGCCCGGGCCTCATCGGAAATGGCCGTCGCCTCCTCATGGACCAGTCTCGTGTCCCACGTGGCGGCCATCGCGAGGGAAATCGGAAACATCGTCGTCGGCCGATCCCAGCAGACCCCATGGAGGCACTGGTTCCATTGATCGGACCGGATCCCGAATCGCTGGACCGTCGTGCCCCGGTGATTGAGCAACATGGCCTTCTCTTCCAGGGTCAGCCGCGAAATCAGGTCATTAACGCGTTTCTCCACGGGCTGGGCGGGATCCTGGTAGACGGGCCGCTCCGAGGCCGCCCCCGCACTACCTGCCAGGGAGACAAAGGCGCCGACCAGCATGATAAACGTTCCGAGTTGAAAGACTTGCCTGCCTGATGCCATACGTGTTCCTTTCTCCAAGGGACCAATAAGGCTCAGTGTAGTCCGATTCTGCGGAATTCCAAGCCCAAACCGGAGTCGCGCGGACCACCGGTGTGGCCGGCATCCCGTGGCGGATTCCAGGCCCATCGGGTTGGCCGGATGAACGGAATTGGCTTTGTTTCGCATCATTGCTCTGACCGGCGGCACCGCCGATCCTGCCGGCTCTTGTCCCTTTCTGTCTGTACGAGAATTGGGTTCGTTTTGCGCATTTCGTTGCTCGGGGCCGTCTTCTACTGATGGCTCGTTTACTGGGGATGGTGAAGCGGACAATGCCATGAAGCAGAGTAATGGGCGAAGTTCTCGTAGGGTGGGCTGTGCCCACCAATCCCGGGGACAGACCGGACGACGAATGGTGGGCACAGCTCACCCTACGCGCTGGAATCGATGCGTGGCACCAGGCGCGGTTCGGGGTAGGGGCGAATGATTATTCGCCCCTACGGGCGGACCAGGAACACATAGACGCGGTACCTCCAACGGACGAAATAATGGCTGTCACACGGGTGACATTTTCTCTTGCAGGGACGGGCGGGATCGGGTATAAATACACCGCAGAGGCACAATGCATTTCGCAGCTTGACACACTTGTGCCTGAAACACGTTGAGATTCACATATCGTCGAAGCGCAGCCGTGACGGCGTCGGGTATCGGCGGCGTCACTACACGCCGGGTCGCAAGACTTCGGGGTGTCACATAGTGGGGCCTATCTTTGCAGGAGGACGAGTATGTGGAAAGCATCGTTGTACGCTATTTGTCTCATTTCTGTCTTGGCCGTCACGGGGAGTGTACGGGCCGAGATGCCCCGGGACCCGAACCTGGTGATCTACTATTCCTATGAAGAGGTCGGCAAGATCGTGCCGGATGACTCGGGGAAGGGCCACAATGGCACCGTCTGCGGCGATGTCTCCGCCGCGGCCAGCGGCATCAAGTGGTACGGGGCGGCCAAGTTCGAGGGGATCTGGGGACCGACGGGCTACAGCTACCTCGACTTGGACAGCCCGCACTACCCGGCGGCGGACATTCCCAAGACGGCGATTACGCTGGCCGCCTGGGTCAACTGCCGCAAGACCGGTCAGCACCACGCCATCATCAGTTGCCGGGCGGCGGACAACACCTGGGTCGTTCACCCGCAGATCAACGATAACGAGACCTTCCGCTGGCTCCTCCGCTCTCCCGGCTCGGCCACCATCTTCAATCTGGATGGGGTGGGCAAGCATGGGTGGGACGAGTGGCTCCACTACGCCGGAACCTACGACAGTGTGACCGGCAAGGCCTTCCTGTATATCGATGGCCAGTTGACCGCCCAGATCGGTGTCACTCCCGGTCAATTGATCGCCGATTGGGGGACGGGGGCACGCGTGGGGTACAATATCGACAACGCCCGGCCGTTCACCGGCCTGATGGATGAGCTCTACCTGTTCACGCGGGCGCTGTCGCAGCAGGAAATCAATGATCTACTGGCGTTAGAGGCTCTGCCCTCCGAAAAGGCCTCGCATCCCAACCCGAGAAACGGCGCGGAGCTGGAGACCACCTCGACGGTCCTGGAGTGGCTGCCGGGCGCTTTGGCGACCTCCAGCAATGTGTACTTCGGCACCAGTTTCGCGGATGTCAACAGCGGCACCGGCGACACGTTCAAGGGCAGCCAGAAAGAGGCCCAGTTTACAGCGGCCGATCTGGCCTGGGGCACGACCTATTACTGGCGGATCGACGGGGTCAATCCGGACAAGCCCGGCAGTCCCTGGAAGGGCGATGTCTGGAGCTTCCTGCTGCGTCCCGCCACCGCCTGGAACCCTACGCCGGCGGATAGCGCCCAATGGATCGACCTCGAAGCGGACCTGAGTTGGAGCGCGGGTCGGGGCGCGGTGATGCACTATGTCTATTTTGGCGATAATCCGGACACGGTGGCCAATGCCACCGGCGCCCCGCCGCAGACCAAGACCACCTTCGACCCCGGTACGCTGGGGATCGAGAAGACCTATTACTGGCGGGTCGATGAGTTCGACGGCACCACTACGCAGAAGGGCAAGGTCTGGAGCTTTACCACGCTGCGCGCCGGCAGCGGCCTCAAAGGACAGTATTACAAGGACATGGAACTCAAGTCCCTGGTACTCACCCGTACCGACCCCGGCATCAACTTTAACTGGGGCGCGAACGCCCCGGATCCGAAGGTCCCCGCCGACAACTTCTCCGTCCGCTGGACAGGGGAGTTGGAAGTGCCGTTCACTTCGGAATGGACCTTCACCGCCAACTGCCGAGAGTGTGTGCGGCTCTGGGTCAATGACCAGTTGCTCTTCGACAAGTGGGGACAGCAAGCCGGCGTGGAGTGGTTCGGAACCATCACACTGACTGCCGGGCAGAAGTACGGCATCGTCATGGAGTACTATGAGAATGGGGGCGATGCGTGGGCGATGCTGTACTGGAACAGTCCCGCCGGACAGAGTCCCTACCAGCCCAAGCAGATCATCCCGCAAGGCGCCTACTCCCTGCCGCTGCGGGCCCGCAGTCCCGAGCCGGCCACCGGTGCCGTCGATGTCCGGCACGCGCCTACTCTGACCTGGGTCCAGGGAGACAAGGCGGATAAGCACGACATTTACTTTGGCACGGACCAGGCCGCGGTGGCAGGGGCCACGACCGCGACGGCCGATATTTATCGCGGCCGCCAGGCTCTGGACGCCACGACCTACACACCGAAGGAGGCTCCGCTGGAATGGGGCAAGACCTATTACTGGCGGATCGATGAAGTCAATGATGTCGCGGCGGACAGCCCGTGGAAGGGCTCCGTGTGGAGCTTCACCACGGCCAATTTCCTCGTCGTCGATGACTTCGAGGGCTACAACGACGACGTGGACGCCAAGACCACCATCTTCGATACCTGGATCGACGGCTACACTACCAAGCTCAGCGGCTCCGTAGTGGGCAATACCATTGCGCCGTTTGCCGAGCGGACGATCATCCATAGCGGCAAGCAGTCTATGCCGATGGACTACGACAACAGCAGCAAGCCCTTCTACAGTGAAGCCGAGCGCGACTTTGATCCCGCGCAGGACTGGACGGTCAACGGGATCAATACGCTCGTCCTGTACTTCCGCGGCAACTCCACCAACGATGGGGCCGGGCTGTACGTGATGGTCGAAGACAGCGCGGGCAAGAACGCCGTGGTCGCGAACCCCGACGCCAAGGCGGTCACCACCATCGATTGGACCGAGTGGAAGATCCCCCTGAGCAGCTTCACCGGCGTCGATCCGGCTAAGGTGAAGAAGATCTACATCGGGGTGGGCGACCGCAATAAGCCGGTCAGCAGCGGCCTGGGCCGCATCTACGTCGATGACATCCGGGTGCTCAAACCTTGACCGTGGGAGGGAGTCTTTTCGGCTCACCTTGAAAGACGGAGCGTCACGGGTATACTGAAGGGAGTCAGGAGGGAGGGCTATGATGTGATTCATAGCCCTCCCTTTTTTTGTCGCGACGTTGCAGCACACGTAGGGTGCGTATCACGCACCGCTGCTCCAACAGAAGGATGAAGGATGGTGCGTCGTACGCACCCTACGAGAGAGAAGAGGTCACATGACAACCCGGAGACATCTGGTGATGGCGTGGGCCGTGGTCCTGGTTTTAACCGGCATTGGTCGCAGCACTACTGCCGTGTTGCCCACGGGCAGCAGCCCAGCGCCGATCGAGTTCGAGCACTTCCCGGACCGGCTGCACACCTTCATCTGGCGGAACTGGGAGATGGTGTCCCTGGAACGAATGGCCGAGGTCCTCGGCGCCACGCCGGAGAAGGTCCGCCAAATGGGAGAATCGATGGGCCTCCCCGCCCACCGGACGCCGCCCGCCGAGTATCAGCAGCGCGGCTACATCACAATTATCCGGCGCAACTGGCACCTCCTGCCCTACGACCAACTCCTGCAACTACTCGGCTGGGACACTGAGAAGCTCGCCTTCACTCTCCGGGAAGATGACTTCCTCTGGGTCAAGCTCGGCAACCTCAAGCCCGCCTGCTCGACGCTCCGTTATGTGGAGCCGAACGAAGCGGTGGTCAAGCGCTGCGAGCAGATCAAGGCCGTTGTTTCTGCGCATTTCGCGGATCAGTTCGCCACACCGCCCGTGCCAAGGTTCGATTTCGTCCGAGAGTTATCCACTGCCAGCATCAAGGCGTCTTCAGGTTCGGCGGCCAAACAGGGGAAGATCCGCTTTCTGTACTCCTATTGCGGCGTGTTCGGGGACCCGCTGCTCACACCGGAGTTGGACCCGTACCCGGATGGTCTGCTGCAACGGCTGTCGGACCTCGGTGTCAACGGCGTCTGGATGCACGTGGTCCTGCGCCAGTTGGCCCCGGGCTCGATCTTTCCAGAGTTCGGCGCGGACCACGAGCGGCGGGTCGAGAACCTGCGCCGGCTGGTCGGGCGGGCGAAGAAATACGGCATCGACATCTACCTCTACATGAACGAGCCGCGGGCCATGGAAGCTTCGTTCTTCAAGAACCATGAAGGCATCAAAGGGGTCCAAGAGGGCAATTTCTACACGATGTGTACGTCCGCGCCCGAGGTGAGGCAGTGGCTCACGGATTCGCTGACCTACGTCTTCAAGGAAGTGCCCGGTCTGGGCGGCGTCTTCACGATCAGCGCCTCCGAGAACCTGACCAACTGCTACAGTCACAGCCGCACGGCGGCGGGTTGTCCCCGCTGCTCGAAGAGATCGGGGCCGGAGGTGATCGCGGAGATCAACAAGGCCATTGCCGCCGGTGTGTGGGCGGGCAACCCCCAGGCCAAGGTCATCGTCTGGGACTGGGGCTGGCCCGACGCCAGTGATACGAAACAGAGTAACGCCGGTTGGACGGAGCAGATCATCAACGCCCTGCCGGACAATGTCTATCTGATGAGCGTCAGCGAATGGAGCAAGCCCATCGTGCGCGGCGGTGTCGCCACTACGGTGGGCGAATACTCGATGTCCACCGTCGGGCCCGGCCCGCGGGCGACGAAGCACTGGGCCCTGGCCAAGAAACGGGGGCTCAAGACCCTCGCCAAGATTCAGGCGAACTGCACCTGGGAGCTTTCCGCCGTACCGTACCTGCCGGTGATGAACCTCGTCGCGCAGCACTGCGCCAACCTGGCGGACGCTGATATCGACGGCCTCATGCTCAGTTGGAGCGTCGGCGGGTATCCGTCACCGAACCTGCAACTCGTGCGCTGCTTTGATGCCGAGCCGAGACCGACGGTCGAGCAGGCCCTGGCGAAGGTAGCCGAGGCCCGCTACGGCCCGGATGCTGCACCCACGGTTCTGAAAGCTTGGTCCAAGTTTAGTGCCGCGTTCGCCGAGTATCCCTTCCACGGAGGACTGGTCTACAATGGACCGATGCAATGCGCGCCCGCCAACCTCCTGTATCCGCGGCCGACGAAGTACCATGCGACGATGGTTGGATTCCCTTACGACGATCTCGATGAATGGCGCGCGGTCTACCCGGCTCAAGTCCTGGCCGGTCAATTCGAGAAGATCGCCACCGGATGGGACGAGGGTCTCTCTCTTCTGCATGCCGCGGCAGAGAAAGCGAACCTCCGCGAAGATGCGGGTCTTGCCGAAGCGGCGGGACTCCATTTCCGCAGCACCGCCAGTCAGATTCGTTTCATCCTGGCCCGAAACGCCTTACTGTCGGGCTCGCCGAAGGGGAAAGAGCGTCAGGCTCAGATCGACAGTATCAAGCAAGCTGCAACGACCGAGATTCGAACCGCGAAGCGACTGTACGCGCTCGTCTGTCGAGACTCGCGCCTCGGCTTTGAAGCCTCCAATCACTACTACTATCTGCCGCTGGACCTCGTTGAGAAGGTGATCAACTGCGACTACGTCTTAAACACGTGGTTGCCCACAGTGTCTGTGAGCAAACCGTGATATGTCATTGCGAGGAGCGCAGCGACGCGGCAATCTCAATCCGCCGGATAGGAGATTGTTTCGCTTCGCTCGCAATGACATACAGGGTCTGGTTCATCGGGAAGGTACGGCGATGGTCGCCGACACGTTTTCCGGGTCACCATCACAAGAGATAGTGTAGGCCGTCGGCTCCGCCAGGTTCACGGTCTTTTCGTAGCGCCGGTCGGCGATGTCGTACGTGTGTGTGATTCGGATGCCCGTGCGCGGCGAGTCCTGCGGGAGCAGGTGCAGACAGGCGCGCATGGTGTTCAGGCCGGGGTCGCCGTGGAACTTGACGTAGACGACCTGAGCCGGCTGGTCCAACCGAACATCAGTGTCCCAGTTGTAGCGCCAGTGGCTCACCCAGGTCGGCACCGCGGATCGGTAGACCTCCTTGAAATTGCTCGACTGGCCGACGGCGTAGGCGATCCGGTTGTTGGTCTTGGCGGCCTGCTCGCCCTGATGAGTTTGGAACGTCGCCCCAACAGTGAGCCAGGCGATCTTCATTCCTACGGGGGCCGCCAGACGCAACGTCGTGTCGCCGCGAATGCGCGCGGTGTGTCGCTGCGGATCGTAGTTCTCCGGCATGGCTACGACATACTTTTCCAAGTCCTTCGGGTTAGACGCGTCGGGCGTGATCAACATGGGGATCGTCCGGAGGCCGTAGCGGTCTCCCGCCTCATATTGGAGATGGTTCTCACCCTTTTTCAGGCGCGGCAGGCTGATCGGGGCCACCTGCACCCATGTGTCGATCGACAAGGACTTGATCGCGGCCTGTTTCGTGTCGCCCGAGGCCGACAGACGCAACCAGTAGCCGTAGGTCCCTTTGACCAGACTCGTCAGATCAACCGTCTTTTTGCCGCACGGCGCCGTCCCCGCCGGCTTCCACGTCAGACCGTGATCCAGTGACACCGCGAGGTCTACGGGCAAGGCCGCCTCCAGAGTCGCGACGGAAGCCTCGGCATCATCGGCGACGTTATCGAGGTCGTTGACCTTGGCCACAATGATGTAGGGGGTAAAGACCTCGAATACAGCCTCGGCATCGCCTGCCTCGACAAGATGCAACCCCTGTTCGCCGGGCGCCAGATTGCGCACGCCGTACGCCCCATCCTGAAAGTCGGTCGATGAGGCTGCGAAATTGGGAGCGTAGTGGAACAGGCCGTTGCCGTGATTCCAGCGGGTGAAATCGCGATGGTTCGGCTTCATCCCGACGGGCGGCGTCAGGATCAGGTCCCGCACCCACTTCTCGCGGCTGTAGCGCGGCAGATGGTTCCACCGTCCGCCCTGCGGCGTCCACCAGCGCGTGAACGATTCGCCCTGGCGCAGGTAGAAGTCCATCGTGTGCGTGCCCTCGAACCAGCGGTAGTAGCGATAGACCGGGCTGTCGTGATAGATGTCAAACACCCGGCCTTTGTCAGACTCATTCGGAAAGAAGGGCTCGATGGACCTCGGCGGGGCAACCCACAGACTGCGGTGGCGCTGCGCCTCTTCGAGACTGGCGACTGTCCCCGTGCTGTCGAGCAGAATGCCCCCGACATCCATATCGAAGTAGTGCCAGGCGTTGTCGTACCACACTTCCGTGGCGCAGTGGTTCCACTTCACCAGTCCGAAGGACCGCCCCCGCTCGAAGCCGACACCCTGGAAGATGCCGTCCAGCACCGGGCCGAAGATGCCGCAGTAGCCCATGTTGTAGATGTTGAGGATCTTCAGCGGATCGCGAACCGTGGCGTATTCATCGAACGAATCGGTCCCGTCGAGGACCTCGTTAAAGTGGTAAAGCCCCGTCTCGTAGTCACACAGGTAGCGCCAAATCGCGCTGGCCAGATCGTTGCCGGTCTTGTCCTGCCACGGGGCGAATTGCCGGAACCGGCCCAGGTCGCTTGTGTCGGCGGTATGCTCGCTGGTCACGCGCACACAGACGACCTTGGCGAGGGAAATCGGAGCGCTCATCGACAACAGAAGCAATAGAAAGGCAGCTTGCAGAAATACGGTATCATGGCCGCTTCGGCAGACCGCCATCTGGACACCTCCAACGACGAGACTTTTGAAGCCCGAGACGAGCCTCGTAGGGTGGGCTGTGCCCACCGACTTCCAAAGGGTAAGACAAATGGTGGGCACAGCCCACCCTACGCTTTGAGCCGCAACTCCGCATTCTGCGATAGGAGTAGCTTCTGTAAGGCTTTCACGTCGAGTAGGCGCGGGGCGATATTGCCCTTGGCGGCGAGGGCCGCCGCACAGCCGGAGGCGTGGCCGACCGCCATCGCGGGGGCCATGGAGCGGGCGGACTGGAACGGCCCCTGCTCGCACGAGATGCAGCGGCCGGTGAGCACCAGGCTTTCGATCTTCTTCGGGACCAGGGAGCGATAAGGAATGTCGAAGCCTTCGTGAGCAAAGAAGAATCGCTGGCCATGATAGCTCGGCATGGGATTGGAACTGACAGCGACTACATCGGGGAAGTGTGTGCCGTTGATGGCATCCTGCTCGGTGACGGTGTACTCGCCCTGAATGCGCCGGGTCTCGCGGACGCCGATGCCCGTGGCGATCTGCGACAGGTACACAGATTCCTTACCCGGTTCTTTTCGCAGTTTCTGGACCTGCTCCCAAAGCTTCAGGCGGCTCTCCACCTCGGCCTTCGTCAGGTTCTCCACATCCAGCCCATCGCCGCCGAAGCCGGGACCCCACTTGACCACGCGGTCGTTCAGCCGAATCCCGCCGGAGAAGTCCTTGCTGTTGGCGGGCAGCCCACCGAGAATGTACATCAGGCTCATGCCCATGCGGTCGCCTTTCTCGGCGGGCCCCATGAAGGGCGCCCCCGCGCGGGCGGCGATATCGCCGTCGCCGGTGGCGTCAATGACGATATCCGCCGCAATCGCCTGCCGGCCCGATTTGGACTCCACGATCACGCCCGTGACGCGCGGGCCGTCCAGCATCGGCCCGACAACCCAGCTATGCAGGCGTAGCGCTACACCCTCTTTCTTGAGCAGGTTGAGCGAGGCGATCTTGGCCGCCTCGGGATCGAAACCGATGCAGTACGGCAGATCGCCTTTGGCGGTGTCGTGCTTGCTCTTGGGATACGGGTCATCCTCGGCAACGCCGCCCAGCCGCACCAGTTCCGCAATGTAGTCCGCCGGGATGCCCTTGACCGTCTGCAGGACCTCGGGCGGCCGCTGGTTGCGAAAGCCGTTGTAGCAGGTCATCAGCCCCGCCGTGCCGTTGCCGCCCAGGAAGGGGTACCGCTCGATCAACAACGTGCTGGTCCCACTCCGGGCCGCCGCCGCCGCCGCGATGACACCGCTGGGCCCGCCGCCTGCAACAACGACTTGGTAGCGCGCCACAATGGGCGTCTCCAGCCGCTCCGAATACGATTTGGCACCCGCCTGAGCACCGGCACTATCAACACCAGTTGCCACGGCGACACCCAGCGCCGATCCCAGGAACTCACGACGACGCATGCTCATGACTATGCTCCTAACTGTATTACTCCAATACAACCAATGTCCACAACTTCAACTCGGGTATCCGCACGCGGACCGTGCCAGCGTTTTGTATCAGATCCACCTGCTGCGGAGGCCTGTCGTAGGAGAGCAGCTTTGCCTGCGGCTGGGCCGCTGAAATCAGGGACTTGTCCAGAGACACGTCCACGTTCGGCAACGGCTTGATGCTCTTGGTTCCAGCATCGTAGTCGCGATTGAGCACATGCAGCACGATCTGGTTGGAAGCGCTGTTCTTGCGAACCGTGACCAGCACGTTCGCGGGAGCGGTGGGCTTATGATCTTTGACATCGATAGCCTCGAAGCCATCCAGGCAGCCGGCGTTCGCGCGGATGAAGCGATACAGGGGCGCGTACGCTTCCACCGGGGCCGCGTACCAGTGCGTCCCCAGTTTGTCGTTGAAGCACCACTGCCGCTGCGGATGCGGCGCCATAAACCGCTGTCCGTGGGCATAAGCCAGAGCAATCCAGAAGCGAACCAGGTCCTCGCAGTTGTTCTGCTTGACGAAGGCCCAGTCCTGGCCTGACGCGGTGGCGGCCAGGGGCTTGCCCAACGTGGTGGCCAGCTCATACGCCTCAATGGCATGGTCGATGTCCTTCGTCCCCGCCCAGGCATTCTGGCCCACCTCGCAGATGACGTGCGTGAGATACTTCACCACGTAGGTGTGGGTCTTATTGGGCAGACAGGCGTTGGCACTGAGCCAGACCGGGTGACCGACGACTTCCGCCGCCAGTTGCCCCAACTGCCGCGTATGCTCGGCCGCCGCCTCCGCGTGAAATTGCAGGAACAGATCCATCAGCGGGACCTGCCGCTGGACCTTCTTGTAGGCTTCGCGGGTCGTCGCGTACTTGCGCACCAGGGTGCGGTAATCGAAATCGTCAATCCGCTCCACGCCGGCCTGCTGCAACTGCTCCTTCGTGGCGTGGGTCTTGAGGTACGCGCGAAAGCCCTTCATGCAGTAGTCGCAGAACCCGCCGCCCTGCCACCACGCGGCCCCGGCGGTCCCCAGATGATCGTCCACGTGCAGACCATCCGCCCCGCCCGCCATCGCCTCCCGGACCCGCTCGCGGCAGAGTCTCTGGAACTCGGGATTGTTCGTGCATCCGAAATAGGACCTGGTCCCCTCGTAGGTATGATCGAACAGCCACGGCACCTCCACGGGCTTGCCCTCGATATCGACCGCGCAGGCGGCTCGCAGCTTTGGATCCTTGTGGATATTCTCCGCACCTGCGGTCAGGCACCACATCGAGCCCGTGCAGCGAATGCCCAGATCGTGATGGCGTTTGACCTGTTCGGCTTTCTCGGCCCCGCCCCAGGCAACGAACGTTGCACCGTAAGCCCGGTACGCCTCCTCCGAGGCGGCATACATGAAGACCACCTCGGAATGCCGAAGCACCGGCTCGGGCTCGGTCGCGCCCGCCCACAGAATGCCCGGCATCGAACAGATCGCAAGGCTCGCACAAAGCACGGTGGCTTTGGCCCATTTGACGCTTGGGCTATTCACATCACACATATCGCTCCTTCAATCATCACGGCTGGGTCTGCTCGTTCGCTTTGGCCTTCTTCTTCCCTTTCTTCTGCCCCTGCTTTTGCTTGTTCTTCTTCGCCTTGTTCTTGGCGGCGGCTTCCTCCTCGGGAGAGATCGTCCTGCCGCCGGCAGGGTTCAGCTTGTCCAGCACGGCCTGGAGTCGCTTACGGGCGGCGATGGCGGCCTCATCCTTCGAATCCTCCGCCACGGGCTGCTCGACGAAGGGCGCATCCTTCATGTCGAACAGCTCGCCGGCCCGATTCAATTTCCAGCCACCGTCGCGCACGTACCACCGGCTGCCCAATTGCACGTAGATCCATTCGCGCGGCTGGCCCTCGTGGCCGTGGATCTGCGGCGCGAAACTGTGGCCGTCGATGGCGACGCCCGGGGGCAGCTTCGCCCCTGCCACCTCCGCGAACGTCGGCAGGATATCGCTGAAGTCCACGAGGTCCTTGAGCACGCGTCCGGTGGGCGCGACGCCCTTCCAGTTGGCGATCAACGGCACGCGGGAGCCGCCTTCCAGCATGGTACCCTTGACGCCGTTGATCTTGCGGCCGCCGATGGTGCTCGGCTGTCCCACGGTGCCATTGTCCGTGGAAAAGACGATCAGCGTGTTTTCCCGCAGGCCCAATTTGTCGATCTCGGCCACCAGGGCCCCCACCTGCTTGTCGAGGTACGCGACGTTATCATTATAGAGAGTCACCGGGTCCGTCTCGCCCGGCTTGCTGTCCGGCGTGCGCAGAATCGGGCCGTGGACCAGGTGCGATGGATAGTAGAGATAAAACGGCTTGGCCGGCACCGCGCCTTTCGGGGCATGACGCCGCAGGAAGTCCACCGCGAATTCGTGGTAGACGTCCGGGCAATAGACCTCCTCCGCCGTCTCGATGAGATCACCGTTCTTCGTGTAGGTCTTCTGCCAATACCAGCCGCTGGCCGTATTGTCGGTGATGTACTCGTCAAAGCCCCAGTCGCGCGGCGTTTCCCCCATCTGCCGCCATTTGCCCGCGCTGCAGGTGTCATAGCCCGCCTCTTTGAGAATCCGGGCCAGCGGGTATTCGTCCTGTGATTTGGGTCGGCCGGCGGTGGGATTGGTCAGGCCGCCCGTGCGGAAGGGATATCGGCCCGTGTTGATCTCGCAGCGCGTCGGCCCGCACAATGGCGTCGAGTAGCACCGCTCGAACCGAATCCCGCCCGCCGCCAAAGCATCTAGATTGGGCGTTCGATTCTTGTGACGATCCGAGCCATAGCAGCCGGTATCATCCAGGCCCCAGTCATCGCCCAGAATGAAGATGATGTTGGGCTTGGCTCGTTGGGCGCTCAGGGCAACGTTCCCCAAGGGACCGCCCAACGACGCGACCGTTCCCGCCGCCACCGTGGTTCTCAGGAATGCTCTACGCGACATGCCACTCATAGTTTTCCTCCTTTTCACCTGTCCCCTGCCAACCCCTCGCCCCTTTACCAGCCTCCGCCAACCGGCCCTCCATCTTACCATTTGCGTATCGGCCAAGCAATCGCTAAAACAGCCTTGTCGACTGTACGTGATCTCTTCGTTCCGGCAAAGGAAGGGAAGACCGATGCTCACTAAACACGCGTTCCGTGCCACCGTGTCCGCGATCCTCGTGGCCTGGGCATCTTGCCCATGTGTCGCCGCTGCAGAGTCCGCCGACCCACGGGCGGGACGCCCGTGCTACTTTGTCTCTGCTTCGGGAAAGGACCAATGGTCCGGCCGGTTCGCGGCGCCGGATGGCGACCGCAGTGATGGACCGTTCGCCACTTTGCAGAGGGCCAGGGATGCCGTTCGGCAGTTAAAGAAGTCGGCCGGTTTGCCGGAAGGCGGCGTGACGATCTGGATCGCTCCCGGGACATACCACCTGGAGCAGGGATTCGAGCTGACCGCGGAGGATTCCGGCGCGGCCGGCAAGCCGATCCTCTACCGCGCGGCCGAGGGACAGGTCCGCGTCACCGGGGGCAAAGCCGTCACCGGCTGGCGGAAAGTCGAGGACGCAACTGTCCTGGCCAGACTTGATCCCGCGGCACGAGCAAATGTCCTCCAGGCGGACCTCAAGGCCCAGGGCATAGCAGACTACGGCAAGCTGCGGTCCCGGGGCTTCGGCCGCCCGGCGGTGCCGGCGGCTTTGGAGCTGTTCCTCCAAGACCAGCCGATGACCCTGGCGCGGTGGCCCAATAACGGTTTCGAGAAGATCGTCGGAAGTCCCAATTCTGCTCGCGATGAGCACGGCGGGACCCTGGGCAAGCTGCCGGCCGGCTTCCACTATCAGGGCAACCGGCCCGCGCGCTGGGCGGACACGGACGACATCTGGATTCACGGATACTGGGCCTACGATTGGGCCAATTCCTACGAGCACATCGCCAGCCTCGACAAGCAGAAACACCTGATCAAGACCAGTCCGCCATACGGCAACTACGGCTTCCGGGCGGGCCAGCGGTTCTATTTCCTCAACATCCTGGAGGAGTTAGATGAGCCGGGCGAGTGGTACCTCGACCGCAAAACCGGGATTCTCTATTTCTGGCCGCCGGCGCCCTTGGGAGAGGGCGACGTTACCGTCTCGCTCGTCGAAACCCCTCTGATCCGCCTGAACAATGCCTCTTACATTCAGATTCGGGGTCTGACGCTCCAAGGCGGCCGGGCGGATGCGGTGCAAATCCATGGCGGGAGCGACAACTTGATCGCCGACTGCACGATCCGCGACATGGGCAATTCCGGCGTCACCGTCGAGGGCGGGACGAATCATGGCGTCGTGAATTGCGTCATCTATGAGGCGGGCGATGGCGGGATTTCACTGACCGGCGGGGATCGCAAGACCCTGACCCCGGCGAATCACTACGCTCGGAACAACCACATCCACCACATCGCCCGGTGGTCCCGCTGCTATGCGCCTGCGATTGCCATGACGGGCGTGGGCATCCAGGCCTCGAACAACCTGATCCATGACCACCCGCACTGCGCGATCCTGTTCTGGGGCAACGAGCACACGATCGAGCTCAACGAGATTCATCACGTCTGCCTGGAGACGGGCGACGTGGGGGCGATCTACACGGGCCGGGACTACACGTTCCGGGGCAACGTCATCCGCCACAACTTCATCCACCACACCGGCGGCGTCGGCATGGGCTCCATGGGCATCTACATGGACGACTGCGTCAGCGGCACGCAGATCTACGGCAATGTCCTGTGGAAGCTGCACCGCGCGGTCTTCCTCGGCGGTGGGCGCGACTTCAAGGTCGAGAACAACATCTTCGTCGATTGCGATCCCGCCGTCGAGCTCGATGGCCGGGGCCTGAGCACCGCGCCCGTCTGGCACGACATGGTGTACAAGACGATGAAGCAAAGGCTGGAGGAAATGAACTGGCGCCGGCCGCCCTATGCGACGCGCTATCCGGAACTGGCGGACCTCGTGCCCTATTACGCCAAGGACGAGGGGGTCCCGCCCGGCAAGAATCTCGTGGCCCGCAATATCTGCGTCGGCAGCCAGCTACTGACGATCACCTGGGGCGCCAAGGAGGGCATGGCCGAGAGCAAAGACAACCTTGTCAACACCGATCCGCTCTTCGTCGACGCGGCCCAAGGCAACTTCCAGCTCAAGCCCGACTCCCCCGCCTACAA
>JAMCWO010000083.1 GCA_023481165.1 Planctomycetota bacterium | reverse complement strand
AACTGTGTCTATCTCCACGACAGACCCGCCGTCCGAGGGGCAGATTACGTTCTATCCGCAGGATGTGCCCAAGAAGATGACCGTGGTCAATACGCCGGAAGTGCATCAGCAGATTGAGAAACTGTTGGATGAGCTTCGCAAGATGCTCGGATATGAAGTATCGCTCGAAGCGCGGTTCCTGGTCGTGAGCCAGAACTTCCTGGAAGCCATCGGCCTGGACTTGGACTTCAGCTATCGGCCGGGCGGCAAGTGGGGAGTGATCACCGTGGACCAGGACTCGATCGTGGCGGCGGGCCCCGACACGGCGACGAGGGTTCCCGGCAGCTTGGGTGGACAGTTCTCTGGAACGCAGGCTGAGTCGGCTATAAATATCGGGGCGGGCTGGGGCACGGCGCTGGATGAGCTGCAGGTGAGTCTGCTGCTGCGTGCCACGCAGGCGCGGACCGACGCCAAGGCCCTGTCGGCTCCGAAAGTGACGGTTCTGAGCGGCGAAGGCGCCTCGTTCACCATTACCGATCTGGTCGCCTACGCCCTGCCGCAGACGCAGACGGCGGGGACGACCGGTACGGGACTGGGCACGGCCACGACGTTGCAGGGCACGCAGAACAACATCAGCGCGATGCCGGTCGGAAGCCAGCTCTACATCACCCCGACGATCACCAAGGACAAGAAATACGTCCTGCTGAATATCGTCAGCCAGCAGATCGATCTGCTGCGGATGCGGACGCTCGAGGTCACCTCGACGAACCCGAACACGACGGCGGGGGCTCCCCCGACCGTGACGACGCCGGTGACGCTGCCCGAGACGGAGACTTCCAACGTCGCGACGCGCGTCAGCGTCCCCGATCGGGGCACGCTGCTGCTGGGCGGCCATAAGCTGACGGCCAAGGTAGACAAGGAAGTGGGCGTCCCGATCCTGAGCAAGATCCCGATTCTGGGCCGGCTGTTCTCGAACCGCAGCTCGGTCCGGGACGAGAAGATCCTTCTGATCCTGGTCAAGCCGACGATCATTCTGCAGGAAGAGACGGAAAACCAGGCGATCGCTTCCATGGAGGAAGTCGTCGTGCCGCCGCGGCCCTGATGGAGTCCGACCCAGCAAATGACGATGGTTCGGAGCAGAGGGTTCCCTGGAACGGACCTGGTACGGAGATAGACACAGTTGAACGGAAATAGGCATATGAAAGAGCAGATTCAGGAGCGACCCGGCGCCTGGCGGCTGCTGCTTGGCTCAGTGCTGATCTTCTGCACTCAGGCGGGCCTGGTAGCAGCGAGCGAATTCTCATTCACCTTAGCGGACACCGTGAACTGTGGCGGTGCGTCGGCGGCCGAGCCGGGAGAGCTGCTCGTTCGCTTTGTCTCCCGCGATACTGCCCCTGTGACTTGTCCCGATCTGACCGGGCCGCGGACGGCGCGGGCGGTGCGCGAGGCGATCTGTGGACAGGTTCTGGCGGGGACTTCCGTACATCAGCAGTACGATGGTGTGGTTCCGGGACTGACGCTGGTACATCTGCCCCAGGGTACGTCCGTGACGGACGCGATGACGCGGTTTGCGGCGTGCGGGGACGTCTTGTACGCCGAGCCGAATTATCGGTACAAGCTCCATAAGGTTCCCAACGATCCCAACTACCCGAAGCAGTGGGACATGGACAATACCGGCCAGAGCGGCGGAAAGAAGGGCGCCGACATCCGTGCCCCGGAGGCGTGGGACATTCATACGGGAGTCAAGGGTTTCCTGATTGCGATTCTCGATACCGGCGTGGACACAACCCACCCGGACCTGGCGCTCAACCTCTGGATGAACCAGCAGGAGATGTTTGGCAAGCCCAACGTCGATGACGATGGCAACGGCCAGGCGGACGATTTCTACGGCTGGGACTTCATCGGCAACAAGTCGGACCCGGTGGACGATGTCTACCACGGGACCTATGTGGCGGGGATCATCGGGGCGTTTGCCAACAACATGATGGGCATCGCCGGGGTCAACTGGACCATCAGCATGATCACCTGCAAGGTCGCCGACAAGGATGGCGTGAAGCTCGATGCCGCTGTGGCGGCGGTCCAGTACGCGACGGCCTGCGGCGCCAAGGTCATCAACGCCTCCTGGGGCGGTCCCCAGTACAGCAAGAGTCTCAAGGACGCCATCGAGGCGGCCGGCAAGAAGGGCGTTCTCTTCGTGGCGTCCGCCGGCAACGGTTCCGTCAACAACGACAAGGTCCCGGTCTATCCGGCCAGTTACGATTGTGACAACATCATCTCGGTCATGGCGACCGACGCCAACGATCAGATCGCGTGGCCGTCGAACTACGGCCCCAAGACGGTGGACGTTGCCGAGCCCGGTCTGAATGTCCTGAGCACGACGCCGATGAAAGAAACGGAGTCGATGACGAAGGACGGTGTGACCGCACAGTACGGCGCGCTGACCGGCACCTCGGTGGCGGCTCCGCACGTTTCCGGCGTGGCGGCCCTGCTGTGGTCGAAGTCTCCCTTCCTGTCGGTCTACCACGTCAAGCACATCCTGATGCAGACGGCGGACAAGGTGGTTCCGGGCCTGTGCCTGTCGCATGGTCGCGTCAATGCGGCCAATGCCCTGAAGGCCGTCCCCACGGGACAACTGGGACGCGTTCTCAACACGCGCGAGCCCAACAACTTCTACACCTCCATCCAGTCGGCCATCGACGCCGCCCAGGATGGGGACACCCTGATCGCCGAGGGCAAGGCCGGCAGCAATACGATGTTCCTCGAGCAGATCGACTTCAAGGGCAAGGCGATCCCGTGACGAACCTCGCCGACCCGAATGTTTACCCGGAGACGACGCTCCTTCTCGGACTGGCGAAACAAGGCTCCATTGTGACTTTTGCCCAGGGCGAAGGGCGCGACAGCGTTCTGAAAGGCTTCACCCTCTCCTGGGGTGTGGCGGACTACGGCGCCGGCATCCGGTGCGAGAACGCCTCGCCGACCATCAGCTTCTGCATCATCAAGGACAACCAGGCCCGCTACTACGGCGGCGGCATCGACTGCCTGGGTGGCTCCCCCCTGATCACCAACTGCGTCATCAGCGACAACTGGGCGTTCGGTGCCTCGGCCATCGGCGGCGGCCTCAACTTCGAGGAGGCCGACGCGGACCTCTCCGACTGCATCATCCGCAATAATTTGTCCATGAGCGTCGGCGGCGGCATCGCGTGCTACCATGCGTCGCCGAAGCTTTTCAATTGCTTCGTCACGAACAACTCGGCAGTCGCCGGCAGCGGTCAGTTCGACCTGGAGGATTCCTCCCCGACGATCACGAACTGCACCATCGTCATTGATGACTTCAATCCGGCCCGCGACGGCGGCGTCTGGGCCTTCGGCAACTCCAGCCCCGTCATTACCAACTGCATCCTCTGGGGCAACGGCGACGATCTGTATGATTGCTCCGCGACCTATTCGGCGATCGAGGACAACGACCCCGGAACCGGCAATCTCCACGCGAATCCGCAGTTCACCCAGGGACCGCGCGGGTACTACTATCTGAGCGAAAAGCCAGCGGGACAGTTGGTGGACAGCCCGTGCGTCAACGCCGGCAGTCCCAATACCGACGCATCTTCCACGAGTCACCTGTACACGTTGACCACGCGGACCGATGGTGTGCCGGACATGGGCATCGTCGACTTGGGCGCGCACTACGGGGCGGCTCCGGCGCAGTATTTCGCCTTGACGGCCACGGTGGTGGATCCCAACAACAAGCCGGTCGATCCGAATCAGGCCGGCGGCAGCGTTGAGCCGAGCAGCGGCTCGTTCCGTGAATTCGAAGTCGTTACGGTCAAGGCCGCGCCGAAGGCCGGCTACCGGATCAAGCGTTGGGTCGGCACGCCGGATGACACCAAGAAAGACGCTTCCTTCTCGTTCACGATGATGGCGGCGACCAACATCATGATCGAGTTCGAAAAGATCCCGTCCTTCCAGCTTCGCA
>JAMCWO010000149.1 GCA_023481165.1 Planctomycetota bacterium | reverse complement strand
ACGCCAACTCTGCGCATCCGTACGAGAATCCCACGCCGCTCTCGAACTTTCTGGAGATGCTCTGCATCTTTCTGATCCCCGCGGCCCTGACCTACACGTTCGGCAAGATGGTGCGGGACACGCGGCAAGGTTGGGCGCTGTTTGCCGCCATGAGCATTCTGTTCCTGGCAGGCTTCGTCGTCACCTGCTCGGCCGAGCAGTCGGGTAACCCGATTCTGGCCCGGCTGGGGCTCGAGAACAGGCCCACGGCAACGCAGCCGGGGGGGAATATGGAAGGCAAGGAAGTCCGTTTCGGAATCCCTGCCTCAGCGCTTTTCGCGGTGGCCACGACGGATGCCAGTTGCGGGGCGGTCAACTCCATGCACGATAGCTTCACGCCCCTCGGCGGCCTCGTGCCGCTCGTGAACATGGAGTTGGGCGAGGTGGTGTTTGGCGGCGTAGGGGCGGGCCTGTACGGAATGCTGATGTTCGCGATTCTGGCCGTCTTCATCGCCGGGTTGATGGTGGGACGGACGCCGGAATACCTGGGCAAGAAGATCGAGCAGAAGGAAGTGAAGATGGTGATGCTGGCCGTGCTGATCCTGGCTGCGAGTATCTTGCTCTTCTCCGCTACCAGTGCTGTGATCCACTTCGCCAAGGGCAGTTGGATGAACCCGCCGGGACCGGCGACTGCGAACTTGGCGAATGGCGGGCCGCATGGACTCGCGGAGATCCTCTACGCCTACTCGAGCGCCACGGCCAATAATGGAAGCGCCTTCGCGGGTTTGAACGCCAACACTCCCTGGTTCAACATCACCACCGGACTGGCCATGCTGATCGGACGCTTTTTGATGATTATTCCGCTGCTGGCGGTGGCCGGCAGCCTGGCGCGCAAACGTCTCGTGCCTGCTTCGGCAGGGACATTCCCCACGCATGGCGCGCTCTTCGTGGTCCTGCTCGTGGGAGTCGTCGTGATTGTGGGCGCGCTTACTTTCTTTCCCGCGCTGGCGCTTGGACCCGTGGTCGAGCACTTCCTGATGCTGGAGGCGGCGCATGTCTGACCTGGCTGTGTCTCCTGCCGTGTCAATGCTGCCGGCAAGAGGGAAGCGGGCGCGGCCGCTGTTCGATCCTCCCATCGTCAGGCGCGCGATTCGAGACTCGTTCGTCAAGCTGAACCCGCTCAAGATGATGAAGAACCCGGTCATGTTCGTCGTCGAAGTGGGCGCCGCGCTGACGACCCTGATCGTGATTCGTGACCTGATCCAGCAAGCGCCGTATCTCGGGTTCACGATCCAGATAACTCTCTGGCTCTGGTTCACCGCGCTGTTCGCCAATTTCGCGGAGGCCATGGCCGAGGGCCGCGGCAAAGCACAGGCCGACACGCTCCGCAAGACCAGAACTGAGACCGTGGCCAGGCTGCTCAAACCAGGCGGGAAGGCCGAGACCGTTCCAGCGGCACAGCTTCGCCAAGGGGATACAGTCCTCTGTGAAGCCGCGGACACGATTCCCAGCGACGGGGAGGTCATCGAGGGCATCGCCAGCGTGGACGAATCCGCCATCACGGGCGAGAGTGCGCCGGTCATCCGCGAGTCCGGCGGCGACCGTAGCGCCGTGACGGGCGGGACGAAGGTTCTTTCGGACTGGATCAAGGTTCGCATCACCGCCAGCCCGGGCCAGACCTTTCTGGACCGCATGATCGCGCTGGTCGAAGGAGCCGAGAGGCAGAAGACGCCCAACGAGATCGCACTCAACATCGTGCTTGCCGGCTTGACGTTGGTGTTTCTGCTGGCGGTAGTGACGCTCCAGCCGTTCGCTCAATACAGCGTGGCCTCCGCGGGGGCCGGGCGGGCGCCCAGCGTGACAGTGCTCATTTCACTCCTGGTTTGCCTGATCCCCACCACCATCGGGGGACTGCTCTCCGCCATTGGAATCGCCGGCATGGATCGCGTTATGCAGCACAATGTGCTGGCCATGAGCGGCAAGGCCGTCGAGGCCGCCGGCGACATCAACACGCTGCTGCTGGATAAGACCGGGACCATCACCCTGGGAGACCGGCAGGCCGTGGAGTTCATCCCGATGGAGCACGTCTCGGAAGCCGAACTGGCGGATGCGGCGCAACTCTCCAGTCTCGCCGACGAAACGCCCGAGGGCCGTTCGATCGTCGTGCTGGCCAAGGAGAAATACAAGCTGCGAGGCCGGAAGATCTCGGAGAGGGAGGCGCGCTTCATCGCTTTCTCCGCGCAAACGAGGATGAGCGGAGTCGATCTGAACGGCGACTCGATCCGGAAAGGCTCGACCGACGCGGTCGTGGAGTTCGTGCGCTCGCAGGGAGGGAAGATCCCGGCCCAACTGACGGATGTCGCGGAGCGAATCGCGCGTTCCGGTGGCACCCCCTTGGCGGTGGCCAACGGGCCAAAGGTGCTCGGTGTAATCCATCTCAAAGACGTTGTGAAGGGAGGCATGCACGAGCGTTTTGGGCAGCTTCGCGCGATGGGCATCCGCACCGTCATGATCACGGGAGACAACCCGCTGACCGCGGCGGCGATTGCCACGGAAGCCGGCGTGGACGATTTCCTCGCGCAGGCCACGCCGCAGGACAAAATGGACCTCATCAAGAAGGAGCAGGCCGGGGGGCGGCTGGTGGCCATGACGGGAGACGGCACCAACGACGCGCCGGCGCTCGCCCAGGCCGACGTCGGTCTGGCCATGAACACCGGGACGATGGCCGCCAAAGAGGCGGGCAATATGGTGGACCTGGACAGCAATCCCACGAAACTCATCGAGGTGGTCGCCATCGGCAAGCAACTCCTGATGACGCGGGGCGCTTTGACCACGTTCTCGATCGCCAACGATGTGGCGAAGTACTTCGCCATTCTTCCCGCCATGTTCATGGTCACCTATCCCTCGATGCGGAAGCTGAACGTCATGGGGCTGCACAGCCCGGAGAGCGCGGTGCTGGCCGCCGTGATTTTCAATGCACTGATCATCATCGCCTTGGTACCCCTGGCGCTGAAGGGGATCCGTTACAAGCCCATGGGGGCGGCCGCTCTGCTGCGCCGCAACTTGCTGATCTACGGCGCTGGGGGCGTCGTGGCGCCGTTTCCCGGCATCTGGCTCATCGATCGGTTGCTGGCGCTTCTGCGCCTGGCTTGAGGAGAACTCGAATGCTCAGCCATTTGAAAACGGCGCTGCGGATGACGTTGGTGTTGGGCGTGCTGACCGGCTGCCTCTATCCGGGCCTCATCACCGCGCTCGCGAAGTCATTCTTCCCCCGGCAGAGCGACGGGAGCATGATTGAGGTCAAGGGCGTGGTAGTGGGTTCGACGTTAATCGGCCAGAACTTCACGACCCCGGGGTATTTCCACGGGAGGCCGTCGGCGGCCGGCAACGGCTACGACCCGCTCAGCTCCGGCGGATCGAATCTCGGACCGACGAACAGAAAGCTCGCCGACCGCATCGAGACAGACGTAGCGAAGTTCCGCCGCGACAACCCTGCATTCGCCGGGCCTGTTCCCGCCGACCTGGTCACCGCCTCGGCGAGCGGACTGGATCCCGACATCAGTCCTGCTTCGGCGTATGCGCAACTCGACCGCGTGGCACAAGCGCGCGGTGTCGCGCCCAGCCGTGTCCGGCACCTCGTGGACGCGCACACCCAGGGCCGCCGTCTGGGCTTTCTGGGAGAGCCGCGGGTCAACGTGCTGGAATTGAACCTCGCGCTGGATCGGGAATTCCCGGCCGCATTGAATCCTGTGGCTCCGCGTTGATGCGATGCGGATCCTTTACAACGTCGCGATGATCTCGTCACGAGACACACCCTTGTGGTCGGCAATCGTTCGCAGGATCGAACTCAAAGTGCCGAGACGAATGGAGTCGTGTGCCGGGACGGCGATCCGTTGGTGGCTTGGTTCGGGTGTCTCCAGGATGATGTGGCTACCGACCTGGTGTACCTTCGTGTACTGCCATCGCCGGC
>JAMCWO010000041.1 GCA_023481165.1 Planctomycetota bacterium | reverse complement strand
CCGAACATGGACCGCATGGCGCAGCAGGGCGCCCATCTGGTCAATGCGTTTGTCAGCACGTCTCTGTGCTCGCCGAGCCGGGCTTCGATCCTGACCGGCCAGTACATGCACCATCATCACATCGTCGACAACCAGCGGCCCGAGCCGTCGGGGACCACGTTTTTCCCGCAATACCTGCAACAGACCGGCTACCAGACGGCTTTCATCGGCAAGTGGCACATGGGGCACGAGCAGGATGACCCCCGGCCCGGCTTCGATTACTGGGCCAGTTTCAAAGGCCAGGGCGAGTATCTCAACCCGATCCTCAACGTCAACGGCAAGCGGCAGAGCTTCCCGGGGTATACGACGGACGTCCTGACGGACCACGCCCTGCAATGGCTCAAGACCGGCCGGGACGCCAACCGGCCCTTCTTCCTGTACCTGTCCCACAAAGCAGTCCACTACCCCTTTGAGCCGGCCCAACGTCACGCGGGCCGGTACGCTCAGAGCCCCATCAAGCGGCCTGAGACGATGGCCAATACGGAGGACAACTACCAAACTCAGCCCCATTGGGTCCGCGAGCGTCGATACAGCATTCATGGCGTGGATCACATGGAAACCGGGCCGTATGACAACGATCCGGTCCCCTCCTTCGATAACCTCTACCACCAGTACTGCGAGACCCTGCACGGGCTGGACGAGAATCTCGGACGCGTGCTGAGCTATCTCGATGAGTCGGGTCTGAGCCGGTCCACGCTCGTGATCTACATGGGCGACAACGGCTTCGCTCTGGGCGAGCACGGGTTCTACGACAAGCGGGATGGCTTCGAGGAGTCGATCCGCATCCCGATGCTCGCGTACGCGCCGGGACTGATTGCCCCGGGCACGAGAGTAACGCAGATGGTACAGAACATTGACATCGCGCCCACGCTCCTGGCGGCCGCCGGCGTGCCCGTCCCGAAATCCGCGAAGATCGACGGCCGCTCGTTTCTGCCGCTTCTGCAAGGCCAGTCGAGCCCCTGGCGCGATCACATTCTCTATGAGTACCATTGGGAATGGAATTTCCCCGCGACGCCGACGCTATTCGCAATTCGCACGGAGCGATACAAGTACATCTACTACTACGGCGTGTGGGACTACGACGGGTTCTACGACCTCCAGACCGATCCGCACGAGCGGCATAACTTGATCGCTGTCCCCGCGTACCAGCCGCAGGTCGAGGCGATGAAGAAACAGCTCTTCGATGAACTCGAAGCCAGCGGCGGCCTGGACATTCCTGTGCGCCGTCCCGCCGGCGAACGTCTCGACCAGCGCAAGAATCCCTGAGCTGAGAGACTCGCAGATCGGGTGGCCGCGGCAAGCTCCGAGGACTCCGCTTGCCGCTGCCACCCGGACAAGACCTGGCCGAATCCGCCACCATATGCCGACCGCACCCCCACGTGGCGGATGCGTCCTTTGAAATTGACGTTCGCGGGAAGCGAGGCTACAATTGGGCCCACTACGGTTGGAAATTGAGGCGAAGTAGGGCTCCCAAACGCGGCGCGTAGCGTTTGGGGTCCCGATCCGCCACCGAAACCGGGTCCATATACGATGAAGGAGCATGAAGATGGAATCGAGCAACTCCAATCTGTCCCGTCGAGGTTTTCTGGCCACTACGGCATCCGCGGCCGCTCTGACTCTGGCGGGCGCCGGCTGCATGAAGGAACAGGAGAGCGAGAGTGTGGCAAAAGGCGGTAAGATACCGGTGGGTCTGCAGATCTACTCGGTCCGCAAAGAGGCGGAGAAAGACCTGCCCGGCGTGCTCGCGCAGGTGGCAAAGATGGGCTACCAGGGCGTCGAGTTCGCCGGCTATTATGGCCACGAGGCCAAGGACATCCGCAAGATGCTCGACAGCAATGGGTTGGTTTGCTGCGGTACACACACCCAGATGGAGGACCTCGCCGACAACAAGCTGGCCGCCACGCTCGAATTCAACAAGATCCTGGGCAACAAGTACGTAATTGTCCCCTGGCTGGAGCCGGCGAAGACCAACCCGAAAGAGACGTGGCTCGGCCACGCCAAACGGCTCAACGTCCTGGCCGGAAAGCTCAAGCCGCAGGGCATGTGGGTCGGCTATCACGCCCACCAGCACGACTTCGACGATCTCGGCGGTACGACCCCCTGGGACATCATCGCCAGCAATACCAGCAGGGACGTTATCATGCAGCTCGACTTGGGCAACTGCATGGATGGCGGCGGCGATCCGGTCATGTATCTCAAGCGTTATCCCGGCCGGGCCGTCACCATTCACCTCAAGGAGCATTCCGCCACGAACCCGAAAGCCATGATCGGCGAAGGCGACGTCAAGTGGGGCGAGATCTTCAAGCTCATCCGGGCCGCCGGCACGACCCAATGGTACATCATCGAGGAAGAGAAAGACGCCGTCCCGCCCCTCCAAGGCGCGGAAATCTCGCTGCAGAACCTGAAGAAGCTGCGAACCTGAGAAGCGTATGGGTCCTATCGGTCCGATTCGTCCCATCGGTCCTATCGGATCTTCTTCTTAGCCCAGCGCCTCGGTCGTGCAGCTCATGTCATCAAGATCGACAATCGCCACCCGGGCGGAGCCGGTGATCCAGTCCGTGGTTTCGCCCGGGTTGACGACGAGAGTCCTGCCCTCCCGCCGGATATCCTGATGATGCGTGTGGCCGTAGATGACCAGATCGTACATCTGGCTCCGGATCGCATCTTCGGCCAGATGATCTGTGTGCATCATACAGATCTTCCGTCCGGCCAACTCGCCTTTGTAGCAGTATTCGTGAATTTCGCCGCCAAACGCCTCCACGGTGGCCTTCAGCCGCAGCTTATCACCGTCGTTGTTGCCGAATACCGCGATGAGCTTTGCCTCGCGCAGCTCGGAGAACGCCTGGATGGTGAACGGCGCGACGATATCGCCGCCGTGCAGAACATACTCGACCCGGCGCCGGCGAAAGATCTCGATCGCCTGCATGACGTGACGATGATGGTCGTGCGTATCTGAGATAATCCCAATGTGCATCGCTATCCTCCCTGATGGTGGCCACTTGATTGTCCCACAGTGTCCATGTTGCTCGTGAAGCCGGGGCCGCCGGCAGCTACGTAGCCGTAGCTGGCCCCTGAAGCGTCAGGACTGACCCAGAACGCGTACAAGCTGCCGTTGGTCAGATGGAACCGCAATCGCACCTTCTTACCGGCTACGGCGGAGAGGTCCGACGCTCCAGACCAGCGCACACGCACCAGCGTGCTGTCGCCACGCACCGCCACGCAGTTGGCGCGTGTGAAGGGTGAAATCGGATCGCCCTTCTCATCCAGAATCTCGACACGCAGCTCGCCTTGCGGGGCATCGAGGTTCACGAATGGGTACTTACCGTTGAAGGTCACAAGCCGGGTGGTCAACGTGCCGCCGGAGGCATCGGCGTCGATGGAGGCGAAGCCATCCCGCCGCAACGTGGCCAGTCCTGCCACGCGGCCGTTGCCTCTTGCACTGACGTAGAAGTAAAGCTGGTCGCCCATGACGAGACACCCCCCCGCCGCCGACTGCACGTTCGCGTAGTTCCATGCGCCGGGCGTCTCCGAGACGGGGCAGAACGCACGCCGGTCCGGCCGGGTCCAATGGAAGCCGTCTCGGCTGAACCCGACGCAGACTTCGTTCGGTTTCTCGCGCGGCCCGGGCTGACCGCGCCAAATGGTAAAGAGGCCCAGCATCAGACTTTCGTAGCCGACCGCATCGAGGTTGTAGAGTTGCGGGTCGATCTTGTAGTCCGGCCGCGCGGGGTCGAGCGTATCGGAGCCGATCCAGAAGTACGCATAATCCGGCTGACCCGGCGACCGCCAGTAAGGTCCTTTCTCCATGTCCCACACTTCCCAGTACCGCCGCGCCCGCGGTTGGCCCCACCCATGCCGGCAGCTCATCACCCATAATTTGCGGAACGGGTTCCAAAAGAAGGTGCTGCGGTCACCCCAGCCG